>JAEZYE010000060.1 GCA_023419315.1 Pseudomonadota bacterium
GCACGTTCCGCACCAGCGACCTGCAGGCCATCGCCGATTGCCTCTACAAGGAAAGCGCGGGGCAGGACCCGTTCTGGCTCAACATGGCGCGCTCCACGTTCGTGGCGATGGCGGGCTATCTGTTCGATGCGCATGCGGCGATGGTTCGCGAGATCGGCGAGCCGGGCGCGATGTCGGAACGCCCCACGCTCGGTGCCATCTACCGCCTGCTGTCCGGCGACGGCACGGATCTGAAGGAGCAACTGCAGGCGCACGCGGCAAAGGATTTCGTCCACGCCGACATGCCCGGCAGCAATGAAGAGTGGCGGCTGGAAGGGTCCAGGCCGAGCAGAAGATTCGCCTTACACGCACTGAGCGCAGTGCCTTATGAAGCCAGACCACACACCGGTCCGTCTGTTCGCTCGTCGGAGCGGGACGTCCCTCAGTCGCGCAGGACGGCCGAAGCCAGCTGCTGCAGGCGCGGCAGATCCAGCACTTCCACGTCACGCTGCTTGATGTGCAGCAGGCCTTCGCTTTCGAAGCGACGCAGGACGCGACTCACGGTTTCCGGCGCTTGGCGCAGATAGTTGGCGATGTCGGTGCGCGACATCGTGAGCTGGAAGCGGCGTGGCGAAAACCCGCGCGCCGCCAGACGTCGAGACAGTCCGATGAGGAAAGCGGCCATGCGTTCGTCGGCGCTGTTGTCGCGTGCGAACAGCGAAGCCACGCCGATGTCATGGCTCATCAGGCGGAACAGATGCTGCTGCAGGTTTGGAAGGCGCGTGGCGAGCAGCGCAATCTTCGGGAACGAGAAGCGGCACAGCATCACCGTATCCAGCGCGACCGCGTTGCAGGGATAACGATCACCGTGGATGGCGTTGAGGCCAATCACTTCGCCCGGCAGATGGAAGCCGAGCACTTGCTCGTGACCGTCGCGATCCAGTTGATAGGTCTTCACCGTGCCGGCGCGCACGGCGGCGATCGCGCCGAACGGATCGCCTTCGCGGAACACATGCTCGCCCGGGGCCAGCGGCCCGACATGCTCGACCAGCACGTGCAGATCCATCAGCGATCGCTTGTCCATGCCCTCACTGAGGCAGGCCTGCGAGAAAGCGCAGGTGGAGCAGAACGTCAACGAGTCCCCGTCGTCTGCGAGGATGCTTGCGTCGGTGCGGGGAAAGACGAGCTGCGAGCTCATGTGTGAGTAGGAGTGGTCTCAGATGGTCCGCGAGAACCGCATGGTTGCGGGCTCGGCGGATGCGGGCAGATAACGGTCAAAGCACATTGCGATGATACGCAACAACATGCGCCCGCGCGAGGTCGCCTGGATCGCGTCCGCCGAAACCTCCACCAGGCCATCGGCTTCCAGCGGCGCGAGCCGCGGCAGCGATTCGGCGAAATATTCCGCGAACCGGATCACATGTCGGCGCTCGAACTGCTCGAAATCGATGCGGCCATGGCACATCAGCTGCTGGATGACATCGGCGCGGATGACGTCGTCTTCGTCCAGGTGCATGCCACGCCAGACCGGCAGCCGGCCGCTGTCGATGGCCTGTTCCCAACTGCCGATGTCGCGCGGATTCTGGCTGAAGCTGGCGCCGACATGGCTGATGGCGCTGACGCCGAAGCCGATCAGATCGCTCTCAGCGTGCGTCGTGTAGCCCATGAAGTTCCGGTGCAGATCGCCGCGTTGCTGCGCGATCGCCAGTTCGTCGCCGGGCAGCGCGAAGTGGTCCATGCCGATGTAGACATAGCCGGCGTCGCCCAGCTTTTCGATGGCGCAATGCAGCAGTTCGAGCTTCTCTTCCGGTGACGGCAGGTCGGCTTCGTTGATGCGCTGCTGGGGCCGGAACAGCGACGGCAGGTGGGCGTAGCTGTAAACGGCGAGGCGATCGGGCCGCGCTTCGAGCGTGATGTCCAGCGTGCGCGAGAAGCCGGCCAGGTTCTGCCTGGGCAGGCCGTAGATCAGGTCCACGTTGACCGAGCGCAGGCCGTAGCGGCGACAGGCTTCGATGACCGCGAGGGTTTCCTCCACGCTCTGGATGCGGTTGACCGCCTCCTGCACGATGGGGTCGAAATCCTGCACGCCGAGGCTGGCGCGGTTGAAGCCCGCATCGGCGAGCTGTCCGATTTCGTCCGGCGTGATGAAGCGCGGATCCAGCTCGATGGAGCAATCCAGCCGGGGGCCGCGGGCGAACGAGAAATGCCGGCGCAGCACATCGACGGCCTCGTTGATCTGGGCCGGCGACAGGAAGTTGGGCGTCCCGCCACCGAAGTGGACCTGCTGGACATCGCGGTCGCGGTCGAACAGCGGCGCCATCATCGCCACTTCGCGGTACAGGCGCGTCAGGTAGGCATCGCCGCGGACTTTCTCGCGGGTGATGATCCGGTTGCAGCCGCAGTAGAAGCAGGGGCTGGTGCAGAACGGCACGTGCACATACAGCGACAGCGGGCGCGGAATGGGGTCGCCATTGGTGATGGCGGCCACCTCCCGGAGCTCGTTCTCCTGGAATTGCGAGGAGAACTGGGGCGCGGTCGGGTAGGACGTGTAGCGTGGCCCCGGCTTGTCGTAGCGACGCAACAGCTCGGGATCGAAGAGGGAGGTCAAAGCGGACATGGCACAAGACTAGACCGGGACTGGGCCGGCTTCCTTGACCTGAATCAACTCGGGGCCACGAACCGGAGCGCTATCGTACCTTCCACGGACCGCCCGCGCGCCGGGGCTTTTCCGGCCGAAGCGGCCGCCGCAGTCGGTTTTCCGGGGATTTCCGCGGATCGGGGCAGATGAGGACAGGAGAAAAGCGGGATGCAGCAGGACAAACCGGGCGATGCGGGCTGGAACGGCCTGATCATGGCCGGCGGCCGTTCCCGGCGCATGGGACGGGACAAGGCGATGCTCGACTGGGAAGGGCGCCCCCTGCTGTCCCATATGCAGCACCTGCTGCGCCAGGCCGGCGCCAACGAGGTCGTGATCAGCGGCAACTATCCCGGATACGGCGGCATCCCGGACGTACATGCCGATGAAGGCCCAATGTCGGCGCTGGCGCAGATGCTTCCACACCTTGGGGACGGCACCTGGGTGCTGGTGCCGGTGGACATGCCGCGCCTGTCGAGGTCATTGCTTGACGTGCTGCTCGCCGCGCCGGCCGTATGCGCGGCGCTGCGTGATCATCCACTGCCGATGGTGCTGCGCATCGACGACATGACGCGACGCATCGTCCACGCGACAGGCGCGAGACCTGGACGTGAGCGTTCCTTCCGTTCGCTGATGGATGCGTTGCCATGCAGGATTCTGGACGACGCGCCGTGGCGCGACGAACTGGTCAACTGCAATACGCCGGAGCAGTGGAACGCATTGCAGGCCGCTGCGCCTGCGCGCAACGTCGGCGGATGACACCATTGCCGAATTTGCCCACACGAAAATCGACAAACTCATTGTGCTAGGCTCCGGGGTCATCGCAACCCGCCAAGCCGCCAGGTGAGTATGGAACCGTCACCCAGCCCCGCGAACGCAGGCAAGAAAGAGGAACGTCTTGCGTTCCTGTTGTTGACGCTCGTCATCTTCCCGTTGACCGCGGTGCTGATCGTCGCCGGCTACGGGTTCCTGGTCTGGATCTTCCAGATGTTCGCCGGCCCGCCGTCGGGTCACTGACGCATGGGTACGCCTCGCCTCTCGCGCCGTGCACTTCTGTTCGGGCGTGGGCCGGAACAGGCTCCTGCGCGTATCCGCGTATTGCCGCCCTGGGCTGACGCGGACGCCTTCGCCACGCGATGCACCGGTTGCAACGACTGCGTGACGCGTTGCCCCGAGCAGGTGCTGGTGCTGCGCGAAGGACGGGCCGAGTTCGATCCCGCTCGCGGCGAGTGCACGTTCTGCGGCGATTGCGTCGATGCCTGCGCCACCGGCGCCCTGCATCGCGAGAACCCGGCGGAACAGCATGTAGCCACGGTCGCCGGAACCTGCCTGCCGGCGCACGGCGTGGTGTGCGCCAGTTGCCGCGACGTCTGCCCGACGCGCGCCATCCAGCTTTCGCTCGGCGCCCGCAAGGCCGCACAGATCGACGCGGACGCCTGCACCGGTTGCGGCGCCTGCGTGGCGGTATGTCCGGTCAGTGCGGTATCGCTGCATTTCCGGGAAGGAGCCTGCGCATGAACCAGACCGCGCTTAACGAAGTCCACATCGCCAGTTTCGTCGTACAGCATCGCGACGATGCGCATGCGGCCTTGCAACAGGCCATCGATACGCACCCCGAACTGGACATGGCCATTCGCGACCAGACGCGCAGCGTCGTGCTCTGCGAGTCGGAAGACAGCTATGTGCTGATGGATCGCATCGACATGCTGCGCGCCGTGCCGGGCGTGCTGAATGTCCTGCTCGTTTACCACCATGCCGAGCCTCGTGAAGAGCTCGAGTCCCTTGTTGACGCACCCCACGGATCCGGAGATTCCCCATGAGCACTCGTCGCGAATTCATCCGCCAGAGCGCAGTCGCCACCGCCGCGGCCGCTGCCGGCCTGCCATTGACCGGGCAGGGCAGCAACCTGGTGACCGAAGGGGACCGCACCCATCTGAAATGGGACAAGGCACCGTGCCGCTATTGCGGCACCGGCTGCGGCGTCAACGTCGCGGTGAAGAACGGTCGCGTCGTCGCCACCCACGGCGACGTGCATGCCGAAGTCAATCGCGGCATCAATTGCGTGAAGGGCTACTTCCTTTCGAAGGTGCTCTACGGCACCGATCGCCTGACCATGCCGCTGCTGCGCAAGAAGAACGGCGTGTATGCGAAGGATGGCGACTTCACCGAAGTCAGCTGGGACGAAGCCTTCGATGTGATGGCCGCCCAGTTCAAGCGTGTGCTCAAGGAAAAGGGCGGCGACGGCGTCGGCATGTTCGGCTCCGGTCAATGGACGATCTTCGAGGGCTACGCCGCCAACAAGTTGTGGAAGGCCGGCTTCCGCAGCAACCACATCGACCCGAACGCACGCCACTGCATGGCGTCGGCGGTGATGGGCTTCATGCGCACGTTCGGCATGGACGAACCGATGGGCTGCTACGACGACATCGAAGCCGCCGATGCGTTCGTGCTGTGGGGCTCGAACATGGCCGAGATGCATCCCATCCTGTGGACGCGCGTGACCGATCGCCGCCTGTCGCAACCGCATGTCAAGGTCGCCGTGCTGTCCACGTTCGAGCATCGCAGCTTCGAACTGGCCGACATCCCGATCGTGTTCAAGCCGCAGACCGATCTGGTCATCCTCAACTACATCGCCAACCACATCATCCAGACCGGCAAGGTCAACCGCGATTTCGTCAACAAGCACACCACGTTCAAGCGCGGCAACACCGACATCGGTTACGGCCTGCGCCCGGACAACCCGCTGGAAATGAAGGCGAAGAACGCCAAGGACGCCAACGGCGGCGAAGCGATCGACTTCGAAGCCTTCGCCGCGTTCGTCAAGCCTTACACGCTGGACAAGGCCGTCGAGATGACCGGCGTCGAGCGCGGCTGGCTGCAGAAGCTGGCCGAGCTGTACGCCGATCCCAAGACGAAGGTGATGTCGTTCTGGACGATGGGCTTCAACCAGCACACGCGCGGTGTGTGGGCCAACAACATGGTCTACAACATCCATCTGCTGACCGGGAAGATTTCGACGCCCGGCAACAGCCCGTTCTCGCTGACCGGCCAACCTTCGGCATGCGGCACCGCGCGCGAAGTCGGCACCTTCAGCCATCGCCTGCCGGCCGACATGCTGGTCGCCAATCCGGAGCACCGCAAGCACGCCGAGGAGATCTGGAAGATTCCGCACGGCACGATCAATCCCAAGCCCGGTTACCACGCCGTCGAACAGAACCGCGCGCTCAAGGACGGCAAGCTCAACGCGTACTGGGTGATGGTCAACAACAACATGCAGGCGGCCGCCAACCTGCGCGAGGAAACGTGGCCCGGCTACCGCAATCCGAAGAACTTCATCGTGGTGTCGGATGCGTATCCGACGGTGACGGCGCAGGCCGCGGATCTGATCCTGCCCGCCGCGATGTGGGTGGAAAAGGAGGGCGCCTACGGCAATGCCGAGCGGCGCACGCAGTTCTGGCACCAACTGGTGAAAGCGCCGGGGCAGGCGCGCTCGGATCTTTGGCAGTTGATGGAGTTTTCCAAGCGGTTCACCGTCGAGGAATGCTGGTCCGCCGAACTGCTCGATGCGCATCCGGAATACAAGGGCAAGACCTTGTTCGATGTGCTGTACCGCAACGGCAACGTCGAGAAGTTCCCGGTGTCCGATATCGAAGCCGGCTATGCGAACGACGAATCGCAGGCGTTCGGCTTCTATGTGCAGAAGGGCCTGTTCGAGGAATACGCCGCGTTCGGCCGCGGTCACGGCCACGATCTGGCTCCCTTCGACGAGTACCACAAGGCGCGCGGCCTGCGCTGGCCGGTGGTCAACGGCAAGGAGACACGCTGGCGCTATCGCGAAGGCGCCGATCCCTACGTCAAGCCCGGCAAGGGCTTCGAGTTCTACGGCAACAAGGACGGCCGCGCCGTAATCTGGGCGCTGCCGTACGAACCCCCGGCCGAGTCGCCGGACGACGAATACAACCTGTGGCTGGTGACCGGACGCGTCCTGGAGCACTGGCATTCCGGTTCGATGACGATGCGCATTCCCGAGCTGTATCGCAGCTTCCCGGCCGCAGTGGTGTTCATGAATCCGGACGACGCGAAGTCACGCGGGCTCAAGCGCGGCGACGAAGTGAAAGTGGTGTCGCGTCGCGGGGAAATGCTCTCACGCATTGAAACCCGCGGGCGCAACCGCATGCCGCCCGGCGTGATCTTCGTGCCGTGGTTCGATGCGGGCCAGTTGATCAACAAGGTCACGCTGGACGCCACGGATCCCATTTCCAAGCAGACCGATTACAAGAAGTGCGCCGTGAAGGTGTTGGCGGTCTGACCTGCGGGCAAGGAGATTGATCATGCGCAATAAGACACTCTGGATTGCCGCGGGATTGACCGGCGCGCTGCTGGTGCTGGTGTTCATCGCGGGATGGCTGTTCGGCGAGCACAAGGGCAGTGCGCGCGTGGCGTCGATCGCCACACCGGTGCCGGGGCAGGTGCGTGCTCCCGCAGTCGATACGCCGCCGGCCGGTCCGCAGATCGACGCCATCCGACGTGGTGTGCCGGTGGATCAGGAGGCGGAGCCGCCGCCGATGGCGCACGTCGAGAACGCCGACATCAAGCGCGTACGCAACTATCCGATGCAGCCGCCGACGATTCCGCATTCAATCGACAACTACCAGGTCGACAAGAACAGCAACCGCTGCATGCTGTGCCATTCGCGCGCCAATGCGGCGACCTTCCAGGCGCCGCCGGTCAGCGTGACCCATTACATGGATCGCGACGATCAATTCCTCGCCACGATTTCCCCGCGCCGCTACTTCTGCAACCAGTGCCATGTGGTGCAGACCGATGCGCCGGTGCTGGTCGGCAATGATTTCCAGGATATCGACAGCCTGATGACCGCGCCGCAGGGAGGGCAATAAGCCATGTGGCAGCGAACCCGCACACGCGTGATGTCGCTGTGGGGCACCCTGCGGCGGCCCAGCCGGCACTACAGCCTGGGCTTCCTGACCGTTGCCGGTTTCATCACCGGCATCCTGTTCTGGGGCGGCTTCAACACGGCGCTGGAAGCCACCAATACCGAAACGTTCTGCACCGGCTGCCACGAGATGCAGGACAACGTCTTCCAGGAACTGAAGACCACCATCCACTACACCAACCGCTCCGGCGTGCGCGCAACCTGCCCGGACTGCCACGTGCCGCACAACTGGACCGACAAGATCGCCCGCAAGATGCAGGCGTCGAAGGAAGTCTGGGGCAAGATTTTCGGCACCATCGATACCCGCGAGAAATTCCTCGATCACCGGCTGGAGCTGGCGATGCACGAGTGGGACCGGCTCAAGGCGAATGACTCGCTGGAATGCCGCAACTGCCATGACTATTCATCAATGGACCTGACGCGGCAGGGCTCGCGCGCGGCGCAAATCCACAAGCTCTGGCTTGGCACCGAAAAGAAGACGTGCATCGACTGCCACAAGGGCGTGGCGCACCATCTGCCCGATATGACGGGCGTGCCGCAGGGCTGACGCGCACGACGGCCGAACGCCTGCGGCCCCGGCCGGTCTGCGTGCGGCCGTCGTCGCGGCTTTCCACATTCGCGAGAGCCTGACCTGATCACGATTGCCCGCATGCGTGTGGACGCGTTCTCCTACATGCGCGCGGGCCCTTGACTGACGACATGGATAGCCTGAATCCGGCATCGCGCGGCGATGTCGGCGTTTAGCCTTCAAGGAAAGGAGGCTGAGTCATGACCAGGGAAGGCAGGCTTTGGGTGGCGGTGCTGGTGTTCACCTGTGCACCCGTATCCGCCCAGACGATCTACAAATGCACCGGCGCGGATGGCGTTCCGGCCTATCAGTCGTCGCCGTGCGGCAATGGACTGGGCACGCAGACGCAGTGGCAGCCGCTTGCGGAGCCCGGCGAGGCGGACGCAAAAGCACGCGCGGAACTCGAAGCGCGCATCGAGCGTGACCGCCAGTCGGTTCGCGCGCATAACGCGAAGCGTCACAAGGCATCGGGAGCGAGCGGGTCGCGCGTCCGGGCGCGCAACGCGACAGCCTGTGACGCGGCCCGGGCGCGACGGGAGGCAACGCTTCAACGCGTCGGGCTGAAGCGCAATTTCGAGTTGCTGAGAAAACTCGACGACGCCGTGTTCAACGCGTGCCGCTGAGTTGGCCAGGCTTCGCTGAGCCGATGCGCGAGAGATCGCCGACGGCGCATGCGCAGATCACGGGCGATGGCCTGACGCGGCAGTCTGGGACGCGGTCTGCCGTTCATTCGCCAGCAGCCGGCACGGGGCTCGAACCCGTCCCTGCGTTCCGTACCGTCTACCTACGCATCCGTATGGTGAACATCAATTGATCTGAATCTATACAGTTGTATTCACAAGCGTGCATTATTGACCGCCTCTAACACCTGGATGGACTGATGAGTCGATGCGCGTCTTTTGATCGGGAGCAGTTGCTGGCCAGCGCCCGAGGTGAATTGTTCGGTCCCGAGGCCGGACGTCTGCCCAACGATCCGATGCTGATGTTCGACCGCATCACCGAGATTCGCGATGACGGCGGCGCACATGGCAAGGGCATGGTGCGGGCCGAACTCGATATCCACCCCGACCTCTGGTTCTTCAAATGCCACTTCCTCGGCGACCCGGTGATGCCGGGTTGCCTGGGCCTGGATGCGATGTGGCAACTCACCGGTTTCTTCCTGACCTGGATCGGCGCGCCGGGGCGCGGCCGCGCGCTGGGTTCCGGCGAAGTGAAGTTCACCGGCCAGGTCCTGCCGACCGCCAAGCGGGTCAGCTATGAAATCGACATCAGCCGCGTCATCAACCGCAAGCTCGTGCTGGCGGTGGCCGACGGACGCATGCTCGTCGATGGCCGCGAAATCTACACGGCGCGCGATCTGCGGGTCGGACTGTTCACCTCGACGGAGAGCTTCTGATGCGTCGTGTCGTTGTCACCGGTCTGGGTATCACGTCATGCCTGGGCAACGATGCCGATACGGTATCGGCATCGTTGCGCGAAGGCCGCTCCGGCATCCGCCACATTCCGGAATATGCAGAACTGGGTTTCCGCAGCCAGGTCGGCGGCGCGCCGGAACTGGATCTGGAGGCACTGATCGATCGCAAGCAGAAGCGCTTCATGGGCGATGCGGCGGCTTACGCCTATCTCTCCATGCGTGATGCGATCGCCGATGCGGGCCTGGACGAATCGCTGATCAGCCAGCCTCGCACCGGCCTGATTGCGGGTTCGGGCGGCGGTTCGGCCGAATGGCAGATCGAAGCGGCGGATCTTCTCCGCCAGCGCGGCATCCGCAAGGTCGGGCCGTACATGGTCCCGCGCACGATGTGTTCGACCGTATCGGCCACGCTGGCGACGGCCTATCGCATCAAGGGGCACAGCTACTCGTTGTCGGCGGCATGCGCGACGTCCGCGCATTGCATCGGCGCAGCGGCGGATTTGATCCGCAGCGACCGGCAGGACATCGTGTTCGCCGGCGGCGGCGAGGAACTGCACTGGGCGCTGACAATGATGTTCGATGCGATGGGCGCGTTGTCCAGCAAACGCAACGATGACCCGACGCATGCGTCACGGCCTTACGATGCGGACCGCGACGGCTTCGTGATTGCGGGCGGCGGCGGAATGCTGGTGCTGGAAGACTACGAACACGCCGTGCGCCGCGGAGCGCGCATCCATGCCGAGCTTGCCGGCTATGGCGTGACCTCCGATGGCGCGGACATGGTTGCTCCTTCAGGCGAAGGCGCGGTGCGCTGCATGCAGATGGCGATGGAAGGCATCGATGCCCCGATCGACTATCTCAATACGCACGGAACCTCGACGCCGCTGGGCGACATGATCGAACTGGAAGCGGTGCGCAGCGTGTTCGGCAGCGATGGCATTCCGCCGTTGTCGTCCACCAAGGCGTTGTCCGGGCATTCGCTGGGCGCCGCCAGCGTGCATGAAGCGATTTATTGCCTGCTGATGATGCACGACGGTTTCATGGCGGGTTCGCGCAACATCGATACGCTGGATGCTGCGGCCGAGGGGTATCCCATCCTGCGCGAAAGCCGCGACGCCCGGCTCGATACGGTGATGTCGAACAGCTTCGGCTTCGGCGGCACCAACGCATCGCTGGTCTTTTCCCGCATCCGCTGATGCATCGGCGTCACCCGTGGTTCGCGGGTGACGCCTTTCCGGTCACGCGCGCATCGCCATGCGCGGCGCTATCTCGGAGCGCAGATGCGCGCCGAGATGTTCAAAGTAGCGCGCGATGTAGCTGATGCCATTTTCCACGTCGAGCAGATAAGGATTCATCAGCGTGTGGCGCAGGATCACGAGGTGATCCACGCCGCTTTCTTCCGATAGCGTTGCCGGCTCGATGCCCAGGCCAACGAGCACGTCATGGAGCGGCTGCGCGCCGACCATGGACTGCCGGACGGTGGTGATGGATGCGAAGAACTGCTTCACCTGCACGGGGCGGCCGGGATCGCAACGCAGTTCGTTGTAAAGCTGGCGCACGAACGCATTGGTGAACGCCAGGTCCTCATTGCCCGCCGGATTCAGGGCGAGGCAGACGAGATTGCTGTCCGGCGGCGTCAGCACCTGCACGCGTGCCCAAGGCGCGATATCGACCGCAAAGCGGGCTGCGGCTTCGCAGAAGGCTTCCGCAGCGAGGATGGTCTGCTTTGGCAGCAGGCCGAAATTGCGGTGATCCAGCGGCAACACCTTGTGCGTCACATAGACGGCGGCGGCAGCTGCGCCCGGCTTCGAACCTTCCAGCACGAACTGGCCGAGCTGCCGGTAGCGATCGTGGTAGTCGCCGCGTTCGCCATCGGAGAACACATAGTCGGCGCGCTCGGACAGCAGGCCCATGATGCGGTGATCGCGGCAGATGAAGGCGCCGGCACCGTAGGGCAGGTAACCGAGCTTGTGCGGGTCCACGGTGACCGAGTCCACCCGCGCGAGGGCTTCGAACGCCCGATGCACGGCAGGCTTGGGGAAGTCGCGATACTCGCTGCGCACATCCTCCCGCGTGCGGAAGCTGCCGTCTTCGTTGCGGAACAGGGTGGTGAGATAGCCGCCCCACGCACCGTCCACGTGCACGCTGAAGCCGAACCCGCGGGTGAGCGCAGCGTCGCGTGATGCGATGACGGCATCGATGGGATCGATGGTGCCGTATTCGGTGCTGCCCAGTACGGCCATCGCCGCGAGCACCGGAACGCGCTCCCGTTCAAGACGCCGGATCGTCGCGTCGAGCGCGTCGGCGTCCAGCCGCATGTCGAGCGTCGGAACCAGTTCCAGTTGCTGTCGGCCCAGGCCGAGCAGCTTCATGCCCTTGCTCCACGAATAGTGTGCGGTGATCGGGACCAGCACGCGCGGCACCTGCAGTTGCGGATGCGCCGCGAGGAATCCCGCCAGGCCCAGGTGTTCGACGCGTTGCTGCTCCACGCGCGACGTCCAGCGCTGCCGCTCCTGTGCATCCTGCTGGCCCAGCCATTCCAGCCAGCGGCCGTACAGCGCGATGTCCTGCGTGGTGCCAAGGTTGAAGGCCTGCCAATCGTCTTCGGGCAAGTCGTCCATCGGGACGCCGGCCGCGCGCAAGGCGACCGGAAACGCCTTGCGCGCCAGCGCCAGCCGCAGGGCCTGGTAGTTCGCACTGGTGCCGCCGGAACACAGATGGCCCATTGCGCACGCCGGCTGCGCCGGGTCCGACGGGAATCCCAGCATGCGCGCCAGTTGCAGGCCGACACGCACTTCCAGCTGGACAGTGACGGGCGCGGCGTCCTCGCTCACGTTGTTGGGGTTGTAGGGCAGGGTCATCATCTGCGCCGCCAGGCCGGGCAACAGCAGGTCGGACGCCATGTGGCCGATGTAGCGCGGACTGTGGAATGGTACGGACTGCTTCAGCGCGGCCGAGAGCTGGTGCAACTCATGGCGGGTGCGCGCCTCGAACGCCTGGTACCGCGGATGATGGGTGGCCGCGGTCGGAATCGCCGGAGGATCTTCGGGATGGAAGTTGCGGCGCCAGTGCACGTGATCGCGGAAAAACTCGAGCATCAGTTTCTCCAGCAGGGTGTCGTTCTCGCCGTAGGGGCCGAGAAAGCAGGCATCCAGCATCCTGCGGTCAGCGTCGGCGGCGGTGTTTTCGAAAGGGAGGCGGATAGGCATCCCGGCAGCCTACGGGAGCCGGTTGGCTGGCCCCCTGATCCAGATCAATGAGGCTCCCGATTCGCAGCACCGCAGGTCGGCCCGGTGCTTCAAGGGAATGAGACGGGCTCCGTCCGTCCGCTGCGCGGGCCAATCTCCGTATCATCCTGAACAGGCCGCGTTCGCGGTCCGGCGTTTGCCATGCTCGGCCGGCGCTCATCGCACCACGCATTCGCAATCGAGGTCGCCGTGCCGGGTAGGGGAAGTCCAGGATCATCCGCGCCGTCCTGGCTTCGCCGTCTGGCGACATGGCTGTCGTTGCTGGTCGTCGTCGTCCTGGTGTCGGGATGGTTGCTGCTGCGCGGGAGTCTTCCGCAGTTGGACGGTCGCGCCGATCTGCCGGGTCTGTCGGCGCCGGTCAGCATCCAGCGCGACGCGTTGGGCGTGGTAACGATCGATGCGGCGAGCGAAACCGACATGGCCCGCGCGCTGGGCTTCGTGCACGCGCAGGAACGCTTCTTCGAAATGGATCTGTTGCGGCGCAGATCTGCCGGTGAGCTGGCGGAACTGTTCGGACCGATCGCACTTGAGCAGGACCGGCAGCATCGCGTCCATCGACTGCGTGCCCGCGTCAACGCGCATATCGACGACTACACCGGCACGCACCGCGCGCAATTGCAGGCGTATACCGATGGCGTCAACGCGGGCTTGCAGGCATTGACCGTGCGGCCGTGGCCGTACGTATTGCTGCGCCAGACACCGCGTCGTTGGGAGATGGCTGACTCGGCGCTGGTCGGCTACGCGATGTACTTCGAGCTGCAGGATTCGCGCAACGCCCGCGAACTGGCCATGTCGCGGATCAAGCCGCATCTGCCGCCCGCGCTGTATGCGCTGCTCGGTCGCGACGGTACCGAATGGGATGCGCCGCTGTTCGGGGTTCCGCGCGGAAACGCCATCCTGCCGCGCGCCGATGAAGTTGATCTGCGGACGCTGCCTTCGATGGACGGGCCGGATCACGTCACCGTGTCCGAATCGCTCGCGCCGGGGAGCAATCACTGGGCGGTGTCCGGCGCGCTGACGTCCGATGGCCGCGCCATTCTCGCCGACGACATGCATCTTGGACTGCGCGCACCGAATCTCTGGTTCCGTGCACGCCTTCGATATCCGCATGCGCAGGCGCAGGCCGGACGCGTGGATGTGTCGGGCTTCACCTTGCCCGGCCTGCCGGCGGTCGTGGTCGGCAGCAACGGCCATGTCGCCTGGGGCTTCACCAACGCCTACATCGACACGGTGGATTGGCTTGCCGTGCCGAAGTCCTCGCCGGATGTTCGCCGGTTCGAGGAGGAAATCCGGATCGCCGGCCACGTGTCCGAACGCTTCGTCGTGCGGGAGGTCGCGTGGGGGCCGGTGATGCACGAGGAAGGCGAAGCGCTGCTGGCGTTGCGCTGGACAGCGCACCAGCCCGGCGCCCTCAATCTGGAGATGGCGGATCTTGCCCATGCAGCGGACGTGGAAGACGCGTTCGCCATCGCCGATCGCATCGGGATGCCAACGCAGAACCTGATGGTGGCCGATTCGCATGGAGCCATCGGCTGGCGACTCGTGGGAACGCGCCCGGCCCGGGCGGCCGGCACCTGCAACGCACGCGAAGTCGCACGGCCTCCATGCGCTGCGTGGACTAACACGACCTCGGGCGCGCCGCACCTGCTGCGACCGCCATCGCAACGCCTCTGGACGGCGAACAATCGCGTACTCGACGCTGAAGCGCTGGACGAGGCAGGCGATGCCGGTTACGCACTCGGCGCACGCGCCAGGCAGATCCGCGATCGTCTCTTCGCACGCGAGCATTTCGCCGAAAGCGATCTGCTTGCGATTCAACTCGATGACCGCGCGCTGTTTCTGGAGCGCTGGTGGCGATTGCTGCAGGCCGAGGCAAAGCACGGCCCTGCACTGCGTGAGCTGGCGCACGCATCACGCCGGTGGGAAGGGCGCGCGATTCCTCAATCGACAAGCTATCGCCTGGTCCGCGCGTGGAGGCTCGCCGTGCATTCGCGCATCGCGCATGGACTCACCGCGCCGGCACAGTCGGCGTTGGGATCAGGTTTCGCGATGCCGGCGGTGCCTCAGCTTGAAGGCGTGGTCTGGCCGATGCTGGAGCAGCGGCCTGCGCATCTGCTTCCGGCGCACTTCGAAAGTTGGGATGCCTTGCTGGAGAGCGCGGCAAGTGAAGTGATCAAAACCCACGGCGGGCCCGGCGCAGCACTCGCCGAGCGCAACTGGGGCGAAGAGAACAAGGCCCACATCTGTCATCCGATGGCAGCCGGCTTGCCGCGGATGTTCAAGCGCATGCTGTGCATGCCCGAAGACGCCCTGGCGGGTGACGCTGCAATGCCGCGTGTGTCCGCGCCGCGTTTCGGCGCGAGCCAGCGCATGGTGGTGGCCCCGGGGCACGAAGCTGATGGCCTCGTCCACATGCCGGGCGGACAGAGCGGGCATCCGCTGTCACCGTTCTGGGGCGCAGGCCATCCGGCCTGGGTGACAGGCCAGCCCACGCCGTTCCTTCCGGGCGAGACCGAACACCGGTTGCGCCTGTCGCCTTGAACCATGATGGGCGGGAGCCGCGCGGCGCAGCTCACGTGATTGGCTGATCGACCGTTGACGCAATCGGCACTCAGCCACGCTGCGCTCGGACGTTGCAACGATGTGACAGAGGCGATGGCAACGGCCTCGAAAAACGATCCGCTGAAAGGAAAGTGGGGACGCGCGCTGGAATCCGGTGGCGCGGGATGCCGGCTGCGTGGCGCGCAGATCAAAGTTCAGCAGAACTACGAATTTACAGTCGATCGACCGGCGCGTTATCCTTCCGGCATCAATCTGCCGGTGGGCGAGAACGGCCAGCACCTGTCGGGCGGCCAGCGCCAACTGGTTTCCCTGGCCCGCACCTTGCTGGCGGCGCCTGACCTGCTGTTGATGGACGAACCCACCAGTGCGATGGATGCGCAGTCCGAAACGCATTTCATCCAGCATCTTCATCGCGCGACGAAGGGCGGTTCGCTGGTCATCGTGACCCATCGGCCGAGCATCCTGGCCCTGGTCGAGCGCATCGTGATCATCGACAACGGCGCCGTCGTTGCCGATGGACCGAAAGCCGAAGTGCTCGCACGCCTGAGCGCGAACTCGGCCCAGAACGAGGGGCCGTCCACTGAAGCCGAGGAGCAGGCGGCATGAGCCTCTTTTCCAGAAAGAAGGAAATCAGCGCGGCCGATGCCGCGTTCATGGACGACGTCCGCGAATCGCTGTTGACGCAGCGCACTCCGGGTACGCGAATCGTGCTGTACACGATCGCCGTCCTCGTCATTGCGGGACTGTGCTGGGCGTACTTCGCTCGAGTGGAGGAAATCACGCGAGGCGACGCCAAGATTGTCGCCCGCAGCCACGAGCAGGTCATCCAGAGCCTGGAGGGCGGCATCATCGATGCCATGTACGTGGAGGAGGGCGATATCGTCGAGAAGGGACAGAACCTCCTCAAGATCGACTCGACCCGCGCGCAGTCCACCTACGACGAAGCGCACACCAAATACATCGCGCTCAAGGCGACTGCACAGCGCCTGCGCGCCGAGGCATACAGCCTGCCGCTCGAGTTTTCCGAGGACGTGAGGGCGGTTCCGTCCGAGGTCGAACTGGAAACGCGAGCGTTCCAGGCACGTCGCTACGCCCTGGCCGAAAGCACCGCTGCGGCCCAGACGAGCTACAACCTCGCCATGCGCGAGATCAACATGGCGCAGCCGCTGGCCGATCGCGGTCTGATGTCCCAGGTCGAACTCCTGCGCATGCGCCGGCAGGCCAACGAACTGCAGATGCAGATTGTCGAGCGCAAGAACCGCTTCCTCGCGGAAGCCAGCGCGGAACTGGTGAAGATTGAGCTTGAGTTGTCGCAAACCCAGGAAGGGCTGGTCGGTCGCAAGGACATCGTCAGTCGCAGCACGATCACCGCGCCGGTACGCGGCACGGTCAAGAATATTCGCGCCCGCACGCTGGGCGGCGTCGTCCAGCCGGGCGAACGCATCATGGAAATCGTTCCGCTGGAAGATCAGTTGCTGGTCGAGGTCAAGATCAAGCCGCAGGACGTGGCGTTCCTTCGTGCAGGCCTACCCGCGACCGTGAAGATCTCCGCCTATGACTACGCCATCTACGGCGGCTTGAAGGGCAAGGTCGAGCTGGTCAGTGCGGACACCTTGAAGGACGAACAGAAGGCCGCCAGCGGCCGTCCCGATGACACGTATTACCGCGTCATGGTGCTGACCGACGACAACGCGCTGCGTGCCGGAAACAAGGTGCTTCCGATCATTCCGGGCATGACGGCGACGGCTGAAATCAGGACCGGCGAGAAGACCGTGCTGGATTACCTGTTGAAGCCGTTGTTCCGGGCTCGCGAAGCCTTCCGGGAGCGCTGAGATGACTGACCAGTGTATTGATGCCGCGCAGATCGCAGGCGATTTTCCGAGAAGACTCGCGTTGACGACGGCGGTTCTGATTGCGTTGGGCGTGGCAGCAAACGTGAACGCTCAGGAGCAGATTCCGCAGAAATTGTCGGAGGTCGATCTGTCGCATCGAAGCTCCGCGCAGCAGCTCATTGCGGCTGATTTTTCGGAACGGCCTGCAAGGAGTTCGTTCTCTGCCGGCGCCATCACCCGCATGGTGTCGCGGAACGAAGCGGCCGCCGACGCCGGAAGCGCCGTACAGAACGCTCCCGTAGCGCGGGCAGCGGCCTTGCGTGACGCTAACGTCGTGGCTACGAAGATTGGCGCGCCGAGTCCCGCTCTGGCGGAATCAGCCAGCCGCATGAATTCACAGGGTCTGGATTCGGCTGTCAGTGTGTCATCCGCGGCGCCGCTGGCCACAGCCAGTATGCGTCGTCCTCGTTCGAGCTCTGCCCACGCTGAAACGCATCGCCTTGCTGGGAGCTCTGCTCCGGCAATGGGTCAATCTGCGGCAGCTGGCGCGCCGGCTCCGCAGCGTTCCTCCAATGCTCACGTCGTTGCGCTGGCGCCAGCCGGTTCCGTACGTCCGCGCAGTGAATCCGCCTCGCTGGACTCGAATGGCGATTCGCTCGCGTTCGACACACCATCCGGTCGGATCGGATTGGACAGGTGGATAGCGCCTCCGCCGCGGTTCCCACCGGCCTTGCGCGCTCGCCACGGCCGCGAAATCCCGCACCCGCCGCACAACCCGTGACAGCCGTCATGGCGCCCGCACCCACGCGGCCCGCCAACACAACGGCAGCCACGTGGGTCGCCGTTGCTCCCGGAAGGCCGCGCGATGATCAGCCATCGGCGCCGACCGCATCCGCGGGTACGGGACCGGCTCCCGTGAAGCTGCCGGACGCACTCACTGCACCGATGGCGCCGAAGCAGTCGACCCCGCCATCCCAGCCGGTGTCCACGTCGGTTGCCGTGCACGCTGCCAGCACTCCCGTCGCTTACGGGTCGGGCACAACATCGGGCAAGCCGGTGCTGGTGGACACCAGGCCTGCGACTGCGCGTGAGGCCGCCACGACGGTCAGCGTCGATAGCAGACGCGCGCCCGAGCCGACCTTTACGGCGGGCGCCGCCTCCTGGTTGTCCGGGACGGCAGCCGCCACTTCTGCCGTTCCCGCCGCACCGACGCAGTCTCGTCCTGCGGCGCCCGGCGTGCCGCCCGGCACTCTTCCCGCGACGGTGGCGCCGGCCAAAGCCCGTGAACCGCTCGATATACGGCTCTCCTCGATCCCCTCGCCGGAAAAGAACGGCGCATCGCGGATTTCCAGTGACTGGCTCGAGGATTCGAGCAGTGCCAGCCTGGCGCCCTGGAACGAGGGTTCGATGGACGAGACCGCGGTGCGTGCTCTGCTGCGCCCGCCGGTGGAAGCCGCAGACCGCAACAGCCCGCGTGTGCAACAGGCGTGGTCTGAATACCTCGCGAGCGAATCGGACACCAAAGCGGTGAAAGGCCAGCGCTGGCCGCGTGTGGACGTGAGTTCCAGCACGCGTTCGTATGCGATCGGCAAGGATGACGACGACAATCCGGCGTTGCGTCCGGCAGTTGACCTCCAGATCGTCACGCCGCTGTATGACTTTGGCCGCCTCAAGAACACCATTACCAGCTACAACGAAATGTCGCAGGCGGCGCAGTTCCGCTTCCAGGCTGAAGTGGATGCGGTATCGGCACAGACAGCCGCATTGATCATCGAGATCGAAAAACACGCACGCTTGCGCAGGCCAGCCAGACCCATATGGACCGCATCTCCGCGCTGGTCTACATGCTTGGCGAAATCGTGAAGGTCGACGGTGGGCGGGGCAGCGAGTTCACCCAGGCCAAGGCGCGTCTCCTGCAGGCGTCGGCGTCACATGAAGCGACCCTTGCGCGCATCGTCGATCTTGAAATCCAGTTGAGGAAGCTGGCGGGGGAAGGTCCCTATCCGCGTGCGTACACCGCCACGTGGCAGATGCGTCCCTCCGAGAATGAACCCTTGATGGCCGCGCTGGAGCAGCACCCGCAGATCCAGCAGGCACGCCACGAAACCGCTTCGGCGGAAGCGAACGCAAAGGCGGTCAAGTCCTCGGCGTATCCGCAGGTCAACTGGGTGGTGGAGAAGACCACCGCGGAAGATGCACTCGGTCGCACGCAGCCGTGGCAGACAAACCTTTCCCTCAGTTGGGGTGCGTTCCGTGGCGGGGCCTTGCGTGCGCAACGCCAGGCGGCGCTGGCCCGGGCGGAAGCCGGCCGCCAGAAGGCCGAACAGGTCCGTCTGGACATCGAGTATGAAATCCGGACCTCGCAGCATGATGCCCGGGTCCTGCTGGAGCGTGCGCAAGATTACGGCGATCTTGCGGTGGAGAACGATCGCGTCCGCCGCGCGTTCTTCCAGCAATGGCATTACCTTGGCCGCCGCACGTTGCTTGACGTGCTGAGTGCCGAGAACGAGTTCTACGCCAACCAGGTCGCCGAGATCACCAGCCGGTTCGACGGATACAACGCCATCGTGAAGGGCTATGCCGGAGCGGGCATGTTGCGCGACTGGCTCAGTCGCTGACGGTTGACGAAAGTGCTGCTGAAACGGGCAGGCCGCAGTCAATGCGCCTGCCCGTGTTCATTTCAGGATGGACGAATGGTCAGAACAGCTCGTGCTCGCGCACGTAGGCATGCAGTTCCGAATAGTTCGTGACGCCGAGCTTCAGCATGGCGTTCATCTTCTGCCGACTGACGGTCTTGAGGCTGCGGTCGAGCTTCTCCGCAATCTGGCTGACGTTCATGCCGGAAGTCAGCAATCGAATGACTTCGGATTCGCGCGGGGAAAGCGCCTGTCGATTGCGACGCGGCGTCAGCTGGCGATGCGCGTCGATCTGTTGCTTCAGGGTAGGGGAGATGTAGGCCCGTCGGGCGACGGCGGACATCACGGCCTGCGGCAAGGTAGTCAGGTCCGCACCTTTTTCCACCAGCCCGAGTACGCCCAGCTTGCTGAGGTGATCCAGCATGCCTACGTTCCCGATCATCGTCATGACCACAATCGGTAGAAGTGGATGGCGTTGTCGCAGCAGCTGGATATAGGGCGTCCCGTCCGGCAAATCACCGTTGGGCATCGACAGGTCCGTCACCAGAACATCGCGAGTGATTTTGTCCAGCACCGCAAACACTTCATCCGGTGAGCGCGCTTCTCCGGCGATTTCACCGATGCCCGTTGTCGCAAGCATCGCCCGCGCGCCCATCAATACAACCGGATGGTCGTCCGCGAGTAGGATTTGGATCGACATGTCGAAATAATGTTGCCGGAGAAACGATGGCTAGGATACGTCATCTGTGGCTTCAAGCACATTATGTTTTTGGTTGTTCGAGCTGCTGCAATTCATGTTTTCGAGATATGTGAATTCGTAGTTTCGTGATGCTCTGTTGCGAGATTCGATTGGATAGGTATTAGTACTGAATGTCGATTTCTGCGCACTGTTGAATTGCATGAGTGTCGTGCTGCCGCAGACATCGCGATTTGCAGTGGTCGTGTCCGCCCGCATCAATGCTTGCCAGGCGCACGAAGAGGTTCTGACTCCAGATAACGTTCTGTCTTGCGAAGCGCATTCGGGCCGCGTGGCGCGTTCGTGCAACACCCACCACAAAGCGACGAACAGATCTCAGCCGATACGCTGTGCAGCCGAGCAGCGACGTTTGACGTTCTGCCGCTGTGTCATTGCCACCCGCTGCCGTATCAGCGCGCATGCGTAGCCACAACCCGAACTGGCTTTTTCAGGAATGTTGTTGCGCAGACCGAACGCTTGCGCCCCAGCCACTCGCCCGGCAATGCGCGACCGCAGGGCGGCCCACCGGAAGGAATTGTGTAACGCGACACAACTTGGCTATGTTGCGCGCCATGCTGCGTTGCCCGCCCGTGCTTGCCTGCTTACGCCTGGCCTTGATGGTCATGCTGCTGGTGGGCGTGTGCCTTCAGCCGGTGCTGGTGCTGGCATGCGAGGTGGAAGATGCCCGCGCCGCCCTCGACGGTGGGGCCGGTACGGAAGCCCCCTCGCAGCCCGGCGAGCCGGGCGACTGCTGTGACAACCCTGCCTGTGGCGACTGCTGCATGCATGCGCCGGCGACGGTCGCGGAACCTGCACGGTCGCTGCCGTTCTTTCCGCCGCGTGCCGGCCCGGCCCCGGTGCATTGCGCTGTCATCAGCGCTCACTACCCCGTCGACAGCCGCCCTCCGATAGACGCATGACGCCACGCGCCGGTGCTTGCCGGCGTCCTACGTCATTCCTGTCCGGAGAACTTCCATGTGGTTTCGTTGTGTGGCGGCCTTGGCCGTCATGTGCGCCGTGCCGTGCGTTCCAGCACGCGCGCAGTCATCGCCTGCATCCGCGTCACCCTTGAGCCTCGACGAGGCATTCACGCGGGTCGCATCCACCCATCCCGATTTGCGGCTGTTCGGTGCGCGGCACGACGTGCTGCTGGCCGAACGCGAGCAGGCGGCGTTGCGCCCGGCGTGGACAGCCGGCGCGGAGCTCGAGAACGTCCTCGGATCGGGACAGGCGCGCGGATTGGAGCGTGCCGAACTGACCATCAGTCTGGCGTCGGTGTTCGAACGCGGCGGCAAGCTGGATGCGCGCAAGGCACTGGCGCAGGCGCGCATCGATGCCGGGGCCATCGCGCGTGAAAGCCGAAGGCTCGACCTATTGGCCGAAACCGCGCGCCGCTATCTGGCGGTCGTGGCGGCCAATGAACAGCGCACGCTGGCCGCGGTCGATATCGCGCAACGCAAGCGCACCGTTTCGGCCGCGCGCAAGCGCCTCGATGCCGGCGCCTCGCCGGAATCCGTCGTGCTCACTGCGCAGGCCGCGCTGGCGCGTGCCGAACTCGCGCTTGCGCGCAGCGAACATCAGTTCGTTGCAGCGCGACAGCACCTGGCGGCGCTGTGGGGCGAGCGCGCACCGTCATTCGCGATTGCGTCGTCACGGGTGCCGGAGCTTCCGCGGATTGCCGAGTTGCCGGCGCTATCGGCATGGCTGGAACGCACGCCGGAATTGCAACAGTTCGCCAGCGAACAGCGCGTGCGCGAGGCGCGGCTGCAGCTGGCGCGCAGCGAAGCACGCGCCGATATCGATTGGTCGATCGGCGTGCGAGGTTTCCAGGAGGGCGACGACGTCGGGCTGGTCGCGGCGGTGTCCATGCCGCTGGGCGCGTCCGCGCGGGCGCGGCCGGCCATCCGTGTGGCGGAAGCCGAACTCGCATCGCTTGGCATCGAACGGGAATCCCTGGACATCGCGTTGTACTCGACGCTGGTCGAAGCGCACGGGCGCTATCGCATCGCGCAGCAGGAAGTCGTGCGCCTGCGCGATGACGTGGTGCCGCGATTGGTCAGAGCCGAAGCCGCGGCCGAACGTGCCTACCTCGCCGGCGCGATCAGCTATCTGGAATGGGCGCAGTTGCAATCGGAAACCACCGCTGCCCGCAAACAGCAACTCGACGCCGCGCTGGACGCACACGGCGCCTTGATCGAACTGCAGCGCCTGACCGGCACGTCGTTGCTGGACGACGGCCCTGCATCCATCTCCGGAGGAACCGAACCATGATCCGAAGCCTGAGCGTTGCCGCGATGATGTTCCTCCTGTCGGCCTGCGGCAAACCCGAGGCCGGCGACCACGCGCACGACGACGGCGCTGCACGGGGCGATCACGGCGATGAAGCGACCGGCGCACACGGCGGCCGCCTGCTGGCGCAGTCCGGCTATGCCGTCGAACTGAAGATCGCCGAGGACGGCACGCCGCCGCGCTTGCAGGCGTGGCTGTATCAGGATGGCAAGCCGTTGCCGCCGCAGTCCGGCACGATCGAAGTGCGGCTGCAGCGGCTCGGCGGCGCGAGCGAAGTTCATCGTCTGGTTCCGCAGCCTGATGGCAGCCTGCGTGCGGCAACGGAAGTCGCCGAACCGCACTCGTTCGATGTCCAGGTCAATGCGCGTGTGCAGGACAGGCCGCTGACATGGACGTATGAAAGCTACGAAGGCCGCACGACCATCAATGCCGAGGCGGCCCGCGATGTCGGCCTGCGCGTGATGCCGGTCGGGCCAGGCACGATTGCCGACGCGCATGAGGTGCAGGGATTGCTGACGTCGGTGGAAGGGCGTGCGGCCAGCATCACCGCGCGCTTTCCGGGCCCCATCCGGCGCGTGGCGGTGAACGTGGGCGACACGGTGCGTGCCGGCCAGACGCTGGCGACGGTGGAGAGCAACCTCAGCCTGACGACGTATCCGGTGACATCACCAATCGCCGGCGTCGTGCTCGCACGGCAGGCCAGCGTGGGCGCGATGGCGGGCGAGGGCGCAGTGCTGTTCGAAGTGGCGGATCTCTCCACGTTATGGGTCGATCTGCACATCTTCGGCGCCGACGCCCAGCACATCACGGCCGGCGTGCCGGTGACGATCACGCGCATGAGCGATGGCGTCACCGCGGAGACCACGCTGGAGCGCGTCCTGCCCGGCACCGCCACCGCCAGCCAGAGCACCGTCGCACGCGCCACGTTGACCAATCGCGATGGCCTGTGGCGGCCGGGTTCGGCGGTGAAGGCGCGCATCACCGTCGATCGCACGCCGGCGGCGCGGGTCGTGCCGCTGTCCGCGTTGCAGACGCTGGGCGGTCGCGATGTCGTGTTCGTCCGGGTCGGCGACATCCATGAAGCGCGCCCGGTCACGCTGGGCAAACGCGATGCGACGCAGGTGGAAATCCTCTCCGGCCTGCAAGAGGGTCAGTCGGTGGTGATCGAGCAGAGCTATGTGGTGAAGGCCGATATCGAGAAATCGGGGGCCTCGCATGAGCACTGACGCCATCGGCCGGCGCGGCATGCTGGAAAACATCGTCCGCTTCGCCATCGCGCGCCGCGGGTTGATGCTTGCGCTGACGCTGGCTCTCGTCGCGCTGGGAAGCTGGAGTTTCTCGCGGCTGCCGATCGACGCCACGCCGGACATCACCAACGTCCAGGTGCAGATCAACACCGAGGCGGCCGGGTATTCGCCGCTGGAATCCGAACAGCGCGTGACCTTCCCGATCGAGACGGCGCTGGCGGGGCTGCCGAACCTGGACTACACGCGTTCGATTTCGCGTTACGGCCTGTCGCAGGTGACCGTGGTGTTCCGCGACGGCACCGATCTCTACTTCGCCCGTCAGCAGGTCGCCGAGCGCATCCAGCAGATTGCGAACCAACTGCCGCCGGGGCTGGAGCCGACACTCGGTCCGATCACGACGGGCATGGGCGAGATCTTCATGTACACGGTGGACGCCGCGCCCGATGCCCGAAAACCCGACGGAAGTTCGTACACCGCGACCGATCTGCGGACCCTGCAGGACTGGGTGATCCGTCCGCAGTTGCGCCGCGTTCCCGGCGTCACCGAGGTCAACACCATCGGCGGACATGCGCGGGAGATCCATGTCACGCCCGAACCGGCCCGTCTGGTGGCGCTGGGCTTCACCTTCCAGGACGTGTCCCAGGCGATCGCCGCCAACAATCGCAACGTCGGCGCGGGTTACATCGAACGCAACGGCCAGCAACTGCTGGTGCGTGCGCCGGGGCAGGTGGCGGATCTGGATGGCATCCGCGACATCGTGCTTGATCGCCGCGATGGCGTGCCGATTCGCGTGCGCGATGTGGCAGACGTGGGCGAGGGTGCGGAACTGCGCACCGGCGCGGCCACGCAGAATGGTCACGAGGTCGTGCTGGGCACGGTGTTCATGCTGATCGGCGCCAACAGCCGCGATGTCGCGCAGGCCTCGGCCGAGCGTCTGCGGCAGGCTTCACGCAGCCTGCCGCCGGGCGTCAGCGCGCATCCGGTGTACGACCGCACGGCGCTGGTGGACCGCACGATCACCACGGTCGCGAAGAATCTGGTCGAAGGCGCGCTGCTGGTCATCGCGGTGCTGTTCGTGCTGCTCGGCAACGTCCGCGCGGCGCTGATCACGGCGGCGGTGATTCCGCTGGCGATGCTGTTCACGCTCACCGGCATGGTGCGCGGCGGCGTGTCCGGCAACCTGATGAGCCTGGGCGCGCTAGACTTCGGCCTGATTGTCGATGGCGCGGTGATCATCATCGAGAACTGCCTGCGACGGTTCGGCGAACTCCAGCATGCACTCGGGCGCGCATTGACCGATGAAGAGCGGCTCGACGCCACTGCGTCGGCGACCACCGAGGTGATCCGGCCCAGCCTGTTCGGCCTGGGCATCATCACCGCGGTCTACCTGCCGATCTTCGCGCTCACCGGCGTGGAAGGAAAAATGTTCCATCCGATGGCGATCACCGTGGTGCTGGCGTTGAGTGGCGCGATGGTGCTGTCGTTGACCTTCGTGCCGGCGGCCATCGCCCTGTTCATGCGCGGCAGAGTGCAGGACAGGGAAACCCGCGCGATGCGCGTCGCGCGGAATGCCTATCCGCCGATGCTGACGTGGGCCTTGCGGCGCCGCGCGGTGATGGTCGGCGGCGCGCTCGGCCTGGTCGCCGCATGTGGCTTGCTGGCCACGCGGCTGGGCACGGAGTTCGTTCCGTCGCTGGACGAAGGTGACATCGCGATGCATGCGATGCGGATTCCGGGCACCGGTCTGGAGCAGGCGGTGCAGATGCAGCTGAACCTCGAACGCCGTGCCATGCAGTTCCCCGAAGTGCTGCGCGTCTTCAGCAAGCTGGGCACGGCGGAGGTTGCGAACGATCCCATGCCGCCGTCGGTCGCCGACACCTTCATCATGCTCAAGCCGCGTAGCGAATGGCCGGATCCACGCAAGCCGCGCCGCGTGCTGGTGGGTGAAATCGAAACAGCGATGAATGCGCTGCCGGGCAACAACTACGAGTTCACCCAGCCGATCCAGATGCGCATGAACGAGTTGATCTCCGGCGTGCGTGCCGATGTGGCGATCAAGGTATACGGGGATGACCTGGAGCAACTGGCCGAAGTCGGCGAACGCATCGAGGCCTTGGCGAAGGCCGTGCCCGGCGCAGCCGACGTGCGGCTGGAGGCGATCACCGGCCTGCCGTTGCTGACCGTCACGCCCGACCGGCCGGCGCTGGCCGGCTACGGACTCAATCCCGGCACGGTGCAGGACACGGTGGCCACGGCGGTGGGGGGCGAGGTCGCCGGCCAGCTGTTCGAAGGCGACCGCCGCTTCGACATCGTCGTGCGCTTGCCGGAACGCATGCGGCAGGATCCGGCCTCGCTGGCGGATCTACCGGTGCCGCTGGAAGGCGAGGCCAATGCCGACGAGTCGAGCCGTGCCGCCGCCTGGGCCAGCGGCGCGCCGCAGACCGTGCCGCTGCGCGAAGTGGCGCGCATCGAAACTTCGCTGGGACCGAACCAGGTCAATCGCGAGAACGGCAAGCGTCGCGTCGTGATTACGGCGAACGTGCGCGAGCGCGATCTTGGCGGCTTCGTCAGCGAACTGCGCGAACGGATCGACACGGACGTCGAACTGCCGTCAGGCTACTGGGTGGAGTACGGCGGCACGTTCGAGCAGCTGATTTCGGCCAGCCAGCGGCTTTCCATCGTCGTGCCACTGACGCTGGTGGTGATCTTCGCGCTGCTGTACTGGGCGTTCGGTTCAGTCCGCGATGCGTTCATCGTGTTCACCGGCGTGCCGCTGGCGTTGACCGGCGGCGTCGCGGCATTGGCGTTGCGCGGCATTCCGCTGTCGATTTCAGCCGGTGTCGGCTTCATCGCCCTGTCGGGCGTGGCGGTGTTGAACGGGCTGGTGCTGATCAGTTTCATCCGCGCGCTGCGTGAGGACGGCGCGGCGCTGGATGACGCCATCGTGCGCGGCGCGCTTGGCCGCCTGCGTCCGGTGTTGATGACCGCGCTGGTCGCCTCGCTCGGCTTCCTGCCGATGGCGTTCAACGTGGGCGCCGGTTCCGAGGTGCAACGGCCGCTCGCCACGGTGGTGATTGGCGGCATTGTTTCCTCCACGCTGCTGACGTTGCTGGTGTTGCCGGTGCTGTACCAGTGGATGCATCGCCGCGAGCAGCTGCCCGCGCCCGCCTGAAAGAACGCGATCGATCCGCAACGTGCGGCGGTCCTGCGGGCCGCCGCTACGTCCAGGGCAAGCTGCGCGTGGATGTCAAGGCGCAATCCGGCGCTTGAGTGCGCGTGTCACAGGACGCGGAAGATTCGGCAGCGAACGCAGGATCCACGGCAGCATCCGGCGCTTGGCGCCGCTCAGGGATTCAGGAATCACCGCTTCGATCAGGTGCGGACCCGGCATCGCGAAGGCGTACTCCATCGCCTGCACCAGCGCTTCGGCGGTGTCCACGCGCACGCCGTGAACGCCCATGCCGCGCGCAATCTGCGCGAAGTCCAGCACGGGGCCACGCAAATCCAGTTGCGACTTCGCCTTCGGGCCGATGGTGTCCGCGCCGACGCGCTCCAGTTCGACGTTCAACACCGAATACGACGCGTTGTTGAAGATGATCGTGGTGACGTCGAGTTGCTCGCGCGCCATCGTCCACAGCGCTTGCACGGTGTACATCGAACTGCCGTCACCGACCAGCGCCAGCACCGGCCGCTTCGGGCAGGCGATCGCCGCACCGATGGCGTTCGGCAACCCCTGTCCGATCGCGCCGCCGGTCAGCGTGAGCACGTCGTGGCGCGGAGCGCCCGCTGTCATCACCGACAGCATCAAGCCGGAGGTGATGGCTTCATCGACCAGAATGGCGTTCTCCGGCAGCAGGTGGCCGACGGCCTTGCACACCTTTTCCGCCGTCAGCCGCCCGCGCGGTCGCGCAGGACGTTGTGCCGGTTGCAACGCGGGAACGGCATCACCGGCGCCGAGCGCGGCGACCAGCTTCTCCAGACTGCCGGCCGCGTCCTGCGCGGCATCGGCGAGGACGTGCAAGCGGCACGATTCCGGAAGCAGATCGCTCTTCCGGCCGGGGTACGCGAAGAACGAGACCGGCGATTTGGAATCCACCAGCACCAGATGTTCGATGTCCGCCAACTGCACGCCGGCCAGTTCGGCCAGATAGGCAATGCGTTCGACCGCGGGCAGACCCGCACCGCGCTGCAGCCGGGTCGGGAAGGTTTCGGCGAACAGCACCACGCCGTTGTTCGCCGCCAACCGCGCCGCCGCAAGCAATGCCGGTTCCCGCAATGCACGCCCGCCAAGCAGCAGCGCGGTCTTTTCGCCGGAACGGATGGCCGAGGCGATGGCCTGAACGGTGGCGTCGTCCGCAACGGGCGGTGCGGGCATCGGCGCCGGGGAGCAGGGCACGCCGCCCTCGCTCCAGGAAACATCCGCCGGCAGGATCAATGTCGCCACCTGGCCGGGCAATCCGCGTGCGATCGCAATGCCTTCGACTGCATCGCGGCACAGCTCGGCCGTGCTGCGCGAAGTGCGTACGAAACCCGGCGAGACATTGCGCGCCACGGTTTCGATATCCGACTGCAACTGCGCGTCGTACTTGACGTGATGGGTGGCGTGGTCGCCGACGATGTTGAACACCGGCACCTTGCCCTTGCGCGCGTTGTGCAGGTTGGCCAGGCCATTGCCCAGCCCGCAGCCCAGATGCAGCAGCGTGGCGGCGGGCTTGTCGGCCATGCGTGCGTAGCCATCGGCGGCGCCGGTCGCCACGCCTTCGAACAGCGCAAGCACCGCGCGCATCCGGGGTTCACCGTCCAGCGCGGCGACGAAGTGCATCTCGCTGGTGCCGGGATTGGTGAAGCAGACATCGATGCCGGCATCGACCAGCGTTTTCATCAGGGCTTGCGCGCCATTGGGCATGGGACTCTCCGATCTCCAATCCGGTTCGAAACAGAAAGGGCGTGCGGGCTCAGCGCCCGGCGGTCAGTGAACGTGCCGCGGCGCGGGCGGTCATGATGCAACCCGGCAGGAACGTACCTTCCAGTGAACGCTTGCCGCTTGCGCCACCGCCGCCGAATCCCGCGGCTTCACCGACGCAGTACAGGCCGTCGATGGGGCGGTCGCCGGCATCCAGCACGCGGCTCTGCAGATCGGTCCGCAAACCGCCCAGGCTCTTGCGCGTGATCAACTGCAACTGGATGGCGATGTACGGCCCCGCGCCGGATTTCTGCAGCGGCTCCGGTTTGCAGGTGCGCAGGCGATCCGGGCCCCACTGGCGTGCATGCACGATGCGACGCAGTTGGTCATCGTTGTGCAGCCGATCGCCGAGCGCGAAATTGGCGTCGAAGGCGTCGGCGGTGGCCTGGAGCGTGGCGGCGTCCACGTCGTGCGAACAGGTCAACGCGTTCATCTTTTCGGCCAGCGCTGGCAGGCTGTCGGCGACGAGGAAGTGCCGACTCTCGCGTTCCATGCGATCCACCAGTGCGCGGTTGCCGAACAGGATTTCCCGCAGGAACGACAACTTGCGTTTATCGCGGATGCTGGGGTTGTGTTCGGCGCCGGAAATCGCGAATTCCTTCAGCGCGATGCGGCGGTTGAGCAGGTGCCATGTCCACGGCTTTTCCTGGCGCGCGATGCGCTGGCACAGGCCATGGGTGTCGAAACCGGTCATCAGCGGCTCCGGTCCGATGCGTGCCCCGCGATGATCCAGCCACAGCGCCGACTTGCACGGAATGGTGGAAAGCCCGTGGCCTTCGAAATGCGGAAACGGATGCGGGAAGCCCGCCGCGTAATTCCACATCTCGCTGGCGTGGGTGATGCGGCCGCCGAGTGTGTCGGCCACCTCGTGATGCAGGCGGCCGTCGGCGAACGGATGCGCACCGTTGAGCATCGCCGCCGGCAACGGACAGGTCGAAGGCCAGTTCGCACGGCATTCTTCATGGCCGCCGTTGATGCCGCCCATGGCGAGCACGACGCTGTCGGCGCGCACGCGCACATCCTCGCCGTTGCTTTCGTCGATGGCGTGCACGCCTGCCAGTCGGCCGGCCGCGCGTTCCAGCCCGATCACGCGGTGCCGGTGCAGCAGACGCAGGCGGCCCGCCTGATCCGCGCGTTGCAGTGCCGCGATCATGCAGCGCACGAGTTCGCGCGAGGTGCCCCACAGCACGTGATAGCGCGGCAGGCTGTTGCCGTCGCCCTGCATGCCGCGCTCGACCCAGTTCACCGAAGGCAGGAACGAAAGCCCTTCGTTGCGCAGCCAGTCGTACACCGCACTGCGCGAATGCTCCACGTAATGCCGCGCCCATTGCATCGGCCAGGTGTCGTCCGGATCCAGTTCGCCGAATCGGACCCAGTCCTGCAACGCGCGCTCCGGCGTGTCCGGAATCTTCATCCGCGCCTGCAACGGCGTGCCGACCAGCGCCATCCCGCCGAACGCCCACAGCGCCAGCCCGCCGAAGCGTTCGCGCGTATCGCGATCCACCAGCGCCACACTGCGGCCCGCGCGGAGCAGATCCAGTGCCGTCACGATGCCGGCGAGGCCGCCGCCCACAATCACCACATCCGATGAAACCAGCCGTGCCATCAAGCTTCCCCTCCCGGAAGGTTGCGCATTGCAAGCGCCGTAGATACACGGCTACGATGCGCTGCCGATTGACTTGAAAGGCCAGTCCGCTTGACTTTGGAGGCCAGTGTTTCGATGGGCTGGGTGAACGCGGTGCTCGCTTCGGCCCAGCGACAGGGCCTGCAGGCCGAGCGCCTGCTGGCCGATGCCGGCATCCCGGCCCAGGCGGTTGCCTGGGAACGCTGGCCGATCGACTTCATCACCCGGCTCTGGCACGCCGCCGAACGTGGCAGCGGCGATTCCGGTTTCGGCTTGAAGACCGGCGCCCGCATCAGCCCGTCCAGCATCCACGTCATCGGTTTCGCGCTGCAGTCGGCGGCGACGTTGCGCGAAGCGATCGGCGTGCTGCAGAAATTCCAGAGCCTGATCTCCGACGGCGGACGCTTCCAGATGCTGGAGAACGACACCGACACCTGGCTTGTCTATCACCCGCGGCAGGGCCAACTGGCCTTCAGTCCGCACCAGATCGAAGCCGTGCTTGCCGCCGTGATCACGCTGGGTGGCTGGGTGAAGGGCGCCGCCATCCGACCGCGGCGCGTGCAGTTCAGTGAATCGCGGCTCGGGCCGTTGACCGGATATCGCGACGCCTTCGGCTGCGCGGTGGAATTCGAGCAGGCGTTCAGCGGCATGCTGCTGGAGAACGCCGTGCTGGACAGCCCGCTTCCGCAGGCCGATCCGCAGTTCGCACAGGTGCACGTGCAATACGCGGCGGCGCGACTGGCCGCACTGGATCACCCGGAACTTTCGACTGCCGATCTGCGCGAATGGATTGTCCATCGCATGGATCGGCACGCACCGCGCCGCGCGCAGGCCGCGCAGGCGCTCGGCATCAGCGAACGCACGCTGGCGCGGCGATTGCGCGAACAAGGCCAGACCTTCGAAGGCCTGATCGACGACGTACGGCGCGAACTCGCACTGCAGGCGATGCGCGACCCAGAGCGTGCCGTTGCCGACATCGCGCAATCACTGGGCTTCGCCGAAGCCAGCACCTTCCACCGCGCCTTCCAGCGCTGGACGGCGATGACGCCCGGTGCATGGCGCAAGCGGGGCAGGGCGGAACCGCAGTGAGGTGAGCCGCGCGGCGTCACGCGGCAGACGCCATTCGCTTACGCCGGCAGATTCGAGCGGATGCGATCCGCCGTCTCGATCAACTGCCGCGCTGGAACCTGCACGCGCTGGCGGCGCTGCGCATCACCTGCCGGATCATGCGCGGCGCCTTTCACTCGCCCCGCGCCGTCGAACGTGGCGAGTTGCGGCGGGCCGATGCCCCAGTCGCTGCCCGGTTGCCGTGGCACGACGTGGAAATGGAAGTGCGGGGTTTCCTGTCCGCTGTAGACGCCATTGTTCTGGAACGTCAGGATGCCGAGCGGACGAAACGCGTTGACCAGCGCTTCCGCGACCCGCTTGGCCGATGCCATGACGGCGCTGCATTCCGCATCCGAGAGATCCAGCAGCGTCGCCACATGCCGGCGCGTGATGACACAGCACTGGCCGACCTCGAACTGCCACGGATTGATCACCGTCAGCGTGTGTTCGCCTTCTTCGATGATGGCCCAGCGTTCCTGGCGACCGGCCATGCCTTCGCACAGGTCGCAGGGGTCTCTGACGGGAAGCTCGATCATGCATTGCTCCAATCGTATGGGCGGTTTGAATCCAGGCGCCGCGTTGCGATGTCGATGCGGGCGGGCCCGGGTGGTCGGCATGCTACCGCCCGCATCGTCCGGTCTTGCGGGCCGGGGTTGCACCGGCAATCCGCGGCAAACGGTGCAGCGCGACGTACCTGCCTGGCGATGGACGTTCGTGGTGGGATTCCATCGCGGCATCGATCCGCGTACAGAAAATTTACTGGGAAACATCGAGCAAAAGTTCGTATTTCACACGCGCAGCCCGCACCTATGATGAGCCTCGAACTGATGAGGTGAACCCGATGGATTGCAAACGTGTTGTCCTGGCCTGTGCGTGTGCCGCTTCCCTGGTGGCCTGCGCCGGCGGCGCGGGCGAAGTGAAGCCGACATCGCCCGCGGCCGTCGCCCCGGTGCCGGAATACATGCCCGGCGTTCCCGCCGGATATCTCGGCAAGGCATTGCCCGACAGTCTGGTGCTGGTGCCGCCGCCGCCGGCCGCAGGCTCACCTGCGTTCGCGCAGGACGAGGCGATGCACGCGGCTGCGCAGGCCGTGCGCAACGGCCCGCGTGGCGCGCTGGCGACCGCCGATGCGAACCTGGATTTTCCGCAGGCAGCGGCCCAGTTCGAATGTGCCCTGGGCAGATCCATCAGCAAGGAAACAACGCCGCGCCTTTACCTGCTGATGCAGCGCACGATGGTCGATGCCGGCATCGCCACATCCCGCGCCAAGGAGCACTACCAGCGTGCCCGGCCGTTCGTCCATTACAAGGAATCCATGTGCACGCCCGACGAAGACGCGGATCTGCGCGCGGACGGTTCCTATCCCTCCGGGCACACGGCCATCGGCTGGGCGTGGGGACTGGTCCTGGCGGAGATCGCGCCGGAACGCGGCGATGCGCTGGTCAGGCGCGGTCGTGCCTTCGGTGAAAGCCGGATGGTCTGCAACGTGCACTGGCAGAGCGACATCCTCGCCGGACGCGCCGTCGCCGCCACAGCGGTCGCGCGTCTTCATGCGAACCCGACGTTCACCGCGGATCTGGCCGCGGCGCGTGCCGAGCTCGCCAACGCTGCGGTTCCCGATGCCGCGCGATGCGCGAGCGAGGCGTCGTTGCTGGAGCCTTTGCCGGGCAGCCTGTGAGCCGATGGCGCCACACGCCGCCATGGACCGGGCGTCATCGACCGGACAGAAAGAAGCCCGCGCAAGCGGGCTTCTCTTTGAAGCTTCGGCGCGAAGCCGTCGTTCGCGTCAGGGCATCGGCTTCTTCGGTCCCACCCAGAGGCGGAACACGAACCACGCCAGCGCGAGTGCGCCGACGCTGAAGATGGTGTCGCCCGGGACGCGCATCCACACCAGCATGTCGACGATGGGCTTCTGCATGAACTCGGCCGAGCGCGCGTAGTGGTAGCCGTGTTCGATGGCGGCGAGCAGCTGCATCGTGCCCAGCGGCAACAGCGTGAGCAGCGCCATCAGCGCCAGACCGATGTTGAGACACCAGAACGCAGTGCGCAGCGCGCCGGTATGCCAGTACACCTGAGCGCGCAGCCCGCGCATGCAGAACAGCACCAGCGCGATGCCGAGCATGCCGTACACGCCGAACAGCGCCGTGTGTCCGTGCAGCGGCGTCAGGTTGAGGCCCTGCATGAAGTACAGCGACAGCGGCGGATTGATCAGGAAGCCGAACAGGCCGGCGCCGACCAGGTTCCAGAACGACACCGCGATGAAGAACAGGATCGGCCAGCGATAGCGTTCCATCCACGGCGTCGCCTGTCCCATGCGCCAGGTGTGGTAGGCCTCGAAGCCGATATAGGCCAGCGGCACCACTTCCAGCGCGCTGAAACTCGCACCCAGCGCGACGACCGCCGTCGGCGTGCCGACGAAGTACAGATGATGCAACGTGCCCAGCACGCCACCGGCCATGAAAATCACCGTGGCGAACAGCACGGCGGTCGACGCGGACTTCGCGCCCACCAGGCCCAGCCGGACGAAGATCAGCGCCATCACCGCGGCGGCGAAGACTTCGAAGAAGCCTTCCACCCACAAATGGACCAGCCACCAGCGCCAGTACTCGACTTCCGAAATATGCGTGTGCTCACCCCACATCAGCGCCGAGGCGAAGAACAGGCCGATGCAGACGGTGGACAGGAACAGCAGGCCGACAATCGTGCGCGTGTCCGAACTCGGCCCGCGCAACACCGGCCACAACGCGCGCCCGACCAGCGTCAGCCACAGCAGCAGGCCGATGAACAGGTACCACTGCCAGAAGCGGCCCATGTCGGCGTATTCCCAACCCTGATGGCCGAACCAGAAGTTGTTTTCCAGGCCGAGCTTCTGCATCACCGCCAGCCACTGGCCGGCGAAGGAACCGACGACGATGATCAGCAGGCTGACGAACAGGAAGTTGACGCCGAAGCGCTGGAACTTCGGCTCGTGACCGGATAGCGCGGGCGCGATGTAGAGGCCCGTGGCCAGCCATGCGACTGCAATCCACAACACCGCCAGCTGCGTGTGCCAGGTGCGGGTGATGGAGTAGGGCAGCACATCGGACAGCGCATAACCATAGGCTTCCTGGCCTTCGACCTGGTAATGCGCGGTGATCGCGCCGAGCAGGATCTGCACGAGGAACAACACCAGCACCACCCAGAAATACTTGGCGGTGGCGCGCATCGAAGGCGTGATCACCAGTGCGGCGAGCGGATCGGTCTTCGGCAGCACCGGCACATCATCGTCGTGGGTGCGCGCGTGGTGCCAGCCGAGCAGGGCGATGCCGGCGATCAGGAACAGCACGCTGAACGCCGACCAGACCCACAGCGACGGTGGCGGCCGATTGGCGATCAGCGGTTCGCTCGGCCAGTTGTTCGTATAGGTGACGCGCTGCGGCGCGACGCCCGCCTGCTCCGGCGTTAGCGTGTCGCCCTGCGCGGCCGGGCGCTCGGTGCCGGCCGCCCATGCCGTCCACCAGAAAAATGCGGTGAGCGCGCGGCGATGTTCCGCGTCCGGAACGGTGTTGTTGCGCATCGCATAGGCTTCGCGCAACTCGGCGGTGTCCGCGCTGTCGCCGAACAGCCTTTCGTAATGCGCAGCCACTTCGCGCGCGGCGGCGACGCGATCGGTGGGCAGGCGGATCGTTTTCGTCGCCGCGTCGTAGGTGTTCTCGCGCATCACCCGTTCGAGCCGTGCGCGCAGCATGCCTTGCTGCTCGGCAGGCAGTGCGCGATAGGAATCGGCGCCCTGCGCACGCGCCCACGCATCCAGCACGGCCATGGCTTCGCGATGCAGCCAGTCGGCGCTCCAGTCCGGCGCGACATAGCCGCCGTGGCCCCAGATCGAACCCAGTTGCATGCCACCGATGGATTGCCAGACCTGCCGTCCTTTTTCGATGTCCGCGCGCGTGTAGACCACATCGCCGCCATCGGATACGACCTGCTCCGGTACCGGCGGCGCGGCCCGGAAGATTTCCGTGCCTGCCCACAGCAGCACGGCGAATGAAGTGATCAACAAGGCCGCAAGGCCCGTCCATAACTTGCGCGTGGCACTCATCGAACTTCCCTCCCGAAGTGGCGACTGTTGAACCGCCGCCGATGGTGCCGGGCGGCCGTAAAGTCGCCGTGAATCCGTGGCGTCCGCGCTGGCCGCGGATGCCCCTGCGGATCATGTGAGTCGCGGCGACGGCTATCCGAAAACCACGTCGGGTGGGTGTTTCCACCTGTGGATGGTGTGGCCGCCAAAGCCCTTCATGATGGAGGTGGTGAACCGGAACCATCGCGCCCGGGCGCCGGATCGGTGGCTCTGCGCGTCGAAATCGGCGGACGACGGCCCGCGCAGTGGCCGATGAAACGCAGCCGGCGCCTCCGGCGTGCGCGTTGCGCGACGCGCACGCCGGACTGCGCTTCAGACCATCGGCGGATCGGTATCGCGCCCGAAATTGCGGTGCGCCGCGATGGCGGCGACGAAGCGCGCGATCGCCGCTTCATCGGCGGATTCGGCGAAGACCAGTGCGTCATCGTCCGGCGCCTCGATGTCGATGCCTGCCAGCGACAGCACCTGGCTCGCGGTGCCCAATGCCAGCAGCGGTTTGCCGTGGCGATACGCATCGCGCACATGTTCGATGACGCGTCCGTCGGCGCTGAGGGCCTCGGTGGCCGCCTCGCCACCGGCGACGGCGATGGCGTCAAACAGAACGCCGGGTTCGTTCTCAAACGACGCATCGGCGTCGATCGCGCCGTCCGCGCCGGCGAGTTGTCCCACGTGCGGCCCGAGCAGCCGGACCACCGCGCCTTCCGCGCCCAGCGCGGCCTGCAAAGAAGTGACGTCGTCGATGGGGCTGCCGGCATGCACGAACACCGCGACGCGGCGCGACCGGATACCGCCGTCGCCGGGGCGCGCCATCAGCGAGAGTGAAGGCGAGTGGTTGATTTCCGGTTCAATGTCCATCTCCAGCACGCGCGGCATCGCATCGGGCAATGGCATGCCCAGGCCGGCGGCAACTTCGGCCGCGAGTTCTTCCGACGCGTTGCGCAGCATCGACACCACGCGCTGGCGAATCGCCGGCACCGTCAGCTTGCTCAGCTCGAAGCGGAACGCGGCGGCGATGTGCGCCTGTTCGACCGGCGACTGGCTTTCATAGAACAGCCGCGCCTGGGCGAAGTGTTCGGCGAATTTTTCCGGCTTGGCGCGCACTTCGTCACCCTGCGGCGCCTCGGCGAACGAGACGAATCCCGCGCCGCCAGCCTGGAACGGACAGCCGCCGCCGAGCGAGTTCGGTTCGTACGATACGCGGCCGCGGTGGATCGCCTGGCGGTGCATGCCGTCGCGCTGGTTGTTGTGCACGGGCGCAATCGGCGCGTTGATCGGAATCTCGTGGAAGTTCGGGCCGCCAAGCCGGCTGATCTGCGTATCCACGTATGAGTGGATGCGGCCGGCGAGCAGGGGATCGTTGGTGAAGTCGATGCCGGGGATCACGTGCGCGGCGCAGAACGCCACCTGCTCGGTTTCGGCGAAGAAATTGTCCGGGTTGCGGTTCAGCACCATCCGGCCGACCGGACGCAATGGCACCAGTTCCTCCGGCACGATCTTGGTCGCGTCCAGCACGTCGAAACTGAAAGCCTCGGCCTGCTCCTCGGTGAAGATCTGGAGCGCCAGTTCGTACTCGGGATACTCGCCGGCTTCGATGGCTTCCCACAGATCGCGGCGGTGGTAGTCGGGATCCGCGCCGGAAACCTTGACCGCTTCATCCCAGACCAGCGAATGCGTGCCGAGCTTCGGCGTCCAGTGGAACTTGCAGAACACCGATTCTCCTTCGGCATTGACCAGCCGGAAGGTATGCACGCCAAAGCCCTGCATCATGCGATAGCTGCGCGGAATGGCGCGGTCCGACATCAGCCACATCAGCATGTGCGTGGATTCGGGCATCAGCGACACGAAATCCCAGAAGGTGTCGTGCGCCGAAGCGGCCTGCGGCATCGCGTGATGCGGCTCCGGCTTCACCGCGTGCACCAGATCCGGGAACTTCATCGCGTCCTGGATGAAGAACACCGGCATGTTGTTGCCGACCAGATCCCAGTTGCCTTCATCGGTATAGAACTTCACCGCGAAGCCGCGCACGTCGCGCGCGGTGTCCTTCGATCCGCGCTCGCCGGCAACGGTGGAGAAGCGCACGAACACCGGCGTGATCTTGCCGGCTTCCTGGAACGGCGCTGCGCGGGTGAGGTCGGCCAGGCTTTCGTAGGCTTCGAAGTAGCCGTGCGCCGCGGAGCCGCGCGCATGCACGATGCGCTCGGGAATGCGCTCGTGGTCGAAGTGGGTGATCTTCTCGCGCAGGATGAAATCCTTCAGCAGCGCGGGGCCGCGCAAGCCGGCCTTCAGGCTGTTCTGGTTGTCGGACACCGGAACGCCCTGATTGGTGGTCAGGCGGCGATCGCTGGCGTCGTTGCGCACGCGATCCAGCGGACCGGTGGTCGCGTCGCCACCGGGCGCGATACCCATGCCGCTCTTCGGGTTGCCGTTGGCCTCGCTGCTCGTGCTCGCGCCCGCTTCGGCCGAAGGCGCCGGCACATGTTCGCCTTCCGGCGGGGTTTCCGCGTTCCCGCGGCCGTGTTCGGTGGCCTTGTCGGCGTTGTGCGGACGCTGCGCAGACCAGGCGTCGATCTCGGCGGGGACGGCGTCGGCCGGACGCGCCGGGCGGCGTGACTTTGCATTCGCCGGTCCGCTGTCGCTGCGTGCGGCGTTCTTCGTCTTCGGGGAGGAAGCGGCTTTTTTCCGTGTGGCCATGTCGGTGTGCTCGGGTGTGAACAGCACAGAAAATAGGCGCGCGCGGTGAACACAATGTCGAAGCGACGCCGTGCATGTATCACACGCTCTTGATCCGCGCGTGCGCATGGTCGTCCGTACATTCGAACCGTGGATTCAACTTCGATGAAAGCTTTGACGTATCAGGGCGCGCGCGATGTGCGCGTGGAGAACGTGCCGGATCCGGCCATCGTCGCGGCCGACGATATCGTGCTGCGCGTCACCGCCACCGCGATCTGCGGATCGGACCTGCACATCTATCGCGGCAAGATCCCGGGCATGGAGGACGGCGACATCCTCGGACACGAGTTCATGGGCATCGTGGAAGAGGCCGGCCCCGCGGTGACCGAGGTCCGCGTCGGTGACCGCGTGGTGATTCCGTTCGTCATCGCGTGCGGCGAATGCTTCCATTGCCTGCTCAACGAATACTCGGCCTGCGAAACCACCAATCCGGGCCACGGAGCCGCGATGAACGCCAAGTCGATCAAGCCGCCGGCGGCGCTGTTCGGCTACAGCCGCCTGTACGGCGGCGTTCCCGGCGGGCAGGCTGAATTCGTGCGCGTGCCGAAAGCCAATGTCGGTCCGTTCGTGGTGCCGGACGCGCTCGGCGATGAACAGGTGCTGTTCCTGTCGGACATCCTGCCGACCGGCTACCAGGCCGTGCTCAACGCCGGCATCAAACAGGGCTCCACGCTGGCCATCTTTGGCGCCGGTCCGGTGGGCTACATGGCGGCCGCCTGCGCACGCATGCTGGGCGCGGAAACCATATTCATGATCGATCACAACCCGTACCGGCTGCAGTTCGCGCAGGCGACCTACGGCGTCATCCCGATCAACTTCGACGATGAGGATGATCCGGCCGAACAGATCATCGCCGCGACGGCCGGCCGCGGCGTGGACGCGTCGATCGACGCGGTGGGCTTCGAGGCCAAGGGAAGCGCGACCGAAACCGTGCTGACCAATCTCAAGCTGGAGGGTTCCAGCGGCAAGGCGTTGCGCCAGTGCATCGCGGCGACGCGTCGCGGTGGCGTGGTGAGCGTGCCCGGGGTGTATGCCGGCTTCATCCACGGCTTCCTGTTCGGAGACGCGTTCGACAAGGGCCTGACGTTCAAGATGGGACAGACCCACGTGCAGGCGTTCCTGCCGGAACTGCTCGAAGCGATCGGCGAGGGCCGGCTGGCGCCGGACGTGATCATTTCCCATCGCATGAAGCTGGCCGATGCGGCCAAGGGCTACGACATCTTCAACAAGCGCGAGGACGACTGCCGCAAGGTCGTGCTGACGCCCTGAACCGCGCGTGGCCCGGCGTGACCCCCGTGCATGCGGTTGACGCCGCGTGGACGAGGCATCGCGTATGGAAGGGCTCATGAACATCAAGGAACGACTGCTGATGGACAACACGCCGCCGATCCAGCCTGATCTGCTGTGCTTCGGCATCGGCGTGTTCCAGGCCGCCCTTGCCGGTGAACTGGTCGGGACCGCCGACCTCGAACCGGGCGAAGCGCTCGCGCACATGGGACTGCATGCGATCGAGCAGCAGATCCAGGGGCACGGGCTGACACCGGAGGAGGAACTCTCGCTGATGTTCCGCGTCGTCGCCTTCCCACCGTTGCTGGAGCAGGCCGCCTCCGACGAACGCACCGCGGCCCATGTTCGCCAGATGGAGACCGGTTACGAAGTCAGCGAGCCGTTCCTCAACGCCGCGGCGCGGTGCCGGCTGCAACCGACACACCAGGGCACGTTCCGCTACGACCTGGAAAACCTCGCCAGCCTGCTGGTCAACTGAAGCCGGCCGCGCCGCGTGGCGCGGGGCCCGCACGTCACGTGGTCGCCTTGAATGCATAGCCGATGCCGTGCACGGCCGAGATCGGCAGTGGCAGGCCGCATTGGGCGAGGACCTTCTTGCGCAGCCGGTAAATCACCGTTTCCAGGCGATGGAAGTCGTAGTGTTCATCGTCCATGCAATCGGCGAGTTGTGATTTGGAGACGACCCGGCCGGCCGCGTCGAACAGGCATTGCAGGATACGGCGCTCGGCTTCGTTGAGTTGCAGTTCGCGTCCGCCGGGCGAGATCAGTTGCCAGCCGCTTTCGCCGAGCCGCCAGCGCGCGGCCGTCTGCGCCTTGAGCCGTCGCGCCACGCTGATCAACGTGGCGGCAATCAGTTCCACGCCCGCAGGCTTGGCGAGGTAAGCGTCCGCTCCATACGTGAGTCCGCGGATCTGATCCGGCAGCGCACCGCATCCGGTCAGCATGATCAGGCCCAGTCGCGGGTAAGCCTGCCGGAGTTCGCGCAGCAGCACGAAGCCGTCCGAATCGGGCAGGCCGACATCCAGCAGCACCAGCCCGAAGCCGCCCTGGCCGAGGCGGATGTGCAGCGTCGCCGCGGTGCCCACGCCTTCGGCCTGGAAGCCGAGCGCGCGCAGTCCGGGCAGCAGGATTTCATCGCGGAGCAGGACGTCGTCTTCCAGCAACAGGACGCGTGGCAGGGCGAGCGGGATCGGCGTCATGGAGCCCGTGATGGCGACGCATTGCCGAGGCAATGTGAGTTGCGTGAAGCGCGATTGCCGCGCATCGACTTCGATGTTCGTGCAATTGACGAGTCGCCACTCGCGTCCCAGTCTGCGCGGCGGTCTGTTTCGTCTGCGGCAGTAGCCTTCATGCTCAAACGGTTCCTGGATTGGTTTGGCGACGTGCCCATCGCCGATGCGTTCGAGCGGCGGAACGCGGTGGCGGTACAGGGCCTGCTGTTGTTGATCGTGCCGTGGGCGTGGATGAACGTGGCAACGGGCGTGCGCATGGGCGGGACCGATCCGGTCGGGTACTGGTTCGCATTGGGAAGCGCGGTCATCGCCATCGCATTGATACGCCGCGGCCTGTTCCGTCCGGCCGTCACGTGCTTCATCGCGGCGATGCTGTGCGCGCCCGGGTACTACTACTGGCTGTCCGGATTCGATGCAATCCGCGATCACCAGCAGGAGCACTACGTGCTGATGGTGATGAGCGCATTGACGCTCGGCCGGCGCGCGTTGTGGCAGGTGTACCTGGCGATGCTCGCATTGCTGGTGGTGAGCGGTGTCGCGGATGCCAGCCGCCTGACGCCGGGCGGAGCGCTGATGTGCTTCATGCAGATGGCGGGAAACTATCTGCTCGTCGCGATCATGCTGGACCGCGCCTGCCTGATCCTGCGGGATGCACGCAGCGATGCGCTGCGGCAACGCAGGCAGCGGGAAGCCGTGGTGGTGCACCGCCGGCGCCTGCGCGCGCAACGTTCGCCCGCGCGGCGTTCCGCAGCCACGAATCCGCTGGTCGGTGGAATCGCGCACGATTTCGGCCACATCCTCGAACTGGTGCTCGGATTCGCGGGACGGCGCGGAGAACTGCGCACGATTGCCGCACCCGATGAACGCGCACTGGCGATGGAGCGCATGCTCGCGCGCGTGGAGCAGGTCGCCCATCGCGGCGCGGGACTGATTCGCAAGCTGCTCGCCCACAGCCGCAGCGACGGCCGTGGTGTGGCGTGTTTCGACGCGGGACATGCGCTTGCCGCGTTGAGGCCGATGCTGCGGCAGCTGTTTCCACCGGATGTCCGGCTGGAGATTGCCGTTGTCGAGGGATATCGGATCCGCTTGGACCGCGACGAATTCGAACTGATGGTGCTGAACATCGCCGCCAATGCGCGTGATGCATTGCAGGGCCGCGCCGGCCATTTCGCGATCGGGCTCGCGTGCGAAGCGGGCTTCGTCCGCATCGTGTTCACCGATGACGGCATCGGCATGGACGAGGACACGCGGCGGCGGATGTTCGATCCGTTGTTCAGCGCGAAAGCGAGTGGCGGCGGGCATGGGCTCGGCCTGTCCGGTGTGATGGATTTCCTGCGGAATGCGGGTGGCGGAATTGAAGTGACGAGCGGCATCGGTGACGGGACTTCGCTGGTCGTCCGCTTGCCCTGTGTGACGACAGAGTCGGTGTAGCCACGACGCAGCAGCCTTGTGCACGCGTGCGGATGTGCATTCGAAGCGCGCGTGTGAGCAGCGGGGATTTTTCGAGCGCAAGTGCGCGTGACAACCTCGACTGCGCTGCTTAGGTTCGACCTCGGCATGCCGCTCGGCGAACGCGCGACATGCTTCGGTTCGCCGAAGGTGGCGGGCCCGGTCGGCAACCGGCGAACGAAGTGCAGCCATGCCTGCGACACGCCGTTGCCATCTTTCGAATGGATCACGCAGGGCAGGGATTTCTCCAGTGAAGAACAGACACAGGCAGGCGTCCGCGCGGTCGCGTGGCAGTCGGCGCCGGTTGGCAGAACGGGGAAACCGCGCTGTCGCTGGGCTATTCGAAGCAGATCGGTGATCGCGGCTCGGTCAGTCTCGGCGGCGCGTTCAGCAGCGACGATCAATCGGTGGGCGTGGGCTTCGGCATCGACCTGTAAACCCGGCGGCGTGCAGCAGCGGAGGGCTTCGCGGCCCTCCGCTGATCATCCGGCGATGCCGCGTCCGCTTACTTCAGGCGCGCCAGCAATTCCTTGGCCACACCGATGGCCGAGGCCGGGTTCTGGCCAGTGATCAGTTCGCGGTCGACCACCACATTCGGCTGCCATGGCGACGCATTGCTGCGGTATTGCACGCCGGCCTGCGCCAGCGCGGTCTGCGGATAGAACTTCATCTCGCCGCCGCCGAGCAGCGGCTTGGCCTGCAATTCTTCATCGTTGCTGATCACGGTGACGCGGTAGCCGCTGTAGATCCATTGCGGCGCCAGCGCGGGCTTGCCGCCGGCTTCCATCGACGCCACGAATCCATTCGCGTCGGGCAGCGTGGAAAGCAGTGCGATCGGGCCGTGGCACACCAGCGCCGTGGTCTTGCCGTGCGCGTGGAAGTCGCTCAGCAGGCGGCCGAGCGCCGGGCTTTTCAGCAGATCCTGCATCGGCGCATGGCCGCCGGGGATGTAGACCGCATCGAAGCGGTCGTAGCCGATCTGTTCGATGCGCGCCAGGCTCACCACGGGCGAATCGGTGGTCGAGGTCAAAGCCAGTTCGTCCAGCAACGCCTGGTGCGCCTGGAGCGTGGCCGCATCACCGTCGAAGTACATCGCATCGATGGACGAACGATCGACCGTCGGCGCCTGGCCGTCCGGCGTCGCGAAGGTGATGCGGTGCCCGGCCTCGCGCAGCAGCTTGACCGGCTGCATCAGCTCGTTGAGGTAGAAGCCGGTCGGGAAGACCTTGCCCTCCTTCAGGTCCAGATGATCGGCATCGGACAGCACGACCAGGACATTGCCGGCCTGCGCCGAGGACGCGGCGGCCAGGGCCAGGAAGGTCGCGGCGCCGAGCTTGCGCAGCACGGCAGGGGAACGAGTGGAGCGGGTCATGGCATCACCAGGGAATTGAAGGGGACGGCACTGTATTGCGCCCAATCCGGGCGATAAACTCGCGCCCCGGAAAATCATCCTTGCCCTGGAGGCAACAATGAGCCGGCGATTCGATCACCTGGGTGATGTGGAGGCATTCATTGCCGTGGTCGAACACGGGTCGCTGACCGCCGGCGCGGTCGCGCTCTCCACCACGCCCTCGGTGATCAGCCGGGCGATTGCGCGGCTGGAAGCGCGGCTCGGCAGCCAGTTGCTGAGACGGACCACACGCCGGATCGGCCTGACCGAGGCGGGTCGGCTCTATCTCGAACAGTCGCGCGCAGCGTTCTCGCTCATCGACGATGCGGAGCGCGCGATACAGGGCCAGGACGGTGAACTCAGCGGACGCGTGCGCCTCAGCGTGCCGACGACCTACGGCCACTACCGTCTGCCGCCGCAGCTGTGCCGCTTCGCCGCGCAGTACCCGCGCGTGCAGGTGGAAGTGAACATTACCAATCGCAATGTCGATCTGATCGCCGAGGGTTTCGATCTGGCCGTGCGGCTTGGTGCGCTGCCGGACAGCGGGCTGGTCGCCCGCAAGCTGGAAGACGCCACGCTGTGCCTGGTCGCGTCACCCGCCTACCTGGCCCGCGCCGGAACACCCACGCGGCTGGACGATCTGCATGCCCATGCCTGCGTGCCCTTCGTGATGCCCAGCACCGGTCGCGTCGCACCGTGGATGTTCCGCGTCGAAGGCAAAGATCTGGACTGGACGCCGCCCACGCGCCTGGAAGTGTCCGACGACGTGCTCGGCGTGGTGTCGCTGGCCGAACACGGCGTTGGCCTGTGCCAGAGCTACGACTTCATCGTGCGTGACCGCATCGAACGTGGCCGCCTGGTGGAAGTGCTGCCGGCATTGCGCGGCCGCTCCCGGCCGTTCTCGCTGATCTACGCGCCGCATCGGCGGCTTTCGGCGGCGTCGCGCGCGTTGATCGAGGTGCTGTGCGCCGAGTGAATCGCACGGCGCACTCCGCCGCTTCGCGCGCCGTTCAGCGCATGCGCCACGCACGCTGTCACAATGCCAGCCCCTTCGCGGCGCAGCCGGACTCCAACACACGTGTGATCGACCTGTTCCCCTGAAACGCATGCGCCACCTGGCTCAGCCCGGTGACGTGTCTGCCGCTCGTCCGCGCCTGTGCGCGACGCAAGGAGGAACCCATGTCCGACGCACGCATCCGCGTCTCCCGTCTTTCGTTTTCATGGCCGGACGGCACGCCCGTCTTTGCCGATCTGTCCTTCGCACTGGGCGCCTCGCGCACCGGTCTGGTCGCACCCAACGGCGCGGGCAAGAGTACGTTGCTGCGGTTGCTCGCCGGTGAATTAGCACCGCCTGCCGGCACCGTCGAAGTGTCCGGAAAAATCGGCTATCTGCCCCAGCGGCCCGCCACGCCGCCGGAGGCCTGCGTGGCCGACGTGCTGGGTGTCTCCGGCATCCTCCATGCCATCGATCAGGTGCTTGCCGGACGAACCGATCCCGCGCTTCTCGAACGCGCGGAGGGTCAATGGGATCTGCGTGACCGCATCGCCGCGCTGCTGGCGCGGTTCGGCCTGCACGAGCTCCCGCTGCAACGGAAGGTGTCGGCTTTCAGTGGCGGTGAAGCGATGTCGCTGGCATTGGCCGCGCAACTGCTGCGACGACCGGACGTCCTGCTGCTCGACGAGCCCAGCAATCATCTGGATCACGCGGCGCGGCAACGGTTGCAGGAGGTTCTGCAGTCCTTCCGCGGCTGCTTGCTGGTCGCCAGCCATGATCGGGAACTGCTTGAAGGCATGCAGCAGATCGGCGAACTGCAGGCATCCCGACTTCGTCTGGTCGGTGGCGGTTTCAGTGCCTGGCGGGCCGTGACCGACAGCGAACGCGCCGCGGCGGAGCACCAGGTGCAGCATCTGCGCAAGGAACTGCGCCGGGGCAAGCACGAGATGCAACAGGCGCGCGAGCGTGCCGAACGCCGCGCCTCGAAAGCCGCGCGCGCACTTCCGGATGCGGGCCTGCCGCGAATCATCGCCGGACAATGGGCGCGTCAGGCCGAAGTCGCGGCAGGCAAATCAGCGCGCGTGCATGGCTCCCGTGTCGATGGAATGCGCGACGCCTTGCGTCATGCCGAGCAGGAGGCGGCCGTCGCCGAGTTGCCGCGATTCTCGCTGCCCGACACGCGCGTCGGCCCGACCCGGACTGTCCTCGCAGTCAATGCGGTGCGCGCCCGCTGCGGTGACACACTGCTATGGAACGAGGCAGGCGTGACGTTGACGATTCGCGGCCCGGAACGCATCGCACTGCTCGGTGACAACGGCGTCGGCAAATCCACGCTGCTGCGATTGATGGCCGGCGAGATGACGCCCGCCCGTGGCGAACGCCGCATCGGTTCGACACGTGTCGTGCGGCTGGACCAGCGACTGGATCAACTCGCGCCATCACGTTCACTGTGGGACAACTTCGCCCTGGCCGCACCGAGCCTGACGCCGCAGCAGCGCGCGGATATCCTGGCCCGGCTCGGCTTCCGCGGCGACCGCATGCAACTGCCCGCAGCTGCGCTGTCCGGTGGCGAACACCTCCGTGCCACGCTGACCTGCATCCTGCACGCCGACGCCGCGCCGCAACTGCTGTTGCTCGACGAACCGACGAACAACCTCGACCTCGGCGCGATCGAGCAACTGGAGCAGGCGCTCAACGACTACGAAGGCGCACTCGTGGTGGTGAGCCACGACGCGGCATTCCTCGACCGCATCAGGGCGGCGCGGCGACTGCAACTCACGCGTGCGGGCCTGGTCGAACTGGCCGGCTGAACCACGCAGGCGCACGCATGAACTGACCGCAGGGCGCGATCATGTCGAGGAGGCGGCGGGCACTGCCTCCTCGATATCTGCGTCAGCTACCGTCCCGCTGCACGCGTGCACGGTAGTCGTGCACGTTGTCGCCGTCGATGCGGGTTTCCCGCGTTCCGATCACGGTGTCTACCTGCGTGTCCGAACCGGTCACCGGTTGCGCCGTGACCGCGGTTTCGCGCTCGAACGCGTGCGATTTGTCGGTGTTGCGGTAGTAGCGATACAACGCCCAGTACAGCGCCGTCGCGCCGAGCGGGCCAGCCGCCAGCAGCCAGAGTCCGTTGTCGTCGCTCATGAGGCCACCATCAGGAACCACAGTACGAGGGATTCGATCACGGTGCCGGTGGTGAGCGCCGCCAGCAACAGCTTCCATTGCTGCACCGGGACGCTGCCCATGGTTTCGCCGGTCCGTCCGTTCACCGCGATGTAGTGCAGCATGCCGCCGTTGCGCCCCGGCTGCTGATACGAGTACAGCCAGACCGGCAGGTACATCGACACCCAGCGCGTGCCATGCACGTCCAGCTGTTCGCGTTCCCAGCGCACGCCGCGGTCGTATCGGCGCACCGAGCCTTCGACCTGCGCGCGCGCAATCGACAGCAGCTGATCTTCCAGTCGCGGGCGCATCCGCTCGACATCGAGATTGCGCTTCTCCGAGGTGAAACCCAGCAGATACGAGGCATTCCACTTCAGCGCGTTCTTGGTATCGAACGGAAGAATCGTGTTGATGATGTTGTGGGTGTTGACGCGGGTGTCGAGATTGCCGCGTTCGGCGGAGGACTCCAGCGGCAGGTCGTCCACCGTGAAATCCACGCGGCGATCCACCTGGTACACGTCCGCGTCGTAATAGGTCTTGCGCTTGTCGCCGGTGCCGCGCGTGTATTCGCGGATCTTGATTTCGCCCTTGCCGGAGACGCGTGCGCTCGCGTTGCTGTCCACCACCATGTAGGGCAGGTAGACGCCAACGACGTTCTCCGGCGTGAACTGTTCCTTGAACGCTTTCAAGGCGAACAGACGCCGCTTGTCGACGAACTGGCGGATGCGCGCCACCGCATCGTCCTTGCCGATGTGGAACGGCAGCACGGCGTCCGGCACCGCACCGTTGGCGATCTGCTCGTTGACGCCGAACACGTGCCGGCACCAGTGGCAGCGCGCGGTCATCGTGGTTTCGGTGTTGACGGTGACCTCCGCGCCGCAGCCGGTGCACTTGAAGGTCATCAGGCTTGCCGCTTCGGCATCGATGTCGCGTGCGCCGGAAGCGATGACCGTGCCGCGCAGCTGGTCGATGCCCTCGCCGAGCCCGAAGGCTTCCTCCACCCGCGTGCCGTGCCATTGATGGCGACAGTACTGGCAGATGAGCAGATCGCTGCCGAGCATGTGCCGCACATCGGACGCGCCGCATTTGGGACAACGGTTGAGGCCATCCTTCAGTTCGGCGGCCGCGGTGTCGAGCGCCACCGGATCCGGCGCCTGGAGTTCGTCGCGTATGGCATCCGGCAACGTCGCCGGATCCACCGGGAACTGGCCGGGGAGGGGAGGCACGTCGCGCGGCGAACCGGGACCGGTCACGGGCGTGACCGGCAACGGCGGCGGGGTTCTGGGATCCTGCGTCATCGCGGATGCGCGGATCGGCTTACAGGCCCAGCGCCTTGGCTTTCAGCGCGTCGTAATCGCTTTGCGTGATGAGGCCGAGATCCAGCATCTCCTTCGCCTTCTTCAGTTTCGCGACCGGATCATCGGCCGCCGGCGCGACCGGCTGTTGCAGGCTGCCGACGCCGCCGACCATTCCGGTCGCCATGCCCAGGCCGACCAGTCCCGCGGCGCCGCCATTTTCGCCCGCCGACTGGATGCCCTGCGCCACACTGGCCTGCAGGTTGGAATTGCCGCGTCCACCGGACAACGCATCGGCGCGCTGCACGGTCTTGAGCAGTTCGCGTGTATTGGCGTCGTACTCGATCGACACGATCGCCGTCTTGACGATCGCCAGCCCGCGCTCGGACTTCCACTGGTATGCCTGTTCCACCGCGTCGGACAGGCTCTGTGCGAAACCCAGCGAATCCTGCTGAAGGCGGGTGATGCGGTTTCCCTTCGACGGATCGTTCGTGTACAGGCTGAAAGCAGGCGCCAGTGAACCGACCACTTCATTGAACAACTGGCTGGCGGCGGCGTTTTCCAGATCGGTGAAGTCGAACACTTCGCCCGGCTGCAGGTAACGCGCCGGCACGAAGTTCTTCACGAAGAGGATGGGGTCGACGATCTTCAACGTGTACGAGCCGCGCGTGACCGCGCCGACCTGCGTATTGAGGAAGCCGTCGTCCCAATAGATTTCGGACTGCGTGCCGAAACGGTTGTCCGGCAGTTCCTTCAGCGACACGAAGAACGCGGCCTGCTGCGAACCCGGCTGCCCGCCGAACTTGAAGCGCTCCCAGCTCTGCTTGATCAACGGACTGACCAGGCCATCGCCAGCGAAAATCGACTGCGAATTCGTATCGTCCGAACGCCATTCGTAAGCGCCCGGTTCGGCCGCGAACCCGGTGATGGCGCCGTCCTGGAACAGCAGCAGACCGTAGCCTTCCGGCACGACGATCTTCGACCCGTTGGTGATGATGTTCGACGAGCCGCGCGTGTTCGAACCCCGCCCGGCATTGGTCCCCTGCGGCACCGCGGCGAACAACGCCGCCGTGGACGGCAACCCGCCCGGCACGGTGTAGAAATCCTTCCACTGATCGGCCAGCACACCGCCCACCGCACCCGCCACCGCCTGTACAAAACCCATGACATTCCCTCTGCTCGCGACCGGGCACCGCGCCCCGTGAGTGGGCGGACTATATCAGTCGGAGGTCGCGTGCAATGCGTCACCCGGACCTCCTGTCGCCGACATCCTCCGGACCTTCTCCGGTGGCTACCTGACACCGCACCAGAAGAACGTGTGGTCCCATGTCGGGCATATGCAGGTGCCCGCATTCGGCGCGCTGTATGCGACCGGTCTTGATGCGCCCAATCCGGACGACGTGGCAGGGTGGCGTGTGCAGTTCTACGCGTTCGACGAGCAGGTCCAGCGCCACGCGGGCTACGCACACGGCCACACGCAGCTTTCCGACGACCTGCCTGCGGCGACTGTCTTGCAGTCGGTGGCCGCAGGGGCAGGCGGCGCGATACTGGGAGGTGCGGACTTCCTGCAATCCAGCATCGAAGGCACGGTCATCCTTGCACGTAACACATTTGCCGCAGCCGGCTACCGCACCGGCATCCTCGGTGAGGGCGCTCGCGCTTACGACCAGGAATTCTCGCAACTGGTCAACACGGTGACCTCGTGGAATGGCCTGAAATCGGCGGGCAGCCGCTGGGTGGAAGGTATGGTGGCCGACCACCATCGCGCCAACGAGTTGATGGCCAGCGGTGATGCGATGGGCCTGATGCTGGGCACCCGCATCCGCACGCGCCAGACACTGGAAGTGGCAAGTGTCGCCACGGGCGGCTATGGCGCGACATCCAGAAGAGGGGAGAGGACTGATGGAACCTTCGGCCCTATCTCCCTGAGGGCGGTGATGGAGTCTGGTCCAGCACTCAGGACTCGCGACCTTCCCGCACACATGAGCTCTCTCACACCACGGCGCAAAGCTCTCTGCGTACAAGATCTTTGCGGCAGTCTCCGATCGAGGTATGAAGCCTTGATCACGCATTTCCGCAGTGGGGTGCGGCGAATGGATAGTAGACGTCGCAGGCCCAAGGTTTGTGTCTTGATTGTTTCCCTATCGCCTTGTTGCAGCGCAGTGCGGCGTGCGGAATTTTCGGCACGGCGATGCCGGGCACTGGCTTGGCGATTCTGGCAGTATTGGTCCGGGGGGAAGGGACGCTATGGGAACTGCCTGGGGTTCTACTAGGCCGGGGGAACTGCTCACCGGTAGCAAGCGTTGGGAAGCCAAGCTCAAAGATGAGCGTCTGACGCTGTGGCTGGATAGCCAGCCAAAGCTGGCTGGGTCGCTTTTGCAGCTTAGCAGCCTGCGTGTGTCCAGCGGTCTGATGTGGGCCACATGCCACTTCGAGTTCCAGCTAGCCAGTGGGCGCACCGTCCGCACGGTGGACGGCATCCCGAACGAACAGGCCCTTGAGATGCAGCGGGCGCTGATGGGCGCCACGGTGGAAGCGCTGGCGTCCTTCGTGGGCGCCAATGCAGCAAAGCTCGAGTCCTGGATCGAGCGCGCACTGGCAAAGCTGCAACCAGCCCCTGGGGTGCTGGTGGGGTCGCAAGAGATCGACGATGCGCTCGCAAACGCCAGGATGCCGGCAACACCGGGTGATCTCGCGTGGAGTCACATCCTTGGGCATGCCCATGCCCGGGCGGCTCGAAAGAAGGCCAGCGCATGGCCTGACTGGGATGATCCGGTCGGCGAGCTGACGGTACGCGTACAGGCCAAGAACGAGGCCGCTTTCAAGCAGGCGTTCGACGGCTGGCTGGCAAGGGCTGTGGCGCCCGTTGCAAGAGGCCGTTGGATTCCCAAGGGCATGGCAAAGAGGCTCGCTGGTCAGCACCCGGCTCCAGAGTGGCCGGGCAGGACCTGGAAGCAGGTGGTGGGTGACTCCTCACCGCACGCGACCCTGAAGCGTCTGTTCGACGAGCAGAACGACAAGCATCTGAGCGACCAGCGCCAGGCCAGGAAGCACTTCTTCGACACCGTGGAGAAGAATCCCCTGACCGATGAGCAGATCCACGCTTGCATCTGCATGGACGACAGTGTCATGGTCGTGGCCGCAGCCGGCTCGGGCAAAACCTCCACCATGGTGGCCAAGACCGGCTATGCCCTGCATGAGGGCCTGGCGCAGCCAGAGCAGATCCTCTTGCTGGCCTTCAACCGGGCGACCGCGGACGAGGTGGGCGAACGGATTGCCGATCGCCTGAAAGGCGTCCCGAACGTCGAGAAGGTCAAGTCCAACACGTTCCACGCCTTCGGCATAGACGTCATTGCCAAGGCAACGGGCAAGGTGCCATCACTGGCGCCTTGGGTGGATCCCGGCAAGCCTGGCGCAGACATCCGGGAGGTCGCCGAGATAATCCAGCGGCTCTCGGGCCAGGACAAGAAGTTCAAGCGGGAATGGGACCTGTTCCGGACGGTCTATGCGCGCGACGTCGGAAAGTGGGGCCAGCCCCAGGAGCCCGAAAACTACCAGGATGGAAGGCGCGGGTTCCTGACGGCCAAGGGCGACATCGTAAAGAGCAAGGAAGAGCGTGTGATCGCCGACTGGCTCTTCTACAACGGGGTCAACTACGAGTACGAGCGCCCCTACGAGCATGAGACGGCCGACCAGCAGCACAAGCAGTACGTACCTGATTTCTACTATCCGGATATTCAGCTGTACCACGAGCACTTCGCGCTGGATGCCCAGGGCCGGGCTCCGGACGCGTTCAAGGGCTATCTCCAGGGCGTGGCATGGAAGAGGGATAAGCATGCACAAATGGGCACTGCCCTGTTCGAGACGACCTCCCACGGATTGATGACGGGAGAGGCGATCACATCCCTGGAGAAGGAACTGTTCGCCAGGGGTATCCAACCGAAGTTCGATGCCGAGCGTCAGCCCATGGGCATGCCATTGGTGCCCGACAAGGATCTAGCGCGCTCCTTCCGTGTGTTCCAGCAACACGTTAAAAACAATGGGCTGTCGCATCGCCAGTTGCTGGCAGCGCTCAAGGAGCAGAGCAAGGATGGCTACGCCGCACGCCTGCGCATGTACCTGTGGATATACGAGAAGATCGCTGCCGAGTGGGAGCGCCGGCTGAAGGAAGAGGGCCTCATCGATTTCGAGGACATGCTGGTACAGGCCGCCGAGCATGTCGAATCCGGGCGCTACCGCAGCCCCTACCGGATCATCCTCGCCGATGAGTTCCAGGACAGCTCGCGCGCCCGGATAAGGCTTTTGAAGGCATTGGCGAAGAATCCCTCCGAGCCGACGCACCTGTGCGTGGTGGGGGATGACTGGCAGGGCATCAACCGCTTCGCAGGCTCGGACATCTCGGTCATGACCGAGTTCGAGAAGACGTTCGAGAACTCCACCCGGCTGCCATTGAATACAACGTTCCGTTGTCCCCAGCACTTGTGCGACGTATCCAGCGAGTTCATCCAGGCCAATCCGAACCAGATCGCCAAGAGTGTCACCACGGCCAATCCGCTCACCAAGACACCGCTGTTGGCGTTCGGGTTTCAGGCCCGGGAATCGATTCCGGCCCATGTCGAGTCCCAGCTTGAGGAGATGCATGGATTCGTGGCCGAAGGAAAGCTGGCCCCGACCAGGGGCGCACACGTCACGGTGATGCTGCTTGGCAGGTACCGCGATGACGAGCCGGCCGCCTTGAGCCAGTGGAAGGTGCGATTCGGTGACAGGCTCCGGATCGACTACAAGACGGCCCACGGATCAAAAGGCCTGGAGGCCGAGTACGTCTTCGTACTTAACGTGGTCCAGGGCATCCGCGGTTTCCCAAGCCAGATCCAGGACGATCCCGCGCTGCAGCTGGCGATGCCGGCGCCTGATCCGTATCCATTCGCGGAGGAGAGGAGACTCTTCTACGTGGCGATGACGCGAGCCAGCAAGCAGGTCAGGTTCTATACGACCCTGAGGCAACCATCGCAGTTCCTGGTGGAACTGGTGAAGGCACAGCGACTGGCGATCAAGCCTGTCGATGGCGAGCCGATGGAGCCTTGCCCTCAGTGCGGCAATGGCGTCCTGCAGGTCAGGCCAGGACAGTACGGCTCCTTTCATGGGTGCAGCAGGTTTCCTGCCTGCGACTTCACTCGGAAGATCGCTGACAGGCAGGCTGTTCCGCAGTTCAAGCCCAAGCCTCATCGCATACGCGGGCCAGTGAAGGCAGGCGACCAATGTCCTGTCTGCAGGAAGGGAATCATCCGGCAGGTAAACGGACGAAACGGCATGTTTCTTGGATGTTCCCGCTACCGGGAGGGGTGCCGTGCCACGGCGAGCATCCAGCAATGAATTCCTGGCAGGACGCGAACCCCAATCCAGGGTCGGCCAGACCTACATATCTCTCACAACGGAATGATGGAGTAGCAATGAGCAACGCAGCAACACTGAGCCCGCTGTCGGAAGTCCTGGATGGGAAGCAGTTCGTGATACCTCGCTACCAGCGTGGCTACGCATGGAAGCAGGCCCAGTGGTCGGCCTTGTGGAATGACCTGGACAACATGATCCGACTGGATGCGGCGACGCACTTCGTGGGCATGTTGATGCTGCGAACCCAGAATGGCCTCATCGAAGTGGTGGATGGTCAGCAGAGGCTCACTACGATCATGCTGTTGGCCAACGCACTGCGCGAGGCATCGGGTGCGGCGCGCCTCGCGTATCCGCTTACCTTCTCGGACAATGAGGTCCTGCAGAACCACTTCGACTTCTATGCATCGGGGATCGTCGGTGCGGCGGCGCGAATCTCATCGGACCAGGCCTCCAGCTACGCGCTGAACATTGGCGCTGCCGCCAAGTTCTTCAAGGCGGCTGCAGAAAATCTTGGTCCGGACAAGGCAGCCCAGTACCTGGATGTCCTTCTTGGAAGGTTCCAGCTGTTCGTGTTGGAAGTGCCCCAGAACCTGGATATCCATGTCGCCTTCGAGACGCTGAACAACCGGGGGCTTCAGCTCTCGAAAATGGAGCTGCTCAAGAACAGGCTGATCTACCTGTGTGCCGTCCTTAAGAGCAGCGGCTCGCTCACTGGGGCAGTGGTAGCCAGTGAGGTCCACAAGGCGTGGCGGACCATCTATTCCTCGCTTGGCCGAACGCCAACCAACTCGACCGATGATGACGCCTTCCTTGATGCCCACGCCACCATCTACTACGGAAAGGTGCGTGAGAAGAACTGGCTTAGAACCAAACTCTTCGATACGGAGTTCTCGATCAGGAATCCGAAACTTAGCTTGGACGGCATACTGGAGTATGTGCAAAGCCTGGAGCGTGCGTCACTCTGGTGGTCGCATTTGCATCAGCCCAGAGAGCTTTCTCCCGATCACCAGAGATGGCTGCAGCGCCTGGACCGTGCCATGTTCGCCAACGTCAAACCTTTGTTGCTTTCGGCTTACATGAGGGCTGCCGAATCCAGTGTTGAGGCGTTGATCGATCCGTCAAAGCTTGGTGAGTCTACTGCTTCCATAACCAGGCTCATGGGAAACGCGGAAAGGTTCGCCGTCATTGTTTTCCGTCTACTGGGGATCAATGGTTCTCGTGGCCGCGCATACCTTGATGGCTGCGCGTACTCACTTCTGGATCAGAAACGCAAGGATCCAGGAGATCTTCCCGGGCTGTCTTCGATGGGCGCGGCGGAGGCCATTGCCTACGTAGCCGACTACCTTCACGCGTGGGCCACCAACAAGGATCTGGATGAGGACGAGCCGGTTGCAGATCCCCGGTTTGATTGGACAGGAGAGTTCTCCAAAAGCGATCACGCGGTCAAGGCGGTGGAGCAGAGATTCGGCGGGCACCAGGCAGCCGGCTACTACGGTTGGCACTTCACAAAACTCGCCCTGTACAACTACGAAGAGTCCTTCCGCCGGGATGGACACCTGCCCCAGAAGCTTTCCTGGAGCGATTTCAGTTTCGATGAGACGGTGGAGCACATCTATCCACAGATCGTGGACAACAAGGGAGGCTGGGAGAAGGCCATTCCGATCGATGGGCGTTCGAACCGCAACGGGAAACTGCGGATGGCGCTGGTCAACTCGCTGGGGAATCTGCTTTTCCTCTCCAGATCTGACAATTCGTCGGCAAGCAATCGCGCCTACTCCGGCTTTCCAGGTTCCAAGCAGGACCGGTACGGCAAGAACGGGTACTCGGCAGCCCAGGTGGCACGGATCTTTGACAAGTGGGACACGCTTGCCATCGCAGCGCGCGGCATCGCCATCCTGAAGAAGTGCGAGCAGCGGTGGGACTTCACCCTGGTCGATGAGCCGGATCGCTACATGAGCTATCTGCCACTGCTCTTTGGAGCAAGCCATCAGGCTATTGCGGACGGCAAGGCGGGCAAGAAGATCACGGAGCGAAGCTTGGAAAAGGTGGTGAAGGAACTGCTGGAGGATTCCGGCAGGTAGTGCCTCATCGCCCTGTTGAGCCTGCGGGCTGGTTCGGGGCCAGAGAAGTATTTGGGTAGCTTGGTGTTGGGGGATGCATGAAGCTTGGCGTGGAAGAAATCGATGGTCGGCCGCTGTATCAGTATCGGGTGTCCCTGCAAAGCGCAGGACTGCATGAACTGAACAGCATCGAGATGTGGGAGATGCTCATCGAGAAGCCCAACTCTCGCGACGATCAGGTGGCTCGTTTCCTGGCGCCAGTCGCGGCAGCCAGGTTCGCCTCCAACTACGAGGAAGGCGCGCCCAGCTGGGACCATTGTGGCGAGGCTGTCAGCAACCTGAGAGACAAGTCTTTCGCGCGGTTCAGTACGCTGCTGGAAAGAAGCCTGGACTTGTATCGCATCAAGCCGCTCAAGCTACGGGACGGAAGAACGGGCTGGCTGGAGACGATCATTGGGCAGGCTGGTCTGCCCGCGGGAATGCTCAAGCCGGGAAAGGTCCTTCGCGTGATCCTGGATGAGTTGATGGCCCATCTCGGATCGGGTGGAGAGGGCACGGACGAACTGGCACGCAGCCTGGTCAACCAGGCCTTGAGTGAGGAGAAGCTGCGACCGGCATACCGGGATGCGGGGCATCTACCTGGACTGTGCGCGGATCTTGTCAGGGTCGTCGTTGAACTTACTGCCGAGGCCGGTTGGACGGGGGGCGATCCCCAGGCCATATGGGCCATTGCGCAGTGGGAGGAGCGGCTGCCTTTCCGGGTGAGCCAACAGACCGCACAGGAAATCGTCGGGCACTTGTTGAAGGTGGCGATCCAGGCCGCCGGCGGGGGCGATATCGGGATCGCCCGCGTCCTGCATCGCGCCGGCACAGACTGGAAGCTCAAGACCAGGGCCGTGGTTTCTGGCCAGGACATCGATCTTTCGAGCCTGGGGGTGGAATCCCTGCCATCCACGGCAGCGGTGTTCTACACCGTCAATGGGCAGCCAGTTGAAGAGGCCCTCCGGATTCGTCGAGGGGAGCAGGCCAGCTTCAGGGTGCTGCGAGGGCCAAACGAGCTGGCCAGCGAACACGGTTCGTGGGAGGTACCGATCTCCCTCGCACTGCACCTGGATGGCAAATACCTGCCTATTGCCACGTCCGGCGGAGATGCCCTGGATCCGAACAGTGCCTGGGTGTTTGAAGCCAAGGGCCTTGACTACGTCTTCAAGGCGCCAGCGCCGGTCAGGCTGCGTGCCAAAGAGTTGATCGTCGTAGTGGGCGCAGGAGATGTCGTCTCGGGTAGTGCCGAGAAACTGCAGGGCGCCAGTTTGGTCACAGGCAGCGACGCAAGCGGACGGCGCGAACTCTGGAAAGTCACCGGGCGTGCCAGCATCGAGCGTGCGAACGAAGAGTCGACTTGGGTCGAGGCGGGATTCGAGGGCGCCCAGTCGCACATTGATTTCAGGGGAGAACCCCCGTCCAGCTTCCATGTCGAGGGATGCGCATCAGTATTTGTCGGAAACCCTGAGCCACGCCGCGTGGATGGTCTGAGCGGGCGCCTCCAGTGGCGACGCCAGGGCGAAAATCTCTGGCGCGATTGGGGGCAGAAGTTCGAGCCAGGAATGCTCGCCTTCCGATTGGTCGACGAGGTGGGAACCAGCATTGCCGAACGGCGAAGAGTGTTGGTGTTTCCCGATGGGTTCCGACCGGACATCACTACCAAGAGCGCGAGCTTTCGGCTCCCAAGTGGGTTTGTGTCGCCCAACGCCAAGCCTGGTGCTGATGGAAAGCATGTTCTGGAGTTCGGGCCGAAAGAGACGGTTGCGATGGAGGTCGAGGCCCCCGGCGCACACGTGAAGCTGATATTCGCCAAACCCGTGTCAGGGGCATTCGTGGATCTGTTGACCCGTGAGAAGACCACCAGCGGAAGAAAGATCATCAGTTCATGGTTGGTGGAGAGGATGTGCGCTGTCTCCGGGCAGCATGCGCCGATGTTGGATGTGAGAAGGGCGAGCGACAGGAACGCTGCACCAATCGCCTTGGCGGCGGACGGGAGGCTGAACCTCTTCCAGATAAGAGCGTACCTGCAAGCACTGGCATTCCATGCGCGCGGTAGAAGCCATCCATTGCTGCTGGAGTTCAGGAACGCTGCCACATTGAAGATTGACAGTTACCAGAGCCGGATCCACAGGGAGGGCTCGCGCCTGACGGTGCAGGACGCAACCATGGACATGGAGCTGGAGATGTTACCGCTGGTGTCTTCTGGCGTCGGCGCACAAGACCGGGTCATTCCAGTGCGCTTGGAGAAGGATGTATGGCAGATTCCCGACATCGAAGAACCCAGTCAACTGTATCTGGCCGTTGACAGGACTCGCCAGGCGATTCCTTGTCTGGTCGTGTGGGCGAAGCACTCCGGCCAATCCCGAGGGGCCTTCATGGAGGCCGTCTGCGTACGTGACGGGCCAGAGCGCGAGGCCGCGCTCAAGGATGTCTATCGCAGCATTACCGAAAGTCCTCTGGATCCAGGCTCCATTGAGGAGTCGGGCATCCTGCTTGGCTGGGTCTTGGAATTCCAGTTGTACCTGGAGTGGCTGGACCCCTTCCTGGTCCTGGCATCAGAGCCTGCGCTGGCCATGAGGATGCTGGTACTGGCCGAGCTCAACAAGCAGGAAGAGGCCGCAGCGGCAATGCGGGAGGCGCTGGATCTTGTGCCGTTCTTCTGGCACCGCGTAGGGACCTCGGTGCTGGCTGGCCTCATGGAGTGGGCGCAGGACAAGTTCGGCCCCCAGGTGGTACCCACGATCCTGCCGATCCTGGACAAGAGACTCATCCAGCGGAACCTGATGATCCCGTCACGGGAGGGAATTGAGCGGGCCATACAGGACTGGGAGGAGGCGATCACAGGCTTTGGCTGGATCACTCCCAGGGAGCGCAGACAACGACCGTCCACCATGGCCGAGTTCGTGACGGAGCAGCTATGGGGAAGCCAGGACCTGGATTCTGCGATCAAACAGAAGCTGAGAATCCAGCCAAAGTCAGTTTCCAGGCAGACGGATATCGCCGAGACGTACTACCTGGCTCCTCAAGAGCTGGCGATTGCCCTGTCGTTGGGCATGGCGCTGGAGGATAGCCAGATGGCGGACTTCATATACGCCAGATACGTGATAGATCCACGAAAGTTCGATGCCGCATACAGCGCCGCAATCACCGTTATAGGGAAATGACAATGCAGACCTACCAGAACCTGCGCATCCATCCGCTGCTGAGGAGGATTCCGCAGCGCCTATCAGACGCGGTGCTCAGCATGCTTCGACCGGCAGATGCCGGCCTACGGGACTGGCTTGCGGCACAGCTGTCCGTGTACCCGGGACAAGCAGGCGGCGTGATCTCCCCGCCGGTGATCGAGTGCATGCACAGGTGGAAGAGTGTAGATAGCACGCTGTCCGACCTGCAGGGTGAAGGGCTGCTCCACGAGGGCTTTCTGGGCGCCCTGGACGCTGCCCAGGGCGACTACAGGTTTCCCGGGGAACGCCATCTTTTCACTCACCAGCTGGCAGCCCTCAGGGCGATCAGGGCCGGAAAGTCCGTACTGGTGTCCGCGGGCACCGGCGCAGGTAAGACAGAGTCGTTCCTGTTCCCCATCCTCAATGATCTCTGCGAACAGTCAGCCAGCAACAGCGGCGTACTGGAAGGCGTGCAGGCCCTTTTCATCTATCCGCTCAACGCGCTGATTCGTAGCCAGAAGGAGAGACTGATCGCGTGGATGGAGCCTCATGGCGGGCGCCATCGCTTTGCTTTGTACAACGGTGACATGAAGAAGAGCCTGCCTGCCAGCAGCAAGAAGGGCATGCCGGCCTCCCAGGTTGCTGATCGTGAAGATCTCTGGGCGAGTCCGCCGCCGCTGCTGATCACCAACACGACGATGCTGGAGCTCATGCTGATCCGCCCCAAGGATCAGCCAATCCTCAACAAGTCACGTGGGTCCTTGAAGTATGTCGTGATCGATGAGGCGCACTCCTACACCGGTAGCCAGGCTGCGGAACTGACCTTGCTGCTGCGTCGAACGCTGCAGGCCTTTGGCGTGAATGCCTCGGAGGTAAGGTTCATCGCCACATCGGCAACGATAGGCGATGACAGCGAGGCATCCAACGCGGCTTTGCAGCAATTCTTATCCGATGTCGCTGGTTGCGGGATAGACCAGGTGCAGATCATCAGGGGTCACCGGGAAAAACCCGAGGTCTCCAGGCTTCAGGGAAATGAGCCGAAGCTACACGAGCTGGAGGAACTCTGCGTCAATGAGAGCTTCTCTCCGGAGGAGCTGGCGTCGAGGTTGCGGCAGTCGTCGATTGCCATGGGCATGCGCGATGCCCTGCTTGGAACGCCGCGTTCACTGAGTGAGTTGAAGGACACCTTGGGACTGGCGTCTGTCGAGGAAGCAGCGCGGTGGGTGGACGTAGCATCGTCGGCGAAGCTGGGAGGTGAGGATGAAATAGATCCTCGGTTCCTGCCGGTGCGTGCGCACCTGTTCCAGAGGACGGTCGACGGGGTCTGGGCATGCCTGAATCCTGACTGCGGTGGCCGGCCCGACGTAGGAAAGGGAGACTGGAGGTATGGCGCGCTCTTCAGCGATTTCCAAAGAAGATGTCCGTATTGCGAGTCCATCGTGTTGGAAGTCTCGCTGTGCAATGACTGCGGCGCATCCGCACTCACCGGTGTATTCGACTCGGGTAAGAAGAGTATCCGGGCCGATCGCGAGGACGAAGATGAGTTCGTTGCCGACGTGGAGGATGGTGTTGCCGAGGATGAAGTTCTGGATTTCAGGCGATTCCTGATCTGCGCGCCGGAGGACAACATCCAGAAGGTGGCGGTCGGGGAGGCGGTGTTTCATCCGCAGACGGGTGAAATCGCGCCGCTGGAAGGGGAGGTGGTCTTCGCAGGCATCGTCTGGAATCCCTACGATAAAAGACGGAACGAAGCGCAGTTCCATCGCGAGGAGGCGCGGGCGTGTCGTTGCACGCGATGCGGGTCGCTTACCTCTGACCTGTACAAGGCGAGGCGACAGGTCAGGCTGACAGCACCATTCTCACTTTCCAATGCCATCCCGGAACTGCTTGCCGCCGCACCACCAGATCCCAAGGCGACCGATGCATCCGTGCTTCTTGATGGTCGCCGTCTGCTGACCTTTACCGATAGTCGGCAGGGAACGGCGCGCGGTGCCGCACGCCTTTATGACACCTCGCTGCGTGACTACATCCGTTATGTTGTCCCGGAGTTGATGCCCCGCTTACCGGTTCGGGAGGAGATCGACTACCTGGAGCAAAGGATGTCCGTGATTGAGGCGCGTCTTAAGGAAGACGTGTCTCGATTCGAGAAAGAGGACCTGGAGCGGGAAGTCCAGAAGATCAAGGAGCGCATGGCTCCTGCCCCGAGCAAGTCATGGAACGAAGCGGCGGCTGAACTGGCTGGGCTTACTCACGTCAGGCATTCGATCACGAACTACTTCAACGACCTGATGCCGCAGCGCGCGCCCCCGGAGAGGATCGCCAGGCTGCTGCTGCTAAGGGAGCTGTACCGACGCCCCAAACGTACCAACTCGCTGGAGACGCTTGGCCTGATCTCCATCCGCTACCCCGGGATCGAGAAGATCAATGATTCGACCAGAGAGTGGCGCGCGCTGGGAGGCACCACCCAGGAGTGGCAGGACTTCCTGAAGATCTATCTGGACTTCATGATCCGGGAAAATGCTTGTGTCGAACTCACCGAAGAAGAGAAGGACTGGATCGGAACGAGGTTCTACCGCAAGTACCTCGTGGACGACAACGAACAAGGACGCTCTGGCAGATACCAGTGGCCGCGTTTCGACCCGAACAGCGCAAGTGATGGCCGAGGACGGCTTCCTCGTCTGTTGCGCGCGGCATTCGTCGGAATCCGCGCGCAACAGATCACCGACATCCTGGATGCAGCGAAGTCCGCGCTGATTGCCAGCGGTCACCTTCCGGATGACCCAGGCAAGGGCCGCTATCTAGACTGGTCGACTGTCACGCTACGCAGGCCAACCAGTTTGTGGCTCTGTCCGGTTACCCGACGCCTGCTTGATACCACGCTAAAGGGCGTGTCGCCTTACCACCAGGGTGAAGGCGTGCCCCTGCCTGTGGAAGCAGTGGTATTGCCGCAGCAACAGGATAAATTCTGGTCCAGGGGCGGCGTGTCCGTTGACCATGAAGAGCGGAGGCTGTGGCTGGATGATCATAAGAGAGGTCATGTCCTGGTCGAGAAAGGACTCTGGCCCGAGGCGCTGGATCGTGCGTTGCTGGGAACCGAGTTCTACGCGGCGCGCGAACACTCGGCACAGATAGACCAGGTCAAGCTGGACGAGCTAACGGAGGACTTCCAGAGCGGCAAGCTCAACGTGCTGAGCTGTTCAACGACAATGGAAATGGGTGTCGATATCGGTAGCCTGGCGGTCGTTGCGATGGCCAATCCGCCTCCCGCGCTGGCCAACTACCTGCAGCGCGCCGGCCGCGCCGGCCGTCGTGGGGAAACCAGGGCGATGGCGTACACGGTGTGCAAGGACGATCCACGATCGCTATCCATCTTCCATCGCCCCGGTCACTTCCTGGCCACGGAGATCCAGCCGCCACGCGTACAGCTTGGAAGCCAGGTGATCGTACTCAGGCACCTGAATGCGTGGCTGCTTCGAGACTTCCTGATCCGTGCCAACTCAAAAAGCAACGTGATGCAGATGGAGGCGGGAGGATTCTTTGGCGTCCACTCTCCCTCGAAGGACGGGGGAGCGGGAGTCGATCACCGCAACAGCTCTACCTTCCGGATGATGATGGCTCACCTGCAGGTCACTGCAAACTACGCTGGCGCGCCCGAGAAGCACATTCGCGCGCTGTTGGAAAAGTCGAACCTCCATGCACACCCAATTGAACAACTGCTGGAGATGTCCATCGAGACTTTCCAAGCGGCAGCAGATGCCTGGTACCTGGAGTGGGATGCTGCGTACGAGCAATGGTCAAGGCTATCTGCCGGTCAGGAGAAGGCCAGAAGCGCCACGCGGTACCGACTGGTAAGACTTGAAAAGGATAGCCTTCTCCAGCGGCTAACGATCTTGGGTGCGCTACCTGCACGCGGATTCCCGGTTGATGTCCGGGAACTGATTATCGTCAAGTCCAAGCAAGATCGTTCGGAGCGGTCGGAGCGGGTAGAGCTCTCAAATTCTGCCCTGAGCCGGGAACTGCCAGTGGCGATCCGCGAGTACCAGCCTGGCGCGAGTGTGGTAGTGGGCGGGGCTGTCTATACAGTCGGCGCGCTGACGATGAACTGGCGAGCGCCGGCATCGCAGGGCTCACTGAATGAAATACAGAACCTGCGATGGCGCCTCGTCTGCGCCGAATGCGGTGAGGTTACCGATAGTCCGGTCAGGCCAGAACAATGCATGGTTTGCGATCATCCCGTCAGGGAGGACACCGGGGAGTGCTTCGAGTACATCGTGCCGGCGGGGTTCGCGGTACCGATGGGGACCAAGCCAAATGATGATGTATCCAGACCGACGTATGTTCCGGGTGTTGATCCTGTTTTCGCGGTCCGTAATCCCAATGGCACACCCGTAGCCAGGCGCATCCTGAATGGACAGCGGGGCTGGTTCCGCGTTGGCAAAGGCGCTGAGATCCATCATCAATCCTTCGGAATTGAGCGAGATGGTTTCACCGTCTGCCTCAGCTGCGGATGGTCTAAACCGGGCGGTGCTTTGGGAGACAGGAGCGGCCAAGTTCGGCACAAGGAGCCCTTTACCGAGAAGTCGTGCAGTGCATCTGCCGAGAATCCATGGCTCATCAAGCATGTTGGTGCGTTGGGGGCGACCACTCGCACGGATGTTCTGGAGTACGTGCTCGTCCCCGGGGTCGATGGCGCACCGCTTGCGGACAGGGTCGTCACTACGACCCTGGCTGTCCTCCTGAAGAAAGTTGCTGCCCGGCGCTTGGCCGTCGAGTCCAAGGAGATCGGATTCGCGGTCCAGAGTCTGCGTCTACATGGGGAAAGAGGGCTGGGCGCTCTTTTGTTCGACACCGCCTCCGGCGGGGCGGGCTACGTATCCAGCCTCGATGGGCAAGCCGAGTTGCTGCTGAAGGAAGCGATCGAGGAGGCAGCGCTCTGCCCGGCGAACTGTGGGTCGGCATGCACGGAATGTCTGGTCTCCTACGAAACGCGCGATGTGGCCGAACTGCTCGATCGCAAGCGCGTGATCGACGTCCTGGGCGGGAGTTTCATCGGCGAGCTGGTGGTTCCTGAGTCGGCTAAGGCAGTACTAGGCACTGAAGCCGTGTGGGATTCGCGTAGCCTGAGAGACGCTTTAGTAGAAGCCTTGCAGCGTGATGCAACCGCTATCTGCGTCCACGAAGACGGTGAAGGGCAGCTGCGTGAGGCATCCGATGCAATGAAGCTCTTGGATAGGATCAAGTCCAGTTTTCCCGAGATCAACCGAAGGGTGGTGGTATCGAAGTCGAAGTTCGAACAAGAGCCCACGTTTCGCTATCGATGTGCAGTGCTTAGGGAAGCCGGAACGGTCCATGGGATAGGTCTGTACGAGGACCGGGCGGAGGGATTCATCCCTGTGGCCGAAGTGGTGAATAGCGAAGCACTGTGTGTCTGGGCGAGAGACCCAGAGACGCGCGCGCTGGTCAGGGGATCGCATCTTGAAGGACAGAAGATCGATTGGCTAAGCGATCAGGAGATCGCAAAGTCACTGGTGACGAGCCAGGAGGTTGCACTTGCTGAGGTGCACCCGCATCCGGCCATAAATTCAGCTGAGTTCTTCGATCAGGTATTCATGCCTGTACTTGAGAAAGTTATCGATAGCATCCAAAGCGTTCTGAAACAGGACGTCGAACGGATTGAGTATGAAGACAGGTACCTCAGGACACGCGCAAGCAAGGAGGTGTTCGCGGCTATCGTAAGGGGCATAGTCGGCCAGACGTCGCCGTCTGGGAGAGAGGTGATCGTTAGAAGCTTGTCGGTCACGGATCGGCCTGGTGGCGGGAAGCCAAGGAAACTGGACTGGGGAACCGATAAGGCAAGAGAGAGTGAGCTACGTGAGGTGCTGCCGGGCTTTCAGCTTACAGTGGTCCAGGTAAAGAAGTCCGAAGCCCCTCACCAACGGAAACTGAAGGTGTTCTTTCAGGATAAGAGGGTGCTGGAAATCATGCTCGACCCTGGCGTGGACTACTGGGAAGCCACGCACGAGTCTCTTATAGTCCCGACGCAAAGGAATCAAGACAACCGGGAGAAGGTGATGATCATTGCTCGCATGCTAGGAGCATCCTGACGGCACTACTGTGTGCCACTATCTTAGGTGCAAGTCGGGATGTGGGTGCGCAACCGGTGTCGTGCACAAAGCACACGACATCGGTCTAGCCCTTCTAGATCAAGGTCTCGATCACGGCGATATACAGCCCTGAGGAGTTCTTGATGACTCCTTTGGCATTGAGGCGAACCTCCTTCATGCCTACCGAGTAGCTTTCATTCCCGCCAATGGTACGTAGGTAGCGACCCTTGTTGTCGTTTCCGACCTCGTACACCACTGCGCTGTGGGAGGCATACGACTTGTTGTTCGATGCGTGTCGAAAGTCAAAAGTGTTGCCCGCGCGATTGTTCTGGACAATATCACCAACTTTTGGGGCATAGCTGTCAATTGGATGTCCGTGGAAATCACCAGTTCCCTTGCTGGCATTCTTGATGGCGGTATGGACCGACGTCCCCCCGCTTTCAGTAGCGGAGCAAATTGGAGTCCGGGGTTACTTTAACTGCTTGGCATAGGCCGCAGGTGTCAGCCCGCCCAGTGCACGTTTGGGTCGTTCCTCGTTGTATTCCCGTCGCCAGGTTTCGATCTCGGTGCGCGCGTGAAGCAGGCTCGGGAACCAGTGTGGACCGGCCAGAGTTCTGTAGACACTCAGTCGCCGCTCTGCGCGTAGCGCCTTTCAAACTCTACCGGTGACAGTCCGCCAGCGGAACCATGCCGGCGGATCGGGTTGTAGAACATCTCGATGT
>JAEZYE010000001.1 GCA_023419315.1 Pseudomonadota bacterium
ACATCGAGATGTTCTACAACCCGATCCGCCGGCATGGTTCCGCTGGCGGACTGTCACCGGTAGAGTTTGAAAGGCGCTACGCGCAGAGCGGCGACTGAGTGTCTACAGAACTCTGGCCGGTCCACACGGTCCGCGAGCAACAGCGCTACCTGCGCGGTCGCTTGGATGTCGTGCGGCAGCTTCGACAACCGCCGGGGCGGCAGCACTTGTTTCAGATCGAGCATGATCTATTCGATGCTGATCGTCCGGAGAACCGTCTGCTGCGGACCGCATTGGGCCGCGTGTGCCGAATCACTAGGGACCCCGACAACTGGCGCCTGTCTCACGAACTTATGACGTTCTTGGCGCCGATTCCGCCGAGCCAGGACGTGGCGAACGATTTCCGGCGCTGGCGCGACGATCGCCTGATGGCCCACTACCGTCCAGTGCGTCCTTGGTGCTCGCTGATCCTGAACGAGCAAACGCCGTTGTCGATCTTTGGCGCATGGCATGGAATGAGCCTGCTCTTCCCCATGGAAAAGGTATTCGAAAGGTATGTGGAGGCTTGCCTGCGGCGTTCTCTCACGCCGGATGCCCGGCTTACCGCCTCGGCATCGAGCCAGTACCTGTGCACCCATAAGGGGGAGTCGTGGTTCCTGCTCAAGCCAGATTTCCTCATCCAGCGCGGACAGGAACGCTTTGTGCTTGATACTAAGTGGAAGCGCCTGGACGAATTGCTCGGCGGCAACAGGGACAAGTACAGGCTCGGCCAGAGTGACTTCTACCAGTTGTTCGCCTACGGACAGCGTTACTTGGACGGCAAAGGAACCTTGCTCTTGGTCTACCCGAAGACGGCAACTTTCCAGGCTCCCTTGGATGAGTTTGCTTTCGACGGGAGCCTTAGATTGATGGTGGTGCCATTTGATCTGGAAAGGGGGTGTCTTACCGTCACCCATCTCCCTTGGAGTGCTGACTCTGCGCATGCGGCGGCCTGACCCTCTGGCAGGTCGGTCCGGTGTGTTGGGGTCAAATCCTTGTGGTGCTGGCCTCTTGTGACACGTTCGACTGTCACAGGGAGTGTCACAAGGTGATCGGGTGGGTCCGATCCCATGCCCGCCAGGTAAGTTTTTTTGGGGGAGGGCACAAAAAAACCCCATGAAAATCATGGGGTTTTGTCGTTTCCGCGGTGGTGGCTATGGGTGGACTCGAACCACCGACCCCAGCATTATGAGTGCTGTGCTCTAACCGGCTGAGCTACATAGCCGTACAGGAACCGCACATTTTTCCTTCCTCGATGTCCCGTGTCAATCCGGTCGGGTCGGCTTGTCGTCGCCGGGACGGCGTGGCAGAGTCGGCCACAGTAGATTTTCAGGAGTCCGCATCGTGATCGATCCGGACGGTTACCGACCCAACGTCGGCATCGTATTGATGCGCCCGGATGGCCGGGTGTTCTGGGCACGCCGTGTGCGCCGGGATGGCTGGCAGTTCCCGCAGGGCGGCATGAACAGCGACGAGACGCCGGTCGAGGCCATGTACCGCGAATTGCAGGAAGAGACCGGCCTGCTGCCCGAGCATGTCGAGGTGCTGGGCGCCACGCCGGGCTGGCTTCGCTATCGCCTGCCCCAGCGGGCCATCCGCCGTCATGAGCGACAGGTCTGCATCGGCCAGAAGCAGGTCTGGTTCCTGTTGCGTCTGGTGGGCGACGAAGCGCATTTGCGGCTGGACGCCACCGATACGCCCGAGTTCGACCATTGGCGCTGGGTGGATTTCTGGTATCCGGTGGAACACGTGGTGATGTTCAAGCGGGGCGTTTATGCGCGCGCGCTGGGCCATCTGGCGTCCTACGCGCGCAGTGTGGTCAGCACGCTGGCAATGCCGCCCCAGCGGCCTGATCGTCCCGCGGAAGGCCAGCACGGGCGGCCGCGTCCACGTAACCGGCCGGCGCGTAAACGGGATCAGGGCAGCCAAGCCGGCAAGAATTGACAATCATTCTCATTATCGGTTCAATGGCGTCGGGCCACTCCGGCCCGACCGCCGAAACCGCGCCGTGTACGTCTGCATCTGCAATGGGGTTACCGATCGCCAGATTCAGGAAGCTGCCGCCAGTGGCGTGCGCAGCGTGGCCGAACTGACGATGCGCACGGGTTGTGGCGCCACCTGTGGCAGTTGCCTCGACATGGCCGCCGGCATCCTCGACGCGCACCATCGGACCAGCGAGTTCTCGCTGCCGATCCTCGGTCTGTCCGAAGCCGCCTGATCAGGGCGCGGCGGGAACGCCCAGACATCCCGCGAATTCCGCCGGATCACCACCGGGCGCATGGGGAAGCCTTCCCCAGCAGGGCGCCTGGATTCTCTGTTTCAACAGTTCGAAATTCTCGTCCTGCCGCGCCATGTGCGGGTCGATGCCGTTGGCGATCCAGCCGATGATCTGCGCGCCGTCAGCATGGATCGCGCGCGCAGTCAGGCGGGCGTGATTGAGGCAGCCCAGCCTCAGGCCGACGACCATCACCACCGGCAATCGCAACGCATGGACGAGGTGCTGCTGGTCCAGATCGGCCGACAACGGTGCCGCCCATCCGCCGACGCCCTCCACGACGACGGCATCGGCTTGCGACTGCAAACGATCAAAGGCCGCCAGCAGCGGCGGAAGTTGCACACAGACCCCTGCCTCTCGTGCGGCGATCTCCGGGGCCAGCGGTTCCGGCAGGGCGAAAGGATTCAGATCGTCGTAGAGGGGGCGCGGATCGCTCGCAGCCTGCAAGGCCAGCGCATCTTCATTGCGCCAGCCTTCCGGTGTGCGTTCGCAGCCGCTGGCCACCGGCTTCATGCCGATTGCACGCCTCCCCTGCGCGCGCAGCGCATGCAGCAGTACGGTGCTTGCGAACGTCTTGCCGACGCCGGTATCGGTGCCGGTGACGAAGAAACTAGGCATGGCTTTCCTGAGGCAGATGGCGCGCGGCGCGGCGGCGGCCGATCGTATCGATGACGCCGGTGAAAGACAGCAGGAAATACACGCAGCCCGGCAGCGCCACCTGCCATGACCGCGCGTTGTCCGGCATCAGGCCCACCAGTCCGACCGAAATCAACGCGACGAACACGAAGTAGACGTGGGCGGTGACCTCGCCCGCGGCGGCGAGCGCCGCGTCGCGATCCAGCGCCAGGCGCGCGCGATTGCGCCATGCCAGCTGGTACAGGCCGGCGATGCAGGCGGACATCGACGCGAAGGCGATGCCATAGGCGACGAACATCAGCAGCACATCGTTGGGACCGCTGACGTCGTGCAGTGGCATCGGCGCCCAGCCCCGCGTGACCCATCCGAAAAAAGTCCCGAACAGCAGCCGCAACGGGTACACGTAGACCAGCACCAGAAACACCAGCAGCAGGCTGAGCAGCGTGGCCGCGATGCCGTCCATCCGGTAGCGCCGCGCCCACCGCACATGGGCGTACCAGAACAGCGCAATCATCACGAAACTGGCGGCGAAGGCCGGCAGGCTTTTCAGCGCCCGCAACAGGTCCGCCAGGCTTTCCGGCAGATGATCGCCGGAGATCACGAGCAAGGTCACCGCGAAGGCGAACGCCGCATCGACGAACGCCTCCAATCGAGTGGAATCGCCGCTACGCAAGGCCAGCGTCCTGTTTTGCTCCTTCATGCCGTTGTCTCCCCGAATCCCCAAAGAAAACCGCAGGCCGTCCCGTCGACGGGCACGGATTAGAATCCCGACATGTCATTCACCAGCCAGACCCTGACCGGCAGCAAACCGGAACAATACGCGCAGTTGGCCGCCCAGGCGCGGGCCCTGCTCCACGGCGAACGCGATCGCATCGCCAACGCCGCCAACCTCTCGGCGCTGGTCTATCACGCGCTCCCCGACCTGAACTGGGCCGGCTTCTATTTCCATGACGGAAAGGAACTGGTCGTCGGGCCATTCCAGGGCCTGCCGGCCTGCGTGCGCATTGCCATGGACAAGGGCGTGTGCGGCGCGGCCGCCAGCAGCCGGCAGACGCAGCGCGTCGAAGACGTCGATGCCTTCCCCGGCCACATCGCCTGCGACAGCGCTTCGCGCTCGGAGCTGGTCGTGCCGCTGGTCAAGGGCGACACGCTGATCGGCGTGCTCGATCTCGACAGCCCGAAGCTGGCGCGCTTCGACGAAGAAGATCAGCGTGGCCTGGAAGCCATCGCGGCGATCTTCGTGGAGTCGCTGTCGTGAGCACCGCCAAGCTGCGCAACATCGGTCCGAAGTCGGCCGCGTGGCTGCGGCAGGTCGGCCTGCGCACGCAGGAGGATCTGGCGGCGGTGGGTTCGGTCGAAGCCTTCCTGCGCGTGAAGCGCGCCGGTTTCCGTCCCAGCCTCAACCTGCTGTATGCGCTGGAAGGCGCATTGCTCGATTGCCACTGGCAGCAGTTGCCCGAAGTGCGGCGCAGCGAACTGGTGCTCGCCTTCGATGCGGCGGCGGCGTTGTTGCCCGCACCGCGCGGCCGGCCGGCCGCCGCGCCGGTCACCACCACGCACAACACCGAGGAAGAAGCGGTGCCCTCGATGAACCTTTTCGATTCGCACGGCGGCGAAAGCGACGACTGATCCCCGGCCGCTTGCGCCTCAGAGCAAAGCGGCCAGCGTCCATTACGCCGGCCACAGCGCCAGCGACAGCAGCAACAGGCTTTCGATCACTTCGGTGCTCGCGCCGAGACAATCCCCGGAAATGCCGCCGAGCTTGCGTTTCCAGTACAGCGCGACCAGCGGCGCGAGCAGCAGGCAGACCAGCAATGCGGGCGCGAGCCACACGCTGAGCGCAACCAGCACCGCGCCCCAGCCGATATCCCAGATCGCACCTTCATCGCGATGCCATGCGAAACGCTCGGCCATGCCGGCATGCAGCGGCGGCAGCCAACGGCTCCACAACAGGGTCGTCGCCCAACGCGCCCATGCGGGTACGAGCAGTACGCCGAGCACCCACGCGCTGTCGGCAACTTCAGCCAGCAGCACCAGCTTGGCGATCAACTGCACCGCCACCGTGACCATGCCGAAGGTGCCCATGTGGGGATCCTTCAGCACTTCCAGGAAACGCTCCGGGCTGCGATGCGCCGCACCGAACGCATCGGCGACATCGCCCAGACCATCCAGGTGCAACGCGCCGGTGACCCACACCCAGATCAGCAATGCCACCAGCGCCGCCAGCCACGGCCGTTGATCGAGGGCGAGCAACGGCAGCATCAACAGCGCACCGATGATCACGCCCACCAGCGGGAAGTACACCGCACAACGGCTCAATTCGTCTTCGCGGAAGTCGCGCAATTGCGGCGTCGGCAGCCGAGTCAGGAACTGCACGGCCAGGATCAGGCGACGCACGGCTGGCTCACTTCAAGCAATTCGCCCCACAACGTTCCGCCCTCAGCGTGCACGCTCAACCGCACGCGTGTGCCGTAGTCCAGGCGCAAAGCCCACAGCGACGGCCACGGGAATCCGCAGGCGACCGAAATCGCCATGCGTATCGCGCCGGCGTGGCTCACCACCAGCACGGGTTCCGTCGTATCGCCCTGCGGCACCATCGCCTGCAATGCGCGCTGCAACCGTGACTGGAACTGCGGCCACGGTTCGGCGTTGGGCGGCGCTGCATTGATCGGATCCCGGTGGAAGGCGGCCAGCACGCCGCCGCCATCCTGCGCCGCGATGTCCTGATGATGGCGGCCTTCCCAATCACCGAAATGGCATTCGGCCCAGTCCGCATCGCGTTCCACCGGCACGGCGCGTTCCTTCGCCATCGCCAGCGCTGTGTCATGCGCGCGTTGCAATGGCGAACTGATTACGCGCGTCCACGCGATGCCACGATGCGCGTCGCGCACCGTCTCCGCCGCCGCGACGATCAGCGGCGGATCGGTGCGGCCGTCGAAATATCCGCGCCGGCCCGTGCTGGCATGGCGCACCAGATCGATGATCATGCGTCGCGCCCGGAGACCGCGGCCTCCGCGAACGTCGCCATACCGTTGTGCAATGCGCAGGCCAGGCGCAACAGCGGCAACGCCAGCGCCGCGCCGCTGCCCTCGCCCAGGCGCAGGTCGAGTTGCAGCAGCGGTTGTGCCTGCATCGCGGCGAGCACGCGCGCATGGCCGCGTTCGGCGGACTGATGCGAGAACAGCAACCACGGTCGCACGTGCGGATTCAGCGCTGCGGCCGCCAATGCCGCCGACGTCACGATGAACCCGTCGACCAACACCGGAATGCCGCGTTGCGCCGACGCGACCATCGCGCCCACCATGGCCGCGATTTCCAGCCCGCCAAGCCGGCGCAGGATGTCGGAAGCAGGTTGCGCGCTGTCGGCAATGTCCAGGCGATGCAGTTCGAGCGCGCGCTCCACGACGGCCTGCTTGCGTCGCACATGCACCTCATCCAGACCGGTGCCTGCACCGACCAGCTCTTCCGAAGCGTGGCCGCTGATGGCACAGGCCAGCGCACTTGCAGCGGTGGTATTGCCGATGCCCATTTCGCCAAGGATGAAAAGATCCGCGCGTTCGAACGCCGATACCGCACGCCGCCCCGCCGCCAGTGCGTGCTCGAGTTCTTCCTGCGTCATCGCCGGTTCGATGCAGAAATCGCGTGTGCCGCGGCGCGGCTTGTCGGTGACGACACCGGCCATCGCCTCTTCGGCCAACGTGCCGGCGTCAATCACCCGCAGCGGCAGATGGAGTTCACGCGCGAGCACCGCGATGGCCGCACCGCCGGCGGTGAAGTTGTGCAGCATCTGCACAGTCACTTCCGATGGAAACGCCGATACACCCTGCGCCACGACGCCGTGGTCGCCCGCGAATACCAGCACCGGCGCATGCTGCGCGCGCGGGCGATCGGTGGCCTGCAACGCGCACAGTTCGACGGCGAGCGACTCGATGCGGCCCAGTGCGCCCTGCGGCTTGGTCAGTTGGTCCTGCCGCGCCAGGGCGCGCGCGCGATGTTCGGCGGACGCGGGTTTGCAGGGCTGAAGAATCCAGTCGAACGGCACGTGCGCTCCGGCGATCATCCAGGAAGGCCGGCATTCTATCCGGCTGCGGAGGATCGCCGCGGTGCGTCCGGCCCGCTGGCTTCTGATAGACTCGCCGCACTTTCAGGTGACACCCGGACTGTCCGTCCCGGTGTTGAAACGGGAAGCCGGTGACGAGCCCTGCGCATGACGCAGGGCGAACATTCCGGCGCTGCCCCCGCAACGGTAAGTGAGGAACACCAGGGCACACCGCCACTGTGCGAAGCACGGGAAGGCGCCCTGGCCGCGAGCATCCGCCCGCACCCACGAGCCCGGAGACCGGCCTGGAAGCTGTCTGGTTGCGACGCGGTGGGCGTTGCGGCGGCAATGCCGCTCGTCGGCCGTGCCTGCTGTCCGCCTCCCTGTCGCCGCCTTCCTCGAAGCCAAGCCGTGCGGGCGCGCGCGGCGCATGGAGCAAGCCAATGCCACACCCGAAGTACCTCAGCCTCGCCATCGCACTGACGTTGCCGACGATCGCGATCGCGCAGGACGAACCCACCGAACTGGACACCGTCGTCGTCACCAGCACGCGCACCGCGATCGCGCTGGAAGACAGCCTGGCGCCGGCGCAGATCATCGATCGCGCCGACATCGAACGCAGCCAGGCCAACTCGCTGCAGGATCTGCTGCGCGGTCGCGCCGGCATCAACCTCGCCAACAGCGGTGGCCTCGGCAAACAGACCTCGCTGTTCCTGCGCGGCACCAACTCCAGCCACACGCTGGTGCTGATCGATGGCGTGCGCGTGAACTCGGCCGACTTCGCCTCTGCGGCGATTCCGGACCTGCCGCTGGCGCAGATTGATCGCATCGAGATCGTGCGCGGCCCGAACTCCAGCCTGTACGGCTCCGAAGCCATCGGCGGCGTGATCCAGATCTTCACCCGTCGCACGCAGGGCACCTATGCGCCGCATTTCCAGATCGGCGGCGGCAGCCACGGCCTGCGGCAGGCCAGCGCCGGCTTCGGTGGGGGCGGTGAGCGCGGCTGGTTCGGCGCCGACGCGTCATACCAGCGCACCGATGGCATCAACGCCTGCCGTGGTTCGGCCACCTTGTTCAAGGGCTGCTATGCGGATGAGCCGGATCGCGATGGCTATCGCAACGTATCGGCCAGCCTGCGCGGCGGCTACGCGCTCACCGACACGCTGACCGCCGAAGCCAGCGCGCTGCGTGCCGAAGGCGCGACGCAGTACGACGGCTTCTACAACTACACCGAAAGCGTGCAGCAGGTGATCAGCGGCAAGCTTCGCTACGTGCCGAACACGCGTTTCGCGCTGACGTTCAATGCCGGCCGCACCGACAACGAAGCCGACAACTACAGCAATGGATCGTGGGGCAGCACGAACAACACGCATCGCAATACCGCATCGGCGCAGGCGGACATCGGCGTCGGTGAGGGTCAACTGCTCAGCGTCGGCACCGACTGGTACATCGATCATCTCGACAGCAGCACCGCGTACGACATGGACAGCCGCCGCAATCTCGCCGGCTTCGTGCAGTACCAGGGCACGTTCGGCGCACACCAGGTGCAGGCCAGTGTGCGCAACGACGACAACGAGCAGTTCGGCAACCACACCACCGGCAATGTCGGCTGGGGCATGAAGCTCGGCCACGGCTTCAAGCTCAGCGCCACCTACGGCACCGGCTTCAAGGCGCCGACCTTCAGCGATCTCTACGACCCCTGGAGCGGCAACGACGAACTGGAGCCGGAAGAATCCGAGAGTCTCAACATCGGCATCGCGCAGTCCGGCGACGCCTGGCGCTGGGGTCTGGATCTGTACGAGACCCGCATCGATCACCTGATCACCTATGACGGCGGCTCGTGGAAGATGATCCAGATCGAGAAGGCGCGCATCCGCGGCGCTGAACTGACCGGCGATCTGAACGTGGCCGGCTGGGATCTGTCGGCGGAACTGAGCTACACGGATCCGCGCAACCACACGCCGGGCAGCAACTACGATCACCTGCTGCCGCGCCGCGCCAAGACGACGGGCCGCGTCGACGTGGATCGCAGCTTCGGCAATGCGCGCATCGGCCTTACCGTGAACGGCGCCGGCTACCGGTTTGATGAAGTAGCCAACAGCACCCGGCTGGGCGGATTCGCCACCACGGATCTGCGCATCGAATACGCGCTTTCTCCGGCGTGGACGCTGCAGGCCAAGGTCGACAACGTGTTCGATCGCCACTACGAGACGGTGGCCTGGTACAACCAGCCCGGCCGCGAGTATGGCGTGAGCCTGCGTTACCAGCCGCGCTGATTTTCCCGCGGTCTCGGTCCCCTCTCCGCCGTGGAAAGGGGACTCAGGCGGCGCCTTCTTCCGGCGCCGCTTCCGTGGCGAACAGATCCGACTGCAGACGCACTTCATCGCGCTCGCAGAAGCCCGACAGCCCGACACCGACCAGCCGGTACAGCGTGTCCGGCGGCAGCGCGACGCGATCACGAAGCGCCAGCGCGATCGCCGTGAACTCGTCGCGCGATGACGGCGGTGCTTCCGGCGTAAAACTGCGGGTCAGGATGCGGAACTGCGCCGTCTTCAGTTTCAGCACTACCGTGCGACCGATGCGATCGGTCTTGCGCGTGGCCTGCCAGGTCTTGTCGGCGAGCCGTGTGATGGCGTCATCCAGCGCAGACAGTGGCACGTCCTGCGCGAACGTATCCTCCGACGAAATCGATTGCACCGGTTGATCCGGTTCCACCGGGCGCTCGTCGATGCCGCGCGCGCGCCGGTACAGGCTTTCACCGAAACTGCCGAATCTCTGCGCCAGATCCTGCTGCGACCACTGGCGCAGATCGCCGACGGTGCGGATGTCGATCGCATGCAACTTGCCGAGCATGACCTTGCCCACGCCGGGAATGCGCTCGACCGGCAGCGGCGTGAGGAAGGCTTCGACCTGATGCGGGCGCACGACGAACAGTCCATCGGGCTTGCGCCAGTCCGACGCAATCTTGGCGAGGAACTTGTTCGGCGCGACGCCCGCCGAAGCCGTCAACCCGGTTTCATCGCGTATCTGCGTGCGGATGACTTCGGCAATCGCCGTGGCCGACGGCAGATCGGTCTTCGGCGTGGTCACGTCGAGATAGGCTTCGTCCAGCGACAGCGGCTCCACCTGATCGGTTTGACGCAGGAAGATGTCGCGCACCTGGCGCGATACCGCCTTGTAGCGGACGAAATCCGGCGGCACGAAAATCGCCTGCGGACAGAGGCGCTCGGCGCGCATTGCCGGCATCGCCGAACGCACGCCGAACTTGCGCGCTTCGTACGAAGCCGCGCACACCACCGAACGCGCGCCGCGCCACGCGACGACCACCGGCTTGCCGCGCAGCGCGGGGTCGTCGCGCTGTTCCACCGACGCGTAGAACGCGTCCATGTCGATGTGGATGATCTTGCGCATGCGTCCAGTCTGGCGCGTTGCCGTCGCACTTGTTGCTACCGGCGCATTGTAGAAGACGCAACGGATTTCAGCGGTGGGCGGAAGGGTCGACGCCCGCGGTCCTTGCGCGTGGCGCGGACGCTGCCGGTCTTTCACCCGGCCTGCGACTGCTTCAACCGGGCAGCCGGATCGGGGCGATTTCCTTCACGCGGATGTTCGCGTCGCGGGCACCCGCCGGATCGGGATCCGTCGAGAGCGATGTCGGCTTACGGGGCGGGCGCGGGGACCGGATGCAGCCACAGCGGCTCATCGCATCGGGCCAGATGCCGGCGCTCGCGCCAGTCGGCCGTCGCGGGAAAGATCGTGACCATCGCGCGCTCGAGTGCTTCGAACCCCGGTTGGCCGATCCCGGCGACCAGGCAGCGTCCGCCGCCGCTGAACTGCAATCGCCAATCGGCATCGCCGGTCGCGCCGCCATGCAACTGGATCTCGGCGATGGCCTGCCACGGAAGGAAGCACGCATCGATGCTGAAGCCGAACGCGGACGTGCGGATCACGCTGCCACCGTGCTCCGCCTTGCGTTGCCGGAATGCATTGAAATCCGAAACCGTACCCATGCCGTCAGTCCCTGTGTACGCCACGCCCTTCCGCCGGTGGCTTTGTTCCTGCGAACGCTGTGGAGGGGCGGACACGGTCATTCCGTGTGGCGGTTCGCGGGCGCCGTTCATCGGGAAGGCGGTTTTCCCGCCCCGTGACCGGTCAAGGCGCCGGGCGCAACGCCGATATCCGATCCGGGAGCGCACCTGGCGACGGGGCGTGACGCGAAGCGGCGCAGAACGGGTTTGCAGATGCAGAAGACCATCCACGTGCAGCAGTTGCGTCCGGGCATGTTCGTGCTGCGCCTGCACGGTTCCTGGCTGAAGCATCCGTTCTGGCGCAAATCGTTCGTGGTCGATGCCGATGACGTGGCGCTGCTCCAGCACAGTCATGTCGAACACGTGGACATCGACGCCCGGCGCGGTCATGACGTGGCCGGCGCGGACGCCGGCGCCTCCGCGCAAGCCGTTGACGATGCGCCGCCGGCCGCAGCGCGCCCTGCGGCCGCCGACCCTTCCTCCACCGCACGGATGGAATGGGTGGGCTTCGCCGCCGAGGTGGCCCGCGCGCGACGCATCTGTGCCGAAGGACGGGACGTAGTCGAATCGATGTTCCGCGAAGCGCGCATGGGTCGCGCACTCGATGTCGATGCCGCGGTGCCGCTGGCCATGGAGATCAGCGCGTCGGTGATGCGGCATCCCGGAGCGCTGGTCAGCGTGGCGCGGTTGAAGACCGCCGACGATTACACCTATCTGCATTCGGTTGCTGTCAGCGCGCTGATGGTGGCCCTGGCACGCGAACTCGGCCTTCCGGAGGAAGCCCGCCGCGAAGCCGCGATGGGCGGATTGCTGCACGACCTCGGCAAGGCGCGCATGCCGCTGGCAATCCTCAACAAGCCGGGCCGGTTGAGTGACGACGAGTTCCGGATCGTGCGCACGCATCCGGCCGAGGGCGAACAGCTGCTGCGCGAGAGCGGCGTGGAGAACCGCGCGGTGCTCCACATGGTCCGCCATCACCACGAACGCATGGATGGCGCCGGCTATCCCGACGCACTCGATCAGGAAGGCATTCCCCTGCTCACGCGGATGAGCGCGGTGTGCGATGTCTACGACGCGGTTACGTCGAACCGACCCTACAAGCCGGGCTGGGACCCGGCCGAATCACTGCGTCGCATGGCCTCCTGGCAAGGGCACTTCGATACCGACGTGTTCAAGGCGCTGGTGCGCAGCCTGGGCATCTATCCCATCGGCTCGCTGGTCCGGCTTTCGAGCGAGCGACTGGCGGTCGTGATCGAACAGGGCGCGCATACGCTGGCGCAGCCGAAGGTGCGCGTGTTCTATTCCATCAAGTCGCGCAGCCATGTGTTGAACCACGACATCGATCTGGCCGCCAGTGGCTGCACCGAGCGCATCACCGACGTGGAGTCCCCATCGAAATGGGGATTCCGCCGCCTCGAAAATCTCTGGCTGGGCTGAAGCGCCGACTTCAGCGCGCCGGGTCCGGCAGTCGCGGCGCGCGCAGCCGGCGTCGCCAGGTGATCGCCACGTCGATGGCGATGAACACCATCACCAGCCCGAGCGCCACGCGCGCGCCGGCATCTGTCGCCGAGGCCTGGAAGATGCTTCCACCCACCAGCCACCACGTCAGCAGGACCAGGAATCCCGCGTTGAGGATCAGGCCCCAACGGCGCAGTGCCGGCGTCCAGCGGCCCTGGCGCAGCGCCGCGACCAGCGTTGCAATCGAGCCGGCCCAGAGGATCACCACCGGCCATGCGCGGACACGCAGGAACTCGGGATCGAACGCGAGTATCTGCGGCAAAGGCCCGGGCAATGCGGGCGCCAGCCACGGCAGGCTGATCATCAGCGCGGTGCCGAACGCGGCTCCCGCCAGACCGAAGGCAAGCGCGCCACGGTGAACGCGATCCGCGTCGATCTGGCGCGGCGTGATCACCGGCGGCGCGGAGCGCAGTCGGCGGAATGCGAGGCCGAGCAACGCCATCGTGACCAGGAATCCCGGCCACCAGAATGCGCCCAGCCCGGCGCCGAACCACCACGCCACGATCGGCTGCTCTCCGGTGAACACACGCGGCAGGGTCAACGCCCATTGCAGCAGCATGCCGATCACCGACAACAGTGCGAAGGTGCGCGTCTGCTCCGGCGGGATGATGACCTCGCCCGGCGTTCGATAGCGCGCGGCCACCTGCGCCGGCGTGCCGAACCCGCGCAGCAGGTCCATCACCATGGCGTCATCGGCGGGACGGCCGGCGGTGGCGGCGCGATCGTCCAGCATTTCCGCCAGCAGGCCGCGCAGTTCCAGAGCAATTCCATTGCGGTCGCCGGCGGGCAACCGGCGCGTCACATCGTCGATGTAGGTATCGATGACGTCATTCGGATTCATGGCGTGCTCCCTTCCAGAAGGCCGGCCATCGTGCCCACAAGGGATTCCCACGAAGCCGTCAGATCGGCGAGCAGCGCCTCGCCTGCGTCGTTCAACCGGTAGTAGCGCCGGGGTGGCCCGTCTTCGATGCGCCATTCCGAGGCGAGCAGCCCCTGGCTCTCGAGCCGTCGCAGCAGCGGATAGAGCGTGCCTTCCTCGATGGCCATCCCCTGGCGCGCCAGTTCCTGCCGCAGCGAATAGCCGTACTGCACTTCCCGCAGCTGCGAGAGCACCGCCAGCACCAGCACGCCGCGCCGGAGTTCCAGCTCCAGCTTGGCTGCCGCACCTTCGCGTATCTCCACCATGCTTCACCCCGTACATTTTGACGCACGTTACATTGCGTCACACAGTAGATCAACAGCCTTGTCGACCGTGCCGACGAACGGCAGGCCCAACCGTCTCCGGGCTGCCAGACGTCGGCGGAACCGTGGCCGGGGCGTGCAACCGTCGAGGCGCGCCGCCGTTGCCAGCATTTCCGGACCCGGCGATGGCTTCCAAGCTTTCAATGCCGGGACATGCGCCGCGCCGTACCTGCGACCACCGCGCGCGGATGGCGGGCAGAGATCGAGCGGATTGCAGAGGAAGGCAATCCGCAGGGGCGAGATGACGAGGAAGGCCACGCGCCAACTTCGGCGCCGAATGGGCTCGCCGTGATCCCGGCAAGCGGCGTGCGCATGACCTGCGTCAAAGCCGGCACGCATCGTGATGCGTGAAAATCCCGCCGCGCATCGCTGTTTCGCTGCGCATTTCGTGGAGGATTCCGAATGCGCGCCCAGCCCGATGCCCGCAACCCGATCGAGATCGACGGCACGCTCGTTGCCCGCGCATTGCAACTGGAAGCGGAGCAGTTCCGCGCGCTGATGGATCGCGAGCAGATCAGCGTGCTGTGCGAACGTGGCACCGGCGAGGAACTGGGGCAGACCCGGGTGACCTTCTATCACGCCGGCCGCCGTGCGCGTTTTCTCTACAACGGGCGCTGGACCCAACTGGACCTGCAATAGCCGCTTCCCGTTGCGTCGGCCCGGAAAACAAAGGCCGCTTGCGCGGCCCTTGTTCTGTCATTCCACCGTCACCGATTTGGCGAGGTTGCGGGGCTTGTCGACATCGGTGCCGCGCGCCAGCGCCGTGTGGTACGCGAGCAACTGCACAGGAATCGTGTGCACGACGGGGCTGAGTAAGCCGGTGTGGCGCGGCGTGCGGATGACGTGCACGCCTTCGGACTCGGTGAAGTTGCTGTCCTGATCGGCGAAGACGAACAGTTCGCCGCCGCGTGCGCGGACTTCCTGCATGTTCGACTTCACCTTTTCCAGCAACTTGTCGTTCGGCGCGATGACGACGACGGGCATGTCGGCATCGACCAGCGCAAGCGGGCCGTGCTTGAGCTCACCGGCCGGATACGCTTCGGCGTGGATGTATGAAATTTCCTTGAGCTTCAACGCGCCTTCCAGCGCAATCGGGTAATGCAGGCCGCGGCCGAGGAACAGCGCGTCGGACTTCGGCGCGAAGCGTTCGGCCCACACGGCGATCTGCGGTTCGAGGTTCAGCGCGTGCTGTACGCTGCCCGGCAGGAAGCGCAGTTCCTCCAGATAGCCGGCCTCTTCTTCGGGCGTCACGTTGCCGTGCAGCTTGCCCAGCACGACCGTCAACTGGAACAGCGCAGCCAGCTGCGTGGTGAACGCCTTCGTCGAGGCCACGCCGATCTCGGCGCCGGCGCGCGTGTAGCACACCAGTTCGCTGGCACGCGGAATCGCACTCTCCGGCACATTGCAGATGGACAGCGTGTGCGCGTGGCCAAGCGACTTGGCGTACTTGAGCGCTTCCATCGTGTCGAGTGTTTCGCCGGACTGGGAGATCGTCACGACGAGATGTTTCGGATTCGCGTAAGCGGCGCGATAGCGGTACTCGCTGGCGATTTCCACGCTGCACGGCAGCCCGGCGATCGCTTCGATCCAGTAGCGCGCGGTCAGGCCGGCGTAATAGCTGGTGCCGCAGGCGAGGATCTGCACGCCTTCGATGTCGCGCAGCACGGCTTCGGCGTTCTCGCCGAACAGCGTCGGCAGGAACCCACCGTCGATGACCGCTTCGATGGTGTCGGCGATCGCGCGCGGCTGCTCGTGGATTTCCTTCTGCATGAAGTGGCGGTACGGGCCCAGCTCCAGCGAGGCAAGGGAGACATCGGACACGTGCACGTCGCGCTGGATCGGTTGATCGTGCGCGTCGAACACCTTGACCGCGCTGCGGGTCACTTCAGCGGTATCGCCTTCTTCCAGGAAGATCACGCGGCGCGTCGCCTGCACGATGGCGGAAACATCGGAGGCGATGAAGTTCTCGCCTTCGCCCAGACCGATCAGCAGCGGGCAGCCCATGCGCGCGCAGACCATGCGATCGGGTTCCTTGCGGCTTACGACCGCCAGTGCATACGCGCCGGTCAGCTCCTTGACGGTGCGTTGCAACGCCGACAACAGATCGTCGCCACCCTTGAGGTGGTAATGCATCAGGTGCGCGATGACTTCGGTGTCGGTCTGCGATTCGAACTCGTAGCCGAGCGCGCGCAGCTTCTCGCGCTGCTCTTCATGGTTCTCGATGATGCCGTTGTGCACCAGCGCCACGCCGTGGCTGATGTGCGGGTGCGCGTTGGCTTCGGTGACCCCGCCGTGCGTAGCCCAGCGCGTGTGGCCGATGCCCAGGCTGGCATTGAAGCCTTCCGCGGCGGCGGCCGACTCCATCTCCGAAACGCGGCCGGTGCGGCGCACGCGGCGGACATCGCTCTGCTCGACCACGGCGATGCCGGCCGAGTCATAACCGCGGTATTCCAGTCGCTTGAGCCCTTCGATCAGTACCGGTACCACGTCGCGATCAGCGATCGCCCCCACAATGCCGCACATAGGCTGTCATCCATCCTTCGTTGGTTTGGCTGCTCGAAATTCTACCGTCCGCCCCCGGACGGCGGTGTGTCCGCACGTTGTCCGAGCGGACACCCGGACACTGTCCAGGCCCCCCTGTCCCTTTCGCAATCAAACACTTGCGATTGGCACGCGTTCTGCTTTCACGGATGGGACTCTTCCTAGAACGCATGCCGTCGATGATTCGGGACACCTCCGCGCAAGACCGCCCCCTCAGCACGCCGAACACGGGCCGCGTGCCGCCTGCATGGAAACGCTGGCTGCTGCCGGTCGGCGGCGCACTGCTCCTGCTGCTGTGCATCGTCTTCGCGGTGCGCGGCTGGCTGGGGGGCGCACGCTCCTTCGATGCCTCGCGCGTCCGCATTGCCGAAGTGAAGCGCGGCGACCTGGTTCGCGACATCGCCGCCGATGGACGCGTCATCGCCTCCAACAGCCCCACCCTCTACGCGATTGCCGGCGGCGTGGTCACGCTGAAGGTCGTCGCCGGTGACCGGGTCAAGCAAGGCCAGGTGCTCGCCGAGATCGACAGCCCGGAACTGCGCAGCAAGCTGGCGCAGGAGCAGGCGACGCTGGCCGGCCTGGAAGCCGAGTCCAGCCGCGCGACGCTGGATGCGACGGTCACCCGCGCCAACGCCCGCAAGCTGCTGGACCAGGCCGAGGTGGATCGCGTGGCCGCCGAGCGCGATCTGCAGCGCTACCAGCAAGGCTTCGACGGCGGCGCCGTGCCGAAAATCGACGTCGCCAAGGCGCAGGACGAACTGAAGAAGACCGAGATCGCGCTGGAACATGCGCGCAAGGACGCCGGTCTGCAGGGCCAGGGCGCCACGCTCGATGCGCGCAACAAGCAACTGCTGGCCGAGCGCCAGCGCGCCATCGTCGCCGAGATCCAGCGCCAGGTGGACGCGCTGACCCTGCGATCGCCCTTCGATGGCCAGGTCGGCCAGGTGCAGGCCGTGCAGCGCTCCAACGTGGCGATCAACGCGCCGGTGATGAGCGTGGTGGATCTGTCGAAATTCGAAGTGGAAATCCGCGTACCGGAAAGCTTCGCCCGCGATCTCGCCATCGGCATGCCTGCCCAGCTGACCAGCAGCGGCCAGCCGTATGAAGGCGAGGTGTCGGCGGTGTCGCCCGAGGTGGTGAACGGCGAAGTCAATGCGCGCATCCGCTTCAAGGACAAGCAGCCGCCCGGCCTGCGCCAGAGCCAGCGCCTGAGCGCACGCATCCTGATGGATACGCGCCGCAACGTGCTGATGGTCGAGCGCGGCCCCTTCGTCGATCAGTCCGGTGGCCGCCATGCCTACGTCATGGATGGCAGCACCGCAGTGAAGCGTCCGGTGCAGCTGGGCGTGAGCAGCCTGAGCAACATCGAAGTGCTGGGCGGCCTGCAGGCGGGCGATCGCGTCGTGATCTCCGGCAGCGATCAGTTCGGCGACGCAGAAAAGGTTTCGATCAACTGATCGCGGTCGCAACCCGATCGCCCTTTCCCACATCCAACGCAATCCAACGGCTTCCAGAGGAACAATCCATGCTCGACATGCGCTCGGTCTCCAAGGTCTATCGCACTTCCCAGGTGGAAACGCACGCACTGCGTTCCCTCGATCTGCACGTCCGCGAGGGCGAGTTCGTCGCGGTGACCGGTCCGTCGGGTTCCGGCAAGACCACGTTCCTCAACATCGCCGGCCTGCTGGAGACATTCACTGGCGGCACGTACCAGCTCGATGGCCAGGACGTCAGCGGCCTGTCCGATGACGCACGCTCGCAGCTGCGCAACCAGAAGATCGGTTTCATCTTCCAGAGCTTCAACCTGATTCCGGATCTGAACCTCTTCGACAACGTGGACGTGCCGCTGCGCTATCGCGGCATGAGCGCGGCCGAGCGGCGCAAGCGCATCGAAGATGCGCTGACGCGGGTCGGCCTGGGTTCGCGCATGCGCCACTACCCCTCCGAGCTTTCCGGTGGACAGCAGCAGCGCGCCGCGATCGCGCGCGCGCTGGCGGGAACGCCGCGCCTGCTGCTGGCGGACGAACCGACCGGCAACCTCGATTCGCAGATGGCGCGCGGCGTGATGGAACTGCTGGAGGAAATCAACACGCAGGGCACCACGATCATCATGGTCACCCACGATCCCGAGCTGGCCGCGCGTGCGCAGCGCAACGTGCACATCGTCGACGGCGCCGCGACCGACCTGACCAACGAACCCCGGCTGATTTCCAGCGTCGGCCTCGACGTCAACCTCGCCCAGGCCTGAGGAGGCGCCCATGTTCGGCTACTACTTCCAGTTGGCGCTGCGCAGCTTCAAGCGCAACAAGGTGCTGACCTCGCTGATGGTGCTGGCGATTGCGCTCGGCATCGGCGCCAGCATGACCACGCTGACCGTGTTCTACATCCTGTCCGGTGATCCGCTTCCCGGCCGCAGCCAGACACTGTTCTACGTGCAGATGGATCCGCAGAGCATGGACGGCTACGTCGCCGGCGAGGAGCCGGAAGAGCAGGTGACGCGCTTCGACGCCGAGCAGCTGCTGCGCGAGAAGAAAGCGGATCGCCAGGCCATGATGACCGGCGGCGGCCTCAGCATCGAACCGGACAAGCAGGGATTGGCGCCGTTCGTCGTGGATGCGCGCTACACCTCGGCCGACTTCTTCACGATGTTCGACGCGCCGCTGGCCTATGGCAATCCATGGACCGCCAAGGAGGATCAGGGCGAGGCGCGGGTGGCGATCATCTCCAAGGAGTTGAACGAGAAACTCTTCGACGGTGGCAACAGCGTCGGCAAGTCGATTCGCATCGATCAGAACGAGTTCCGCATTGTCGGCGTGCTCAAGCACTGGCGGATGACGCCGCGCTTCTACGATCTCAACAGCGATCGCTACGGTGAAGTGGAGCAGGTGTTCCTGCCGTTCTCCACCGCGATTGGCCTGAAGCTGGGGCGCAATGGATCGATGAACTGCTGGGGCGACAGCGAAGGCGACGAGATGGGCGTCAACGCGCCATGCGTCTGGATCCAGTACTGGGCGCAGCTCGACACTCCGGCGAAGGCCGATGCGTATCGCCAGTACCTGGTGAACTACTCGGATCAGCAGCGCCGTGCGGGCCGTTTCGAACGGCCGACCAACGTGCGCCTGCGCAGCATCATGGAATGGCTGGACTTCAAGCGCGTCGTGCCGAACGACGTCCGCCTGCAGACGTGGCTGGCCTTCGGCTTCCTGCTCGTGTGCCTGATCAACACGGTCGGCCTGCTGCTGGCGAAGTTCATGCGGCGCAGCAGCGAGATCGGTGTACGCCGTGCATTGGGTGCATCGAAGCGCGCGATCTTCATGCAGGCGCTGGTGGAGGCCGGCACCATCGGTCTGGCTGGCGGCGTGCTGGGCCTGGGACTGTCGCTGCTCGGCCTGTGGGCGGTGCGGCAGCAGCCGGCCAGCTATGCCGAACTGGCGCATCTGGATCCGCTGATGCTGTTGACCACGTTCGTGCTGGCCATCGTGTCCAGCGTGCTGGCCGGCTTGCTGCCCGCGTGGCGCGCCTGCCAGGTCACACCCGCCATCCAGCTGAAAACCCAATGATCTGCGGCCGGACCGGTCGCGAAGCTTGCGCACTGCTCTCTCTCGCGCAGCCTTCGCGGCCAGACCGGCATCTGCCAGGAGCCTGACCATGGAAATCCGCCCCATCCTCACCGCGTTGCGCCGCCACAAGACGGCCGCAGCGCTCATCGTCATCGAGATCGCGTTGAGCTGCGCGATCATCTGCAACGCGCTGTTCCTCATCAACGGACGCCTGGAACGCATGGATCGCGTCAGCGGCCTCGACGAACAGGGCATCGTGCGTGTCCAGATTGCCGGCATCGGCCGCGACGACAATGCCGCGGCATTGACCAAGACCGATCTCGCCGCATTGCGTGCGATTCCCGGCGTGAAGCATGCCTCTGCGGTCAATCAGGTGACCTTCGGCAACAGTTCCTGGAACAGTTCGGTCAACCTGACCCAGGATCAGACACACCCCACGCTCAACGCCACCGTCTATCTCGGTGACGAGCAGCTGCTGGACACGCTGGACCTGTCACTGGTCTCCGGCCGCCGTTTCACCAGCGACGAGTTCATCGAATGGGATGCGCTGCAGGGTGCGGATTCCGAAGGCAACATCCCCGCCGTAATCATCACCCGCACCATGGCGCAGAAGCTGTTCCCGAACGAGGACGCGCTGGGCAAGAGCATCTACAGCTGGGGCGAGGAACCGATCAAGATCGTCGGCATCGTCGATCATCTGGTGCGCCCGAACGAACAGGGCGGGCCGACGGCCTACGAGTACTCGATGATGCTTCCGGTCAACATTCCCTTCAGCGTCGGCGGCAACTATCTGCTGCGCACCGATCCCGAGCGCCGCAGTGAAGTGCTGAAGGCGGCAGCGGACGTGCTGCAGAAGAACAGCGCCAACCGCATCATCCTCGAGCAGCAGACGATGGAAGAACTGCGCAACAACTTCTATCGGCAGGATCGCTCGATGGCCTGGTTGCTGGTGGCCGTGTGCGTCGCGCTGTTGATCGTCACCGCGCTCGGCATCGTCGGCCTGGCCAGCTTCTGGGTGCAGCAGCGTTCCAAGCAGATTGGCGTGCGCCGCGCGCTCGGCGCCACACGCCGCCAGATCCTGCGCTACTTCCAGACCGAGAACTTCCTGCTGGCATCGCTTGGCATCGTGATCGGAATGGCGCTGGCCTACGGCATCAACCAGATGCTGATGGGTCGCTATGAACTTCCGCGACTGCCGCTGTATTACCTGCCCGTGGGCGCGGTGCTGCTGTGGCTGCTCGGCCAGATCTCGGTGCTGGGACCCGCGATGCGCGCGGCGTCGGTGCCACCGGCCGTGGCGACCCGCAGCGCCTGATCGCTTCTCCACGCTCCGCCATCGACACGGTGGCGGAGCCTCGTTCCCGGAGCCTTGGATGGACCTCCGCCCGCCCGCAGCGCTGTTCAATCCGCACCGCGGGATGTCATGCCTGCTGGTCGTGGAGTTGGCCATCGGTGTCCTGCTGTGCGTGCTGGCCTGGCAGTGCATCCAGCGCTACCGCGAAGCCGTCGCGACGCCCAGCGGCATCGGCGAATCCACGCTGTTCGTGGTGGAGCCGCTGGGACGCGCCGCCAGCGGACGCGTGCAACCGCCCGACATCGTGAGGCAACTGCACAGCATCGAAGGCGTAGTCGGCGCGAGTGCCGTCAATCAGACACCCTATGGAATGGCGTCCTGGAACACACGCCTGGCGGCGCGCACGCGCATGGATAGAACCTCGGTGACATCGGTCTATTTCGGCGATGAATCCCTGCTTTCGACACTGGGTCTGCGGGTGACCGAAGGTCGCGCACTCCGTTCCCATGAATATGAAGCCGCCGCGCAGGCCACACGCTCCGGAAAGAGTTGGCCGGTGCTGGTGACGCGCGGGCTTGCCGAGCGCCTGTATCCCGGCAGCTCCGCAGTAGGACGACCGCTGTACGGCTACGGCAAGCGGATGCTGCGCATCGTCGGTGTCGTTGAAGCCGTTCCACAGCCCCGGGGCAGCGCCAGCGTTCACGCGGATCCGGACAGTTCACTGGTGTTGCCGCTGCGCCCCGATGACGCCGCCTGGGCGCGCTACCTGATTCGCGTCGATGGCGAGGCCATCGAATCCGCACCGGGCCGCGTGCATCATGCGTTGGCGCATCACTACCCGGACCTGGCGATTGCCGCACCCGTGCCGCTGGCCGGACTTCGCCTCGATTCGCTTTCGCGCGAGCGGCGCTGGGCCTGGACCAGCGCCATCTGTGCACTCGGCTGGTGGGCGATGACGCTGCTCAGCCTGGCTGCGGCGGGACATCTGTGGATCCAGCAAAGCCTGGTGCGCATCGGCCTGCATCGCGCCGTCGGCGCGACCCGCACGCAGATCCGTCGTGCGGTGCGCCGGGATCACTTGCGGATTTCGGTGCTCGGACTGCTGCTCGCATTGGTGTTCTATCACGGGACGCCCTGGTGGCCATCGCCGCTTGCAGACCACCACGCACCCTGGGTCTGGCTGCTGCTGGCGGCCGCCGTTCTCGTCGCCACCCAAGTGGCCGCCAGTGGCCCGGCGCGTCGCGCCGCGGACGTGGAGCCGGACCATGTCACCCGCGGCCGCTGGGTTAGGCTATAGCGATGCCGACCATTCTCGTCATCGACGACAACCCCGCCGTCAGCACGGCGCTGGAAGTTCTCTTCTCGCTGCACGACATCCACACACTGCATGCCGAATCACCGGAAGCAGGCCTGGCCCTGCTCAAGCAGGAGCCGGTGGATCTCGTCATCCAGGACATGAACTTCACCGCCGACACCACCTCCGGCGCGGAGGGCGAAGCGCTGTTCGCCGCTATCCGCGATCGTCATCCGGACTTGCCCGTGATCCTGCTGACCGCATGGACGCATCTGGAAACCGCAGTGAACCTGATCAAGGCCGGCGCGGTGGACTACGTCGGCAAGCCGTGGGACGACCGCAAACTGCTGGCGACGGTCAACAACCTCATCGAGCTGTCGGAAGTCCGCAGCGAACTGGAGCGCCGGCGCAGCCGCGAGCGCCGCAGTCGCGAAGCGCTTGCGGAGAAATACGATCTGCGTGGCCTGGTATTCGAAGATCCGGCAAGCGAGCGCATGATCGCGTTGGCCTGCCAGGTCGCGCGCTCGGATCTTCCGGTACTGATCACCGGTCCGAACGGCAGTGGCAAGGAGCGCATTGCCGAGATCATCCAGACCAACTCCAACGTGCGCAGCGGACCGTTCGTCACGCTCAACTGCGGCGCGCTGCCGGCCGAACTGATCGAGGCCGAACTCTTCGGCGCCGATGCCGGCGCGTATACCGGGGCGAACAAGGCGCGCGAAGGCAAGTTCGAAGCTGCCGATGGCGGCACGCTGTTCCTCGACGAAATCGGAAATCTCCCGCTCGCCGGCCAGATGAAGCTGTTGCGCGTTCTCGAAACCGGACGCTTCGAGCGCCTGGGTTCCAATCGCGAACGCCATGTCCGCGTACGCGTGATCAGCGCCACCAATGCGGATCTTCCCACGATGATCCGCGAGGGAAGTTTCCGCGAGGATCTGTATTACCGGCTCAACGCCATCGAGCTCAATCTGCCTCCGCTGGCGGATCGCCCGGGCGACATCCTTCCGCTGGCCGAACATTTCCGGCCCGCCGACAAGCCCATCGGCGATTCGGCGCGCAATGCACTGCTTCGGCACGCGTGGCCCGGCAACGTGCGCGAGCTGCGCAACGTGATGCAACGCGCCGGATTGCTCGCGCAAGGTCCGCGCATCGAGGCGACGGATCTGAACCTGCCCAGGCCTGCGCCGACCCGCGCCGTGTCACACGACGAGCCGGATCGTGCGGGCGTTGAAGCGGCGCTCGCGCGTGCCGGCGGCGTCATCGCGCAGGCGGCCGCCGAGCTGGGATTGAGTCGGCAGGCGCTGTATCGGCGCATGGATCGTTACGGCATCCCGCGCGAATGATTCGTCGCTCGCTCGCCGGCCGGTTGCTGCTCTGGCTGTTGCCGTCGCTGGCCGCCGCCATCGCGCTGCCGTTGCTGCTGCACGCGTGGCTAGACGATGTGCGCATGGCGGTGCTCGTGTCCGGCGCCATCGCATTGCCGCTGATGATGCTGGCCGTGCACCGCGCCCTGATTCCCATGAACTCGCTGTTCCGTGCGCTGTCGGGCAGCGTCAACAGCTACCGCGACGGCGAGTACAACTTCGGCATCCACTGGGAAAGCCCGGACGAATTGGGCGATCTCGTCCGTTCGCACAGTGAACTCGGCGATGTCCTGCGTGAGCAGCGGCAGGGCCTGGTGCAACGCGAACTGCTGCTGGACACGATGGTGCAGAACACACCGGTGGCGATGCTGTTGCTGGCGAGCGGGGGCGATGGCGTGCGGCGCGTGGTGTTCGCCAACCTGGCTGCACGCAAGTTGCTGCATGGCGGTTGGAAACTGGAAGGACAGAATTTCGATACGCTGCTTGAAGCGACGCCAGTTGAAATGCGTGAAGCCCTCGCGCGCGGCGGTGACAGCCTGTTCGCGGTGGCGCAGGACAGCAGCGATGAGGAAGAGCAGGTGTATCACCTGGCGCGCCGGCATTTCCGCCTCAACGGTCGCAGGCATGAACTGTTGCTGCTGCGCCTGCTCACCAGCGAATTGCGGCGGCAGGAAGTAATGACCTGGAAAAAGGTCATCCGCGTCATCAGCCACGAGTTGAACAATTCTCTGGCGCCGATTGCATCGCTCGCGCATTCGGGCGGTGAGCTGGTGCGGCGCGGACGGCATGACCGGCTGGAAGAAATCTTCTCGACCATCGAGGATCGTGCGCGCCATCTGGAAGGCTTCATTCGCGGCTATGCGCGCTTTGCCAAATTGCCGCAGCCGCAGCTGCAGACCGTGCACTGGCGTACCTATCTGGCGGGATTGCAGCGGCAGATCGGGTTCCAGCTCGACATGCCCGAGATCGATCCGGTCAGCCGCATCGACCCCGCACAACTCGAACAGGCCCTGCTCAACCTGCTGAAGAACGCACACGAATCCGGATCGCCCGCCGATGGCGTCGTCCTGAAGCTGACGCCGCTGCCAGAATGGATCCGCATCGAAGTGATGGACCGCGGCAGCGGCATGAATGATTCGGTGCTGCAGAACGCGCTGGTTCCGTTCTACTCGACCAAACGCAACGGTACCGGCCTCGGCCTGGCGCTGACGCGCGAGATCGTCGAAGCCCACGGTGGCCGCCTCTCACTGCACAACCGTGATGGCGGCGGCCTTTGCGTGGCGCTGCAATTGCCGGAAGCAGGTGCGTGAACACCCGCGTCTGCGCTTCTATTGATACATACCGCCAGCCATGTGATCACCGCCAATCAAGCTGGACAATGACACTGAAAGAACTGGGCACTGCGACAGATGAGCTGAATCCAGAGCCTCTGGCTATGGTGTCGAGCTGCCACGAACCGGTGCAGAGGCATCCGCTGCCTCCGGCGCGAAGCGGCCTGTCTTCGTGTAGTACTCCAGCATGTACTTGTCGACCGCATGTACCCCTGCCTTGCCCCACGTATCACCCACTTTCGGCATGAAGTACACAAAGTCCTCATCCTCGCCCAAACGATATACCTTTGAGTTCATGGGCTCCCGATCATACGGATAGTCCATCTTGATGATCTGGATGGTTGAAGGATCGCGGGGCAAAGGCTGGGATACGTCCATCAGCATGATATGGATCGCTTCCTGCAGCGCGATATCGACGGTGCGGCGCAATTCTGTTCCACCGTCGGCCGACCAGCTGCCGTTGCCCTGCATGGGTCGGGCCGGTCCCCATGACGCGAAGTAGTTGGTCTGCCAAGTTGCATGGTTGATCCCTGCCGGGACCAGGCCAGCCTTGAGCCATACGTAGGGCCGTGCATACGTCTTGTCGTGGGTGAAGTTGAGGATCACCGTCACCCTTACCTGCAAGCGCGACGTGCCATCGGGTGAAAATGTGTTGACCGACCCCGGGGGCATCTGAGCGAGCCGAGCCTGGGTGATCTCACGCGCACGGTCATTCAACTGGAAATGCAGGATTTCCGGGTTGTCCCTGAGCAGACGCTTGGACATCACGTTACTTCGCGCACTGTCGATGAGCGCACCAACAAGACCGCCAACCAGCATTGATCCAGCAGAGTAGTGATCGCCTGCCACGATGAGTTGGCTATCCGGAACGCGTACCGTATCCGTGGGCAATTCCAGCACCCCCATGAGTTCGTCGACGTACTCGATCTTCACGGGGGTGAGCATCTTGATCGCAGGCCGGGATTTTCCTCCGAAGCCCACCAATCCAAACGCGGCGACGACGACTAGCAGACACCATCTACGACACATTTGCATCCCACCTCTCCAAATTTGGCTGGCATGTGATGAATCCGCCAATCGAGACTTCACATGAGCTGGTGCGCCCCACTTTCGTAGAACGGTGACCTCCTCCGGACAGACCTTCCTCGTCTGGCGTTACTTCTTCTTCGGGCGCTGCCAGCCGGCGATGCTGGCTTGCCGTCCCCGCGCGATCGTCAGCTGTTCGGCGGGTGCATTCTTTGTGATCACCGAACCTGCGCCGATGGTGGCATCCCTGCCGAGCGTAACCGGTGCGACGAGCGACGAATTGGAACCGACGAACACGCCGTCCTCGATCGTCGTCACGAACTTGTTCACGCCGTCGTAGTTGCAGGTGATCGTTCCGGCGCCGATGTTGACGCCACTGCCGATCGAGGCATCGCCGAGATAGCTCAGATGGTTGGCCTTGCTGCCGACGCCGAGCGTCATTTTCTTGGTCTCGACGAAATTGCCGACGTGCACATCGCGCGCGAGCACGGTGCCGGGACGCAGTCGCGCATACGGGCCGATCTGGGCACCGCCATCGGTGGCCACCACGCCTTCCATGTCGCAGTGCGCGCGCACGAGCGTGCCCGCTCCGAGTTTGACGTCGCGCAGGCGGGTGAACGGGCCGATGCGTACGCCATCACCGAGCTCGATATCCCCTTCAAGGATCACGTCGACATCGATCTCGACATCACGACCGACGCGCACGCTGCCGCGGATGTCCAAGCGCGACGGATCGAGCACGCGGGCACCCTGCATGCACAAGGCGCGTGCGGCACGCAGTTGATAGGCGCGCTCGAGCTGCCCGAGCTGCCAGGGATCGTTCGCGCCCTCGGCTTCCATCGGATCCGCGACCAGCACCATTTCGGCCGCGCTGAATTCGCTGGCAGCCGACGCGAAAACGTCGGTCAGATAGTACTCGCCCTGCGAGTTCTGGTTCGACAGCGAAGACAGCCAACGCCGCAATGCCGTGGACTCGGCGGCAATGATGCCGGTGTTGATCGTGCGGATGCGGCGCTCTTCGTCGCTGGCGTCCTTGTGCTCGACGATGGCCGCGACGCGACCTTCCGCATTGCGGACGATGCGTCCATAGCCGCTCGGGTCTTCCGGTTCGGCCACCAGCACGGACAGGCGGCCCGGTGCTTCCAGCAACTGGCGCAGCGTTTCGGTGCGAATCAGCGGCACGTCGCCGTAGAGCACCAGCACCGTCGCCGCGTCCGGGACTTGCGGCATCGCCTGCGCCACCGCATGGCCCGTGCCCAGTTGCTTGTCCTGATGCGCCCATTGCAAGCCGGCATGATCCGCGAACGCGGCCTGCACCTGGTCGCCGCCATGGCCGTACACCACGTGGATGCCCGCCGGATCCAGCCCGCGTGCAGCTTCGATCACGTGCGCCAGCATTGGCTGGCCCGCGATCGGTTGCAGCACCTTGGGCAGCGCGGACTTCATCCGCTTGCCTTCGCCGGCGGCCAGGATGACGACGTGGAGAGGTTGGGTCATGGCAGGTTCCTGAGCGTCAATGCGTGTCCAATTCTAGGCCGGGCGCGCCATGTTCGTGCAGGCGCGTGTCCACATCAGCACGCCAACGGCTAGGATGTCCGGCCACCTGACGCCAGCGCACATGAGCACACTCCGACAGGGCAGCCGCTTCATCATCGTCGGTCTGGCGCAACTGCTGCTGGACTGGCTGGTGTTCGTGCTGCTGTCCGCCGGAGGCGTTCCCGCGGCGCCGTCCAACCTGTGTGGCCGCATCGGCGGCGCGCTTCTGGGGTTCTGGCTCAACGGTCGCTGGACCTTCGCCAAGGAAGACGGAGCGCCGCGACTCGGATGGCGGCGCGGGTTGCGCTTCGTCGTTGTCTGGCTCGCGCTGACGTGCGTGAGTACCTGGTCGGTCGCGGCGATCGCCGGCAGCCTCGGGCTCGAACAGGCCTGGCGTGCCAAGCCTCTGGTGGAAGCAGCGTTGGCCGTACTCGGGTTCTTTCTCTGGCGGCATGTCGTCTATCGCTGAAGACAGGCAACCTCACCAGACAAAATTCCTGCGCAAACAAAAACGCCGGCGCGAGGCCGGCGTTTTCGGATGGCGGTCGGAAAGCCGGCCGCTTCTCCTCAGTGCTTGAGGTTCTTGCGCAGGCGTTCCAGCGCGCTGAGCTGGGCGATGCTCATGGCCAGCTGGGCCTGGGCTTCCTCTGCGCTCATCTTCTGATCCTTCTGCGACAGGACGCGTTCGGCCTCTTCCTTCGCTTTGCGGACCTGCGCTTCGTCGATGTCCTGCGCGCGGATGGCGGTATCGGCCAGCACGGTCACCACTTGCGGCTGCACCTCGAGGATGCCGCCGGAGATCGCGAAATCCAGGTGTTCGCCGCTCGGCAGGGTCACGACGACCTTGCCGGGCTTGAGACGGGTGATCAGCGGCGCGTGCTTGGGCGCGATGCCCAGTTCGCCGAGTTCACCCGTCGCGACGACCAGAGTGGCCTCGCCGTGGAAGATTTCCTGCTCGGCACTGACGATGTCGCAACGAATGGTGCTCATGGTGTCAGGCTCCCTCAGGCGCCAATCTTCTTGGCCTTCTCGACGGCTTCTTCAATGCTGCCGACCATGTAGAACGCCTGCTCCGGCAGGTGGTCATACTCGCCGTCGCAGATCGCCTTGAAGCCGCGGATGGTGTCCTTGAGCGACACGTACTTGCCGGGCGAGCCGGTGAACACTTCGGCCACGTGGAACGGCTGGCTGAAGAAGCGCTCGATCTTGCGCGCGCGCGACACGGCCAGCTTGTCGTCCTCGGACAGTTCATCCATGCCCAGGATGGCGATGATGTCCTTCAGTTCCTTGTACTTCTGCAGCGTGGCCTGCACGCGGCGCGCCGTATCGTAATGCTCGTGGCCGATGACGTTCGGGTCCAGCTGGCGGCTGGTGGAGTCCAGCGGATCCACGGCCGGGTAGATACCCAGCGAAGCGATGTTGCGCGACAGCACCACGGTGGCGTCGAGGTGGGCGAACGTGGTGGCCGGCGACGGGTCAGTCAGATCGTCCGCGGGCACGTAGACGGCCTGGATCGAGGTGATCGAACCGGACTTGGTCGAAGTGATGCGTTCCTGCAGAACGCCCATTTCCTCGGCCAGCGTCGGCTGGTAGCCCACGGCCGACGGCATGCGGCCCAGCAGCGCCGACACTTCCGTACCGGCCAGCGTGTAGCGGTAGATGTTGTCGACGAACAGCAGCACGTCCTTGCCCTTGCCCGAGGCGTCCTTCTCGTCACGGAAGTACTCGGCCATGGTCAGGCCGGTCAGCGCGACGCGCAGACGGTTGCCCGGCGGCTCGTTCATCTGGCCGTACACCATCGCCACCTTGTCCAGGACGTTGGAGTCCTTCATCTCGTGGTAGAAGTCGTTGCCCTCGCGGGTACGCTCACCCACGCCAGCGAACACGGACAGACCCGAGTGCGCCTTGGCGATGTTGTTGATCAGTTCCATCATGTTGACGGTCTTGCCCACGCCGGCGCCGCCGAACAGGCCGACCTTGCCGCCCTTGGCGAACGGGCACATCAGGTCGATGACCTTGATGCCGGTTTCAAGCAGTTCGTTGGCCGAGGACTGATCTTCGTACGACGGCGCAGCGCGGTGGATTTCCCAATGGTCGCTGGCCTGCACGTCGCCGGCCTCGTCGATCGGGTTGCCCAGCACGTCCATGATGCGGCCCAGCGTGCCCGCGCCGACCGGCACCGCGATGGCGCGGCCGGTGTTCTTCGCGATCAGGTTGCGCTTCAGGCCGTCGGTGGAACCGAGGGCGATGGTGCGCACGACGCCGTCGCCGAGCTGCTGCTGCACTTCCAGCGTGATGGCGGTGTTGTCGACCTTCAGCGCGTCGTACACCTTCGGCACTTCGTTGCGCGGGAATTCGACGTCAACCACCGCGCCGATGATCTGAACGATCTTGCCCTGACTCATTGCTGCATTCCTCTAGATGAATTCTTGTGACTACGCGCGTCAGACTGCCGCCGCGCCGCCGACGATTTCGGAAATTTCCTGGGTGATCGCCGCCT
>JAEZYE010000012.1 GCA_023419315.1 Pseudomonadota bacterium
CCGGAGAGTCCCCCACGATGAATTCCCTCCCGCAGCCCCCCGTCGACACCGCGCCGGCCACCCCGCCCACGGAGGCGCCCGCCGCGGCCGCGCCCCAGGCCCCCGAGCCGGTCGATCCCGAATCCCCGTACCGCGTACTGATCGTCGAGGACGACCGCGGGCAGGCGCTGTTCGCGCAGAGCGTGCTGCACGGCGCCGGCATGCAGGCCGAGGTGCAGATGCAGTCGGACGGCCTGCTGGACGCGATGCGCCGCTTCCGCCCCGACCTGGTGCTGATGGACCTGCACATGCCGGGCAAGGATGGCATGTCGCTGACCATGCTGTTGCGCCAGCAGCCCGAGTACCTGCACCTGCCCATCGTGTTCCTGACCGGCGACCCGGACCCGGAGCGCCAGTTCGAGGTGCTGGAAAGCGGCGCCGACGATTTCCTCAACAAGCCGATCCGCCCGCGCCACCTGATCGCCGCGGTTTCCAACCGCATCCAGCGCGCGCGGCAACGCGCGACGCCAGCGCCGCGCACCACGCTCAATACCGAAACCGGCCTGCCCACGCGCACGTTCCTGCTGCACCAGTTGGGCACGGCGCTGCAGTCGGACAAGACCGGCGGCCTGTTCTTCATCGAAATCGGCAGCGCGCTGAGCCTGCGCGAACGCTACGGCTATGCGGTGTTCGAGCAGCTGATGAACCTGGCCGGCCGTCGTCTGGCCGAAGTGGCGGCGCCCAGCCCGGTTGCGCGGCTCAACGACAACAGCTTCCTGTGCCTGGCGACCGGCGCGGACGAGTCCACCCTGGACGCCCAGGCCGAACGCCTGCGCGACGGCATCAGCGGCAAGACGTTCCCCGCACGCGATGACAACCTCAATCTGCGTTGCTCGGTCGGCCACGCGCGGCTGTCGCTCGGTTTCGACGATGCCGGCAGTGCGCTGGAAGCCACCGAGCGCGCCGTTCTGCAGGCACGCCTGAAGGGCAACAACATCGCCGCCTACGTGCCGGCGCAACAGGCCGAGGATGCGCCGCGCATCTCGCTGGAAGATGGCCAGTTCGAACTGGCCTACCAACCGATTGTCGCCGTCGCCGGCAGCGATCAGGCCCAGTACCAGGTGCTGTTGCGCATGCGTCAGCCCGATGGCTCGCTGCTGCCCGCGTCGCAAGTCATCCCGGCGGCCGAATCGGCCGGCGGCATCGCCCAGATCGATCACTGGGTGCTCGAACACGCGCTCTACGTCCTCGCCGAGCGCCAGGCCAAAGGGCCGTCACTGCGCCTGTTCGTGTCGCAATCGCCGCGTACGCTGGCACGCGAATCGCACGCACAGTGGCTGCTGGAAACCCTGGCCGCGCGCGGCATCGAAGGCACCTCGCTGGTCATCGACCTGCGCATGGCCGATGCGCTCATCCATACCGTCACGCTGCGCGATTTCTGCCATCAGCTGATGCCGGCCGGCGTGCAGTTCTGCCTCAGCCAGTTCGAGCCCGGACGCGAAGCCGACGCCTTGCTCACCCAGCTGCCGCTCGGCTACCTGCGCGTGGCAAGCCGCTATGCCAGCGCCCATACGGATCCGAAACTGCGCGACGAACTGCGCACGATCATCGATCAGGCGCACCGGGCCGGATTGCAGGTCATCGGCCAGCAAATCGAGGATCCCCAGGCAGCGGCCGCGATGTGGATGGGCGGCGTCGACTTCATCCAGGGCAATCTGGTGCAGGCGGTCGGCAGCGAACTCGGTTTCGATTTCCACAACGCGGTGCTGTAAGCATGCCCGCCCATGGGCCTGCCCCGGTCGCCCCTTGGTTGGCGCTGGCCGCCGGCGTGATCGCGCTTGCCGCACTGGCGATGCCGTTCACCGGCGTTGCCGGCCCATGGTGGTCGGTGGCGCTGGGCGCCATCACCGTGGCGGTCATCTGCGGCGTGTTCGCAGCGATGAATGCGCGCAGCGCGCATGGGCAGTGGCAAGGCGCCGAAGCCCGCGCTTCCATCGCCGAGTCCGAACGCAACGCGCTGCAGCGTGATCTGCAACGCCACGACCGGCTTGAGCAGGAACTGCTGCAGGCCAAGCAGGCCGCTGAATCCGCCGTGCTGGCCAAGGGCGAATTCCTCGCCACGATGAGCCACGAAATCCGCACGCCGCTCAATGGCATCGTGCCCATGCTGGACATGCTGGCGCGCGCGCCGCTGGCGCCCGACCACCGCGAAATGCTCAACACCGCCAGCGCGTCTTCGCACCAGCTGTTGCGCATCGTCGACGACATCCTCGATTACTCCAAGCTCGAAGCCAACAAGCTCGAACTGGAGATCACCGCGTTCAACCTGCGCGAACTGCTCGATGGCGTGCTGCAGCTGATGCAGCGCCCGGCCGAGAACAAGGGATTGCGTTTGAGCCTGCAACTGGATCCGGCCGTGCGGCTCCCTGTGCGCGGCGATCCCGTCCGGCTGCGCCAGGTACTGAGCAATCTCATCGGCAACGCCATCAAGTTCACCGAGCGCGGTTCGATCACACTGGTCGTGCGCCGCCTGGGCGAAACATCCGGGCAGCATCTGCTGCGATTCGAAGTCCGTGATACCGGCATCGGCATCGCACTGGATGCGCAGGCGCGACTGTTCCGTTCCTTCACCCAGGCCGACGCCTCGACCACGCGCCTGTACGGCGGCACCGGACTGGGCCTGGCGATCTGCAAGCGCATCGTGGATCTGATGGGGGGCCGCATCGACGTGGTGTCCGAACCCGGCCGTGGCTCGACGTTCTGGTTCGAAGTTCCGCTGACCAAGGTCGTCGGCGACCTGCGCCTGCGTGACGCACACGCTTTCAGCCAGGCACGCGTACTTTTAATCTCGCCCGACGCCCGGCTGCGCCAGCGGCTGGGCCTGTTGCTGACCAACTGGGGCGCGCAGGTCACTTCGGTGGAAACCACGCAGGAAGCACTTGAGCGCCTGCGCGCAGCGAGCGATCGCAACGCCGAGGATTTCATGGCCGTCGTGGCCGATCTCGGCGGCATCCGCAGCACGGCGCGTGCGCTGCACCGCACGCTGGCGCGGCGTCCCGCGGACTCCGACATCCGCCTGATCTGGTTGTACGGCGATGAAGCCGTTCCGGAAGAACTGCGCGCTTCCAGTACCTCGCTGTCGCGCCAAGGGCCCGATACGGATCTGCGCGCGGCGCTGTTCGGTGACACCTCCGAAGCAGAAGAGGAAGTCGCCGGCATCGCGCCGATGCCCGACATTTTTGACGCAGTGCCCGGCCCGTCCATCGCACCGGTGGCCGCAGGCAAGCAGGAGCCCGAAACCGTGTCCGAATCGCCGCAACCCCTGGGCGCGCTCCCGCCGGAGACGCGCTTGCTGCTGGTCGAAGACAATCCGGTCAACCTGCTCGTCGCACAGAAGCTGCTGAACTCGTTCGGCCTGCGCACGGAATCCGAATCCAACGGCGAACTGGCGCTCAAGCGCATGCTCAACGAGCATTTCGACGTGGTCTTCATGGACTGCCAGATGCCGGTGCTGGATGGCTACGGCGCTACGCGCCGGTGGCGCGAGCATGAAGCGCACATCGGCGCGGCGAAACGCTTGCCGATTGTCGCGATGACCGCCAATGCAATGGCAGGCGATCGCCAGCGCTGCATCGACGCGGGCATGGACGACTACCTGGCCAAGCCGGTCGCACGCGATCAACTGGAAGCCTGCTTGCGACGCTGGCTGCCGACCGGCATCGCACTTTCCCCCAATCCAGCTGCGGCTGCCGCGACATCGCCGGCCGACGCGGAAGCTGCCCGTCCGGTCGCGCCGAGCTTCCCGGTGCTCGATCACAGCATGCTGGAAGAACTGCGCGAGATCGCCGGTGACGAAACTTCGCGCATCATCAGCCTGTTCCTGGAAGACGCACCGCGGCTGATCGCGTCACTCGAAAAAGGCGCTGCCGTCCCGGATCTGGATGCAATGCGCGATGCCGCGCATACGCTGAAATCATCAAGCGCCAATGTGGGCGCGATGGCGTTGTCCGCCGCCGCCAAGCGGGTGGAACTGGGTGCGCGCGCCGCCAAGCTGGATCGCCCGGCGGTTGCAGTGGCACTCGTGATTGCCGAATACGCGCGTGCGCGAATGGCGTTGCTGGGTTACGCGGCGCAGCAGCTCGGCAAGCCGCTGTCGCCGACCACCGGTTCGACTCAGTCTTCGAGCTTGGTCAACAGATAGTTCGGTTCGCCGATCCGATCAATCAACGCAAGCTGCGTTTCCAGCCAGTCGATGTGTTCTTCCTCGGAATCGAGGATGTTGGCGAACAGTTCGCGCGTGACGTAATCGCCAATGCTCTCGCAATACTTGATGCCATCCCGCAGCACCGGCAGACCGTCGTATTCCAGCGCCAGATCGCATTCAAGCAGTTCGCGCGGGTTCTCGCCGATGCGCAGCTTGCCCAGTGCCTGGAAGTTCGGAAGGCCATCGAGGAACAGGATGCGCTCGGCCAGCTTGTCCGCGTGCTTCATCTCGTCGATGGATTCCTTGTACTCGTGCTCGGCCAATTCCTTGAGCCCCCAGTTCTTCAGCATCTTGGCGTGCAGGAAGTACTGGTTGATGGCAGTCAGTTCGTTGTAGAGCGCCTTGTTGAGGAACTCGATGACCTTGGCGTCGCCTTTCATGACGCGGCTCCCATGACGTTGGAAACGCCGCATGCTACCGCGTCATCCGCCCGCCTGACGTAACGCGAATCGTGTACATCCGTCACGGAGCGAACCGCAGCATCTGCTTCATGCAGGCATAAAAAAGGCCCGACAGCGGGAGGGAGCTGTCGGGCCCGTCTGCGCGGTGGGAGGGGATACCGCGCAAATTCCGGAAAACGTGGGCAGTGCTTACTTGCCCTTGGCGGCCTTGGTCGCCTTGGCCACGCTGGCCTGGACGGTGTCGGTCGCGCTTTCGAACTGGCTCTTCACCAGCTGGCCTAAGGCTTCGCCGGTCTTGAGGGTGACGCCGAAGACTTCCTGGCTGGCCGCAACGAGACGCTCGGCATTGTCCTTGGCAATCTGCAGGCCCTTCGGCCACAGGTTCTTGTAGCTTTCGAGGTCGCCGGCTTCGGACAACTCGCCGAAGAATGCAGTGGTGGCGTCGATGTTCTTTTCGAAGGTCTTCAGCTGGACGCCGAAGACGGTCTCGGCGCTTTCGAGCGCCAGACGGTTCGCGCGCGCGGCGGCGGCGGCGAACTGATGCGTGTAGGTGCTGAACTGCTCGTTGAACTGGGCGGACATGGCGGACTCCAGAGGATTGCCGATTTGTTGCGTCGCAGCATATCGGCCTCGATGCTGCAGTGCAATATGAGTCTCGCCTGTTTCCGACGAACGGTCATCCCGCCTTTCAAATCAACCGGTTAACGGGACCGGCAGCGGGCCGCCGACGGCTCCGTGGGCTCACATCAGCCGCGATAGCGGCTGCCTGCGGTGCAGGTCTCGTGGACGACCACCTCGCTCAAGCCCGGCAATGCGGGCTTGAGCTGGTCCCAGATCCACACGGCCAGCCGCTCGCTGGTCGGATTCTCGAGGCCGGGAATGTCATTGAGGTAGTGGTGGTCCAGCCGATCGTAAATCGGCTTGAACGCTGCTTTTACATCCGCAAAGTCCATCACCCAGCCGGTATGCGGATCGATGTCGCCGGAAACGTGCAACTCCACCCGGAACGAATGCCCGTGCAGCCGCGCGCACTTGTGCCCTTCCGGTACGTTCGGCAGGCGGTGGGCTGCTTCGAGGGTGAAGATCTTGAAGATGTCCATGCAACGTTTCCTGATCTGATCGATCGCCTGGCTCAGGCCGAGGGACGCTGGCGCTGACCACCACGCCGCGCACCGTCACGCGACTGGCCGCCATGCTTTTTCGGGCCGGCATGATTCTGGCGCGGCGCGGGCGGATGCGGGCGGCGGCCGTGCTTGCGCGGCGCCTTCTGGCCGCCGGGACGCTCGTCGTTGCGCGCGTTCGAGTTGCCCCAGCGGATCGGCACCTGCGGTTCGAAGCCGGGCATTTCGACGATGTCGAGATCGCGCTGGAGCATGCGGTTGATCTGCCGCAGGTACTTGGCTTCGTCCTGTGCGACCAGCGAAATCGCTTCACCCGAAGCGCCCGCGCGACCGGTACGGCCGATGCGGTGGACATAGTCTTCGGCCACCATCGGCAAGTCGAAATTGATCACCCGCGGCAGTTGATCGATATCGATGCCGCGTGCGGCGATGTCCGTGGCCACCAGCACGTTGATGCGGCCGGCCTTGAAGTCGCCCAGCGCACGCAGGCGCGCGCCCTGTGACTTGTTGCCGTGAATCGCAGCCGCGCGCACACCGCTCTTTTCAAGGAAAGTGGCGAGCTTGTCGCAACCGTGCTTGGTGCGGCCGAACACCAGCGTCTGCACGCGTGCATCCTTGGCCAGCAGATGCAGCAGCAGTTCACGCTTGCGCGTGCCATCCACCGGATGGACGCGGTGGGCAATGGTGTCGGCCACGGTGTTGCTCGGCGTGACCTGCACCTGTTGCGGCTCCTGCATGAATTCGAGCGCCAGTTCGCGAATCGGCTCGGCGAAGGTCGCCGAGAACAGCAGCGTCTGGCGGTTCTGGCGTGGCAACTTGGCGAGGATGCGCTTGATGGATGGCAGGAAGCCCATGTCGAGCATGCGGTCGGCTTCGTCCAGCACGAGGACTTCGATGCCGGACAGATCGACGCTGCGGCGCTCGATGTGATCGATCAGGCGGCCCGGGCAGGCAATCAGCAGATCCACGCCGCGACGCAGCGCGTCGAGCTGGTTGCCCATGCCGACACCGCCGTAGATCGTCGTGCTCGGGATGCGCAGGTACTTGCCGTACGCGCGCAGGCTGTCATGCACCTGCACCGCGAGTTCGCGGGTCGGGGTCAACACCAGCGCACGCGGTTTGCGCGCGCCGCGCGGCGCGACTTCCTGCGGGCTCGTGGCCAGGTACTGGATCAGCGGCAGGCCGAATGCCGCCGTCTTGCCCGTACCGGTCTGGGCGCCGGCGAGCAGATCGTGGCCGGCGAGGACGACCGGAATCGCCTGCGCCTGGATCGGGGTGGGTTCGGTGTACCCCTGTTCTTCAAGGGCGCGAAGCAGGGCCGGTGCAAGGCCCAGGGAAGCGAACGACATGATGGAACAACTCCTGTGGGACGCCGATGGCCGCAGCGTGCTGTCGCACGCCGTCCGGAGACGGGCGTCATGACCCGAAGCGTTCCCTGAAAACCGCGCTGCGAGGGGCTTTTGGCGGCCGACGCCGAGATTGGCGCCGCCGGGTTTGCACAACGAAAGAAGTCGGAAGTGGAGCGGATGAGCCCGGCACGGGCGGCATCGGCGGGCCTGAGGGGAAACGAACGGCCGCTGGCAAACGGCGCGCACTTTAACCGATTGCCGAGGGTTCCGCTATCGGAAAATGCCGCGTTCATTGAGGTGAATTACTCGTAAAGGCGTCGGCAAAGGTATGATGTGATTCTCTTTTCCCGTGTCCTCGCCCATGAGCCTGCGCGTTTTGAGACAGAACGGTCAGACCCTCGTGCCGACGCCGCAGGCCGGAGGTGATGCCACGGACGTGCAGGCCGGCGGGTGTTCGGGTTGTCTGGTCCGGCATCTGGCGGTGTGTGCCGCCTTGCCGATCGAACAGGCGCGCGCGCTTGAAACGCTGGCAGGCGACATTCCGCTTCAGGCCGGCGAAGTGCTGGCCCGCGAAGGCGATTCACGGCGCGAAGTGTTCACCGTGACGTCCGGCGCGCTGCGCCGCATCCGGCTGCTTGCCGACGGGCGGCGCCTGGTCGCGGGATTCCTGATGCCGGGCGATTTCATCGGTTTCAGCGGCGCCTCGCACTACCGGCATTCCATCGAAGCGATTACCGACAGCACGCTGTGCGCGTTCTCGATGCAGGACATGCGTTCCTTGTGCGCCCGGCATCCCGAACTCGAGCGCGAACTGCTGGAACGCGCCTGCGTCGAACTGGACAACACGCGCGCCAACCTGATGTCGCTGGCGCGCATGACGCCGCTGGAGCGCCTGTCGGCGTTCCTGCTGGACATGGATGCGCGCCGTCGGCGCCACGGCGGCAAGGGCGATGAAGTGGTGTTGCCGATGCCGCGCACGGACATCGCCGACTATCTGGGGCTCACCGTCGAAACGGTCAGCCGCAGTTTCACCCGGCTGCGTCAGGACGGATTGATCTCCACGGAGGATCCGCACCGCGTGGTGCTCAAGGATCGCAAGCGCCTGGCGACGCTGGCCGAGCTGCGCGCCTGATTCGCCGTTTCAATCCGCCGTGCGCTGCAGGCGACCGTCCTGCAGGCGCCAGGTTTCGTGCACGGTGCCGGGCGGCAGCTGCGCATGTGTGATGATCAACACGCTGCGTGGGCCCGCCAGTGACGCGACATCCGTCATGAGCGCATGGGCGGTGTCCTGATCCAGGCCTTCCGTCGGTTCGTCCAGCAACAGGATCGGTGCCTCGCGCAGCAATGCGCGCGCGAGTGCAAGGCGGCGCGCCTGGCCGGCGGACAGTGTCGTGCCGTTCTCGCCCACCCAGCCGTCAAGGCCGAGTGTCCAGCCGCGGACCAGTCCGTCGAGGCGAACCCGCGCCAGTACATCCCACAACCGGTCCTCGTCGGCCTCGGGATCGCCCATCAGCAGGTTCTCGCGTACGGAGCCGGCGAATATCGGCGCCTCCTGCGGCAACCACGCCAGACGGCGCTGCCATTGCTCCGTCGCGAAGCACCGCAGGTCCATTCCTGCAAAACACACGCGACCGGAATCCGGATCGCGCAGTCGCAGCACCAGCGCCATCAACGTTGACTTGCCCGTTCCGCTGTCGCCGCGAATCGCGATGCGACGTCCTGCCGGCAATACGAAATCGACGTTCGACAGCACGTCGCGCGTCTGCTCCGGCCAACGCACGCTCACGTCTTCAAGAACCAGATCGCCGTGTCCGGGGACTGCGATCGGAGTCGCCGGCTCCAGCGAAAGTGGTGGCGCGCCAGCCACCGATTGGAGGCGCGCGGCGGACGCGCGTGCGGCCTCCCACGCTTGCCAGGCCAATCCGATTCCAGCAGCCGCCTCCAACAATGCGAGCGTCATGAAGAACACGCCGGCCGCGACAGGGGCTTCCAATTGACCTCGATGCACGGCATCGAACAGCTGCCACGACAACCCGGGCAGCAGCACAGCGGCCAGAACACCTTGAAGAGTTGCACCGAGCATCAGCCAATGCTTGCGCCTGAGCTCGCACGCGGACACACGCGATTGAACGAGCGCCACGCGATCGCGCCAACGCACGTCGGCGTCGAACGCCATCAGATCAGTGGCGCCGTCCAGGCCTTCCAGCAAGGTGTAGCGCAGTTCCGCGCGGACCTCGGCACGCGCGGTTTCCACACGACGTACGACAGCGCCGATGGCGAGCGAAATCGCGACGATCACCATGCCGCCGGACGCAAGCAGCCATCCCGATGGCATCCACGTGGCCATCGTGATCGCGATGCCCAGCAGCCAAAGCAGCCCCAACGCCAGCAAGGGGCCGATGGCACGCACCAGCCAGCCATCGACCGCTTCGATGTCGGCGACCACGCGCGCAAGCAGATCGCCCACGCGGTATCGCCCCAGGCCCAGCGGCGCCAGCGGCAACGCGCGACGGAAGAACCACACGCGCAGATCGCGCGCCAGCGCCAGCGTGACCTGATGACCGAGCAGACGTTCGCCGTAGCGCGAAAGGATTCGCGCGAAGGTCAGCGCACGGATGCCGGCCGAAGGACCGAACAGATTGAAGCCCGCAGCGACGCTGCCGGCCAGTGCGGTAGCGACGAGGAAATGCCCGGACAGTCCCAGCAAGCCCGCACCGGCGAGCAACGTCGTCAGAAGCAGCAGTACCGCAAGTGCGATGCCGCCCAGATGGTGGCGGAACACGGACCGCAGATCATCGCGTTCGTTCTTGATCATGGCGCGCGCCCGCTCCCGTTCGCATCGAGCCGGAGGACACGTCCGAGCCGCCGCAGTACGACCTCGCTGTGCGTCGCCATGATCAACGTCCGTCCACGCGCGAAGTGCAGCAAGGCATCAAGCACGGCCTGTTCGGTATCCGGATCGAGGAACGCCGTCGGCTCATCCAGCAGCCACACATCCGGGTCGCGCAGGAACAAGCGTGCAAGAGCAACGCGACGGGCTTCGCCCCCGGACAGACCGAAGCCGCGCTCGCCAACGACGGTATCCAGGCCGCGCGGAAGACGCGCCGCGAATTGCATCACCTGCGCCGCTTCGGCAGCCTTCAGCAATTCCGCTTGACTGGCTTCTGGCGCGGCGAGTCGCAGGTTGTCGGCGAGGCTGCCGTGAAAGAGAAACGGCCGCTGCGGCGCGTAGCCGATGCGCGGATTCGCACTGAATGTGATGGCGCCCGCCTCGACCGGCACCCATCCAGCCAGCGTTTCCAGCAACGTGGTCTTGCCGACGCCGCTCGCACCTGCCAACGCGACATGTTCGCCCGACGCCACGGCAAACGAAATCGGCGCGCACAGCGGCGCGGCATCGGCATGCGCGCGCAGCTGCAAGGATTCCACGGTGAGCGACGGCGCTGCGGGTGAACGCGCCGCCTCCTGTCGCGGAGACAAGGGCGTGCCTCCATCCGTTTCCAGCAACCGTTCGATCTCGTCCACCGCCGCCAGTGCCGCTGCGCGGTCGTGGTAATGCGTCGCAAGCCGGCGCAACGGGGCATAGAACTCCGGCGCCAGCAGCAGGCAGAACATGCCCGTCGCCAGATCCAGTGGCGACGCGCGCCAGTGGATCATGCCGAGATAAGTCAACCCCAGGTACAGCGCGATCATCGCCACGCTGACCGAAGCAAAAAACTCCAGGACCGTTGACGACAGGAAGGCTATGCGAAGTACTTTCAGGCTGCGCTGGCGAACGCCTTCAGCGGCCTGCTCGATGCCGCGCAGTTCCGCGTCGCCACGTCCATAGAGGCGAATCAGGCCGAGCCCGCGCAGGCGGTCGGCGAAGTGCCCGCCCAATCGTGCCAGCGCCTGCAACTGCTGGCGGCTGGCGGCTTCCGCGCCCATGCCGACGAGCATCATGAAGATCGGTGCGAGCGGCAGCGTCACCAGCAGGACAACGCCGACGATGCGATCCACGCAGAACACCGCGATCAGGATCAGCAGCGGCACCTGCATCACTTCCGTGCGGACCGGAAGGAATCCGCCGAAATAGCCTTCCAGCGCATCGACATGTCCGCTCGCCACTTCCGCCAGTTCGCCGCTGCGCTGCCGGCGCAGCCATCGCGGCCCGCGCGCGAACAGACGCGGCAGCAGATCACGACGCAGCTGCGTGCGGATCTGCTCGACCGCCTGATCGGCCTGCGTGCGCGCAACCGCGTTCAACAGCGTGCGTGCGAGCATCGTGCCGGCAAGTGCAAGCAGCAGTGGAAGCAGCGTGCGTGGTTCAACGTGATCGATGAAAGCGCGCTGCATGCACCAGGCGATCAGACCCGCCTGCGGAATCAGCAGGGCGCCCGCCAGCACAATCGCCACGCGTGCACGCATCAGCTTCGACGCGCCCGGCGCGGCCATCGCGTTCAGTCGCTGCGTCGATGAAGCGGCTTCCGGAGTTTTCACGGCGCGGCCTTCATCGGTTTCCATGCCTCAGGCCGGCAGGCTGCGGCAACCCAGCGCGGACAGCAGCGCATGCATCGCCGGCACCTGCATCAGCCACGGCGCCGCGAGGGTGAGCACGCCCGCGGTGAGCACAATCGTTGCAGCGGCCATGCGCCATCCGGGCCGCTGCAACCAGCGCCCCATGCGCGCACCGGACCAGGTCAACGGCACCATCATCGGCAGCGTGCCGAGCCCGAAGGCGAGCATCGTCAACGCGGCATCGCGTGCATTGGCCTGCAGCCATGCAGCGGTCAGCAGGCTCATGCTCAGACCACACGGCAACCAGCCCCAGATCATGCCCAGCCCCAGCCGGCGCCAACCGGTATCGGCCGGCAGCAATCGCGCCTGCAAGGGGCGTAACAGTGTCCAGAAGCGCGCCGCCGGCCTGGCGAGCAGGTTGAAACGGCCGCCGCGATCCAGCATCCGCAACGCCACCATCACCAGCACCAGACCCACCGCCATGCGCAGGCCCAGCGCCAGCCAGTCGAAGCGGAAGACACGCAGCAGGCCACCGCCGAAGCCACCGACGATCGCGCCGGCCAGTACGTAACCGCCCACGCGGCCGAGGTTGACCTGCAACGCCGGCCACCAGCCACTGCGCTGGCCCACCGCCGAGAAGCCGGTGGCGATGCCGCCGCACATCGCCGCGCAATGCACGCCGCCCAGCAAGCCACTCAACCACGCCGCAAGCAGCGTGAGACCGTCAACCGGCATCGTCTTCGTCTTTGCGCGGCGATGCCGTTGGCGCGGGCCTCCGCGATGGCGGCGCGTCGCCATCGTCGTCAAGGATGTCCAGCGGCGGCGTGTCCAGATCGTCGAACTGGCCGCCCTTCACCGCCCATACGAAAGCGGCCACGGCGAAGCCCAGCAGCACGAGGCTGATCGGGATCAACATCAACAGAATGCTCATCGGGGAACGTCGCTCATCGTGGCAGGCGCGTCAGGCGCAACGCGTTCAACGTGACCAGCAGCGAGGATACCGCCATTCCCAATGCGGCCAGCCACGGCGTGACCCAACCCGCGGCCGCCAAGGGCAAGGCCAGCACGTTGTAGGCCAGCGCCCACGCCAGGTTCTGCCGGATCACGCGCTGCGTGCGCCGCGCGAGCGCGACCGTGGCAGGCAAACGCGACAGCGTGCTGCCGGTCATGACGAGATCGGCGGCCCGCTGTGCAAGCGGCGCGCCCTGTCCCATCGCGACGGAAACATCCGCGCCTGCCAGAACCGGCGCATCGTTGATGCCATCGCCGACCATCGCGACGATGCGCCCCTTGGCCTGCAGTGCATGCACGTAGGCCAGCTTGTCCTCCGGCGTCTGCCGCGCGCGCGGATGGGTGATGCCGAGGCGCGCGGCGAATTCCTGCACGGCCGTTTCGCCGTCGCCGCTGGCCAGATGGATCTCCAGCCCTTGCTCGCGCAATGCGGCGATGGCCTCGCGCGCGTCCTCGCGCTCGCTTTCGCGAAGGCGGAAGCGGGCACCACGCGTGGCGCCATCCCCCAGCCAGATTGCGCCATCGTCCTCGCGACCGGCCGCATAGCCGGCCTGCCCCAGGCGCCAGTGCACGCCGTCGACGTCGCCTTGCACGCCTTGACCGGTGATCGTTTCGACGCGTTCGGCCAGGCGTCGTTCCACGCCCGGCTGCAGGAAGGCCTGCGCGAGCGGATGTCCGGAGTCGCGCTCCAGCGCAGCGGCTATCGCAAGTGCTTCATCCGCGTCGAGTGCGCCGAATGTCTCGACGTCCACCGTCAATGATTGCGTGTCGCTGAGCGTGCCGGTCTTGTCGAACACCAGATCGTCGGCGCGCGCGAAGGTATCCAGCGCATCGGCACGGGTGGCGAGCACGCCCAGCCGCGCGAGCGCGCCGTGCGCGGCAGCGAGCGCCGTCGGCACCGAAAGCGAAAGCGCGCACGGGCAGCTGATCACCAGCAACGCCAGCGTCACTTCGAAGGCGCGTTCGGGCGCGTGGAAATGCCAGAACACGTACACCGCCACCGCGACCAGCAACAAGCCGGCGACGAAATGACCGCCGATGCGATCGGCAACGCGCGCGATGGGTGGACGATGCGCCTGCGCCTGTTCGACCAGCCGCGCAAGTTGCGACAGCCGCGTGGCGCTGCCGACATCGGTCACGCGCAGGCGGGCCGGACGTTCGCGACATACAGTGCCGGCATACACGTTGGCGCCGGCGCGCTTGTGGATGGGCCGGGATTCACCCGTGAGCAGCGCTTCCTCGAAACTGGCCTCGCCGTCCAGCAATACGCCATCAGCCGGGACATTCTCGCCCGCCGCCACGCGCACGATATCGCCCACGCCCAGAACACCGACCGGCACGGATTCGCGTGCGCCGTCCTCGCGTTCGCGCACGGCGAACGCCGGCCGCGCACGCGCCAGCGCATCGACCTGCGCCGTGGCGATGTTGCGGGCCCGCTGTTCGAGCATGCGCGCCGCCAGCAGCAGGAACACGAACATCACCGCCGCGTCGTACCAGACATGCGTGCCGCCGCGGATGGTTTCGATCAGGCTGGCCACATAGGCCAGCAGGGTCGAACCGGCGATCAGCGTATCCATGCCCAGGTGCCGTTCGCGCAGTTCCCGCCACGCACCCGCGAGGAACGGCCAACCGGAATAGAACACGACCGGCGCCGAGACCAGGAAGGTCAACCAGCGGAAGAAGTCACGCGTCGGCAGCGGCATGCTGGAGTCGAAATCCAGGTACAGCGCTTCGGCAAGCATCATCGCCTGCAGGGCGCCCAGCCCGGCGATGCCAAGCCGAAGCAGCCAGCGGTTGCGCTCCTTCACGCGCGCGCGCTCGCTGGCTTCGCTGCCGGCCAGGTAAGGCCGATACCCCAGCATGGTCATGCGTTCGAGCAAGCGCGACAGCGGTGCTTGATCCGGTTTCCATGCAATCCGGACGCGGCCGGTGACCGCGTTGGCGGTGCTGTCGATGATGCCGGGTTCACGCGCGAGCGCGCGATCAATCAGCCATGCGCACGCGGCGCAGCGCATGCCATCGGTCAGCAGGATGATCTCGCGGCCGCCATCGACGGGATGGCTGTGTTCGGCGATGACTTCGGCACGATCCCACACGCCGAGATCGACGCTTTCTTCCGCGACGCGACCGGCCGCGGTGCTGCGCAGGCGGTAGTAGCTGCCGAGATCGGAATGGCGGATCCATTCGGCTGCGGCAGCACAGCCATGGCAGCAGAATGCCAGCGCTTCATCGTCGATGCTTCGCGTGATCGCTTCCGGGGGCAGTCCTTCGCCACAGTGGTAGCAACGCGGCGAGGACGCCGGGGCGTTCACGTGCCGTCCTTCTCTCCAATCGCCGGCGCCAGGCGTGCGGCCTGCTGCTCGCGGGGCAGCCGGCCTTTCAACCGCCAGTGGCCGTCCTTCGGCGCCAGTTGCAGGTTCCAGTCATGGCCGCCGTCGAACTCCGGCAGGTCCTGTCGCCAGCCCATGCCGCCGGGCGCGAGCGTCAACGTGCGGTCCTGCTGCTGCTGCGACGGATGCAGCACTTTCAGTTCAAGCGGCGCCTTGCGATCAAACTCGCCCGTCACCGGGATCACTTCCACGGCGCCCTTGTCGAGCCGCAACACCACGCTCAATCCCATGCGCTTGGCCTGCTGGTCCGGCCCGAGATCGGTGGTCTGGATCTGCGCGACGCGATCGACCTTGTCAGTGACCACGTCGGCGCCGCCGGAATTGACCGCGATGATGACCAGGCCCACGCCCGCGATGATGGAAGCCAGCGGCAGGCCGATCACCAGCCACATGACCGGGATGCGCATGACGGAACGACGTTGCGGAGTGTTCATTGGATGGGTCCGAAATAGCTGCTTTCGATCACCTTGCTGGATTCACCGCCTTCGCTTTCCACGATGAAGCGCACGGCATGGCGACCCTTGACGCTGCGCGGTCCGGTGACCACCAGCGGTACCGACAGCACCTGTTCGGCCTGCACCGGCCATTGGCGTTCGGCATCACGCAGCGACAGACCCTGCGTCGCCGACTCCAGGCGAATCCGGTACTGGTGCGTGCGCTGATCCTTGTTGACCAGCTTCATGGTGTACGTGTTGTTGACGGTGCCGTCGGCAGCTTCACTGTAGAGCGCGTTGCGATCGCGCAGGACTTCGGCGATGAGATCGCTGCGATGGAGCACGCCCCAGCCCCACGCCGAAATCAGCGCCAGCAGGATGGTGCCGTAGACGAACACGCGCGGACGCGCGATGCGCGTGGACTTGCCGTCGATGGCGTTCTGCGTGGTGTAGCGGACCAGGCCATGCGGATAGCCCATCTTGCCCATGACGTCATCGCAGGCGTCGATGCAGGCGCCGCAGGCGATGCATTCGTACTGCAGGCCATTGCGGATATCGATGCCGGTCGGGCAGACCTGCACGCAGATGGTGCAGTCGATGCAGTCGCCGAGTTGCTCCGGCGCGAACTTCGGCAGCGGCTCGGAGGTGACGCCGGCGCCACCGAACGTGATCGTGCCGCGCGCATGCAGGCGATTGTCCGCCGCCGTGGGATGCTGGAAGGCGCGGAACACGTAGTCGTAGGCCGTGGCCGGATCCAGCAGGCCGCGCGCGCGTTCCAGCACGCTGGCCAGGCCGCGCTTGCGCGGGCCGCGCGGCTCGCCGCGCATCGGGTCGTAGGCAATGATCAGCGTGTTGCGGTCGAACATCGCGCTCTGGAAGCGCGCGTACGGGCACATGTACTTGCAGACCTGCTCGCGCAGGAAGCCGGCGTTGCCCCAGGTGGCGAGCGCGTAGAAGAACACCCAGAACGCTTCCCAGCCGCCCCATTCGAACGGCGCGCGCGCGGCCAGATCGCGGATCGGCGTGAAGAAGCCGACGAAGGTGAAGCCCGTCCACAGTGCGAACGTCAGCCACAGGAAATGCTTGCTGCCCTTGCGCAGGACTTTCTGGCGATTCCACGGGCCGGCATCGAGCTTCATGCGCTGACCGCGATCACCTTCCGTCCAGCGCTCCATCCACAGGAACACTTCGGTCCACACGGTCTGGGGACACGCGTAGCCGCAGAACAACCGACCCGCCAGCGCCGTGAAGAAGAACAGCGCCATTGCCGCGATGATCAGCAGCAAGGCCAGGAACAGGAAGTCCTGCGGCCAGAAGGTCAGGCCGAACACGTAGAACTTGCGCGCCGGCAGGTCGAACAGCACCGCCTGGCGGCCATCCCACGGCAGCCACGGGAACACGTAGAACATGCCCAGCAGCCAGAAGACCGCGGCGACGCGCAGTCGGTTCAGGCGGCCGGACACATCGCGCGGGTAGACCTTGCGTTCGCTGACGTACAGCGAATTGCCTTGGTCATCGACGACGTCGATCGGGATCTGGCGGCTCATCGGCGCTCTCCGGCGGGGAGGCGGTGTGTGCAAAGCGGATTCGGAACGTAGGTCATGGCATGGCTTCGCCGGGATTCGACCGGCGTGGCGGGGTTTACCTGATGCTGTTCAGTTTCGGCGTTGCGAGTCACAAATGGGAGAGACGTTTTGTCGCACTCCGTGATGCCATCAATCCGGCGGCAACGCGCGATTGAACCGGCTGGAAGGCCTCAACAGGATCCAGGTGAAGAGGCTGGACGAAGCAGTGCCCAGCCAGAACATGAAAAAGCCCAGCGTGTAGCCGAGCTCCCGGGTAATCGACAACGAGGGGAATGTCGCATCACGCAGTTGCAGCGGATCGACGAACGCGAAGAACACCATCGTGGCGACTCCGGCCGCGAAGAAGCTCGGCCAGAGAATCGCCCCGACCCGCTGTGCCAGCGGGCGGGGCGGATGTTCGAACCGCGGTTCACTGAAGTCGGTCATGACGGCTCGATAGGGTGAGTTCCCTAATTCTTACCATCACCCGGCTTGTGCGACAACGACCACACATACGAGGCCACCAGACGCGCGCGGGTTTCACCGAGCAGATCGCGGTGCGCCGGCATCGAACCATGACGACCGCTGCGGATGGTCTTGGCGATCGCTTCGTTGCTGTCGCCATACAGCCAGTAACCATCGGTCAGGTCGGGTGCGCCCAGATCCTGGTTGCCCTTGCCGTCGACGCCATGGCAGGCCACGCACACGCCTTCGTACAGCTTCTTGCCCTGTGCGGCCATGAAGTTGTTCTGCAGCTGATCCGGACTGCCGAGCGTGCGGACGTAGGCGACCGTGTAGTCCACGGCGTTCTCGCCCCCCATGCCGGTCAGCACGGTGCCCCACTCCGGCATGACGCCTTCACGGCCATCGAGCACGGTTTCGAGGATGCGTTCCGGTGAACCGCCCCAATGCCAGATGTCGTCGGTCAGGTTCGGATAGCCGATGGCGCCCGTGGCCGAAGAACCGTGGCAGCCAGCGCAGGTGTTGTTGAAGATCGAACGGCCCAGCGACACGGCTTCCGGGTTCAGCGCCAGCTTGTCGATCGGCTGGCCGGCGAACGGACGGAACGTCTGTTCCAGCTTGGCGTCCTCGACCTTCTTCTTCTCGGCGTGTTCCTGCACGGAAGACCAGTTGCCCAGGTTCTTGAAGCCACCCAGGCCGCCGTACCAGGCGAGGTAGCCGATGCTGAAGATGATGGTCAGCCAGAACAGGTTGATCCACCAGCGCGGCAGGGGCTTGTTGTACTCGGTGAGATCGCCGTCCCAGATGTGGCTGGTTTCTTCCGGCGCCGGATCACCGGGACGACGGCGGGAAGTCCACACCAGCAGCCAGGCGCAGCCGACGATGTTGATGACCACGAGTGCGACGATGTACCACGACCAGCCGGGACTCATGCTCTGTTCTCCATCTCGTCTTCTTCCAGCGGCAATGCCGCAGCATCATCGAAATCCGCCTTGCGGCGCGGGCTCCAGGCCCAGATCCAGCCGGCCACGAACAGCACCAGCAGTACAGCGGTGACAATTCCAGAAATCACGTCAACCTCCCCGCGGAGCGTGCTTGCCGAGCGCCTGCAGATAGGCGACCACGGCGTCCAGTTCGGTTTTGTCCTTCACGTCTTCGGCCGCCTGCTTGATCTCGGCGTCGGTGTACGGATCACCCAGCGTCTTCAACGCGGCCATGCGTGCGGCGACGCTCTTGCCGTCGACCTTGCTGTCCTGCAACCACGGGAAACCCGGCATGTTGGATTCCGGCACGACGTCGCGCGGATTGATCAGGTGGACGCGGTGCCAGTCGTCGGAATAACGGCCGCCGACGCGCGCCAGATCCGGGCCGGTGCGCTTGCTGCCCCACTGGAACGGGCGGTCGTAGACCGACTCACCCGCCAGCGAATAGTGGCCATAGCGCTCGGTCTCGAAGCGCAGCGTGCGGACCATCTGCGAATGGCAGTTGTAGCAGCCTTCGCGGACGTACACGTCGCGTCCGGCCAGTTCCAGCGCCGGGTACGGCTTGACGCCTTCCAGCGGTTCGATGGCCTCGGCCTGGAACATCAGCGGCACGATTTCAGCCAGGCCGCCGAAGGACACCGCGACGGCGATGAGGATCGCCATCAGGCCGACATTCTTTTCTACTTTCTCGTGAGAGTTGCTGTTGCTCATGTCGGTCTCGTCCTCAGGCACGCACTTCGGAAGCATCCACCGGCAGGATGGCCTGCGGCTCGATGCGCGTGGCGCGGCAGGTCTTCCAGGTGTTCCAGGCCATCACGCCCATGCCGCTCAGGACCAGCAGACCGCCGCCCAACCGGATGAGGTAGTAGGGATAGGTCGCGTTCAAGGCTTCGACGAAGCTGTAGGTCAGCGTGCCGTCGGCATTGGTCGCGCGCCACATCAGGCCCTGCATGACACCGGCGATCCACATCGAGGCGATGTAGAACACCACGCCCAGCGTGTGCAGCCAGAAGTGCAGGTCGATGGCCTTGGTCGAATGCATCTGCTCACGTCCGAACAGGCGCGGCAGCAGTGCGTAGATCGAACCCACCGAGATCATCGCCACCCAGCCGAGCGCACCGGCGTGCACGTGGCCGACCGTCCAGTCGGTGTAGTGGCTCAGCGAGTTGACCGTCTTGATCGACATCATCGGTCCTTCGAAGGTCGCGATCATGTAGAACGAGATGGCGACGATGAGGAACTTCAGGATGGGATCGGTGCGCAGCTTGTGCCACACGCCGGACAGCGTCATCACGCCGTTGATCGCACCGCCCCACGAGGGCGCCAGCAGGATCAGCGAGAACACCATGCCCAGCGACTGCGCCCAGTCCGGCAGCGCCGTGTACTGCAGGTGGTGCGGGCCGGCCCACATGTAGACCGCAATCAGCGCCCAGAAGTGCACGATGGACAGGCGGTACGAGTAGATCGGACGGCCCGCCTGCTTCGGCACGAAGTAGTACATCATGCCGAGGAAGCCCGCGGTCAGGAAGAAACCCACCGCGTTGTGGCCGTACCACCACTGCACCATCGCGTCGACCGCGCCGGTGTACACCGAGTACGACTTGAACAGGCCCACCGGCATCGACAGGTTGTTGACGATGTGCAGCAGCGCCACGGCCA
>JAEZYE010000017.1 GCA_023419315.1 Pseudomonadota bacterium
CGGCCACCATGTCGCGGAAATCGTGCTGGAACTTGCCGGTGTCGCCGCGCTGGGTGAAGTCGCCGGCCGCCGCTGCGCCAGCCAGGCGCTTGATCTCCGAATTGATCGACGAAAGGCTGCTCTTCACCGTGTCGATGGTTTCGGTGATGCGCGCCTTTTCACCGGGCAGGCGCGCACTGCTGACGGACAGATCACCGACCGAGTAGCGCTGCATGATGTTGAGCGCGTCGTTCAACGTGTCCACGTGCGAGCCGACCAGCGCATTGGTCTCGCGCACCATCAGGCCGTACTCGCCGGGGAACCGGGCCGCGTCGATGCGATAGCTGATGGCGCCGGCCTCGTGCTGGCGTGCCATGTCGCGCTGCGCGCCGACCACGGCGTGCAACTGCTGCTGCATGCCGCGCATGCTGACCAGCAACTGGCCGGGTTCGTCCTTCGGCTGCTCGCCGATCTCGTTTTCCAGGTTGCCCGCGGCAATCGCCTGCGCCACGCGCGTGGCGTGCTGCAGGGGCTTCACGATGCGCTGGCCGATGAGCCAGCTCAGGCCGAACACGACCAGCACCAGCAGGGCGCCTGCGAGGGTCATCACGCCGGTGAACACCAGCGCCTGGTTCTGCACATCGTCCATGTACACGCCGGTGCCCAGCACCCAGCCCCACGGCTTGAAGGGCGCGGCATAGACGATCTTGGCGATCGGCTTGTCCTCGCCGGGCTTGGCCCATTCGAACTCCACATAGTCGCCACCCTTGCGCGCGGCCTCCACGTTGTCGCGATAGAGCGGCACGCCGTCCGGGCTGAGTTCTTCACCCACATTCTTGCCCACCAGATCCTTGCGGAACGGGTGCATCAGCATGACCGGCTGCATGTCGTGGATGAAGAAGTAGTCCACGTCATCGTTTGCGCGCATGCCTTCGATCGTGCGCAGCGCCTGTTCCTGCGCAGTCGCGCGGTCCATCGTGCCGGCGGTTTCCAGCGAATGGAAATGCTCGAGGACGCCCGACACCAGTTCTTCCTGCGTCTTCAACGCGACTTTGCGCGTCTCGTACAGATCCAGGTACTGCATGCGCGCGGCGATGACCGCCAGGCTGACGATGCCGATCGCGAACAGCACGGTCAGCACGACCAGCTTGCGAAGCACGGTGAGGTTGGAGAAGCGATGGGACAACGATTGCAAGGGATTCATGGCGGCACACAACGGGGGAACGAAAGGGAATCCGGAACGGCCCTCAGGCGAATGCAGCCTGCCTGCCGGGCGAACGCGAGGACGAACGGGATGCTTGCGACGGATGCACCGCATGCACGCGGAACTGCGAGACGGCTTCGGCCAGCGCCTGCGCCTGCTCTTCCATGCTGCGGGCGGCGGCCGAGGCTTCTTCGACCAGCGCGGCGTTCTGCTGCGTGGTCTCGTCCATGTGGGTGATGGTCTGGTTGACCTGCTCGATGCCCGCGGACTGTTCCTGCGAGGCCGCGGAAATCTCGGCCATGATGTCGGTCACGCGCTGCACCGAGGTCACGATGTCGTTCATCGTGGCGCCGGCCTGGTTGACGAGTTTCGAGCCGTCCGCGACGCGGCCGACCGAGGCTTCGATCAGGCCCTTGATCTCCTTGGCCGCATTCGCCGAACGCTGCGCCAGCGTGCGCACTTCCGAAGCCACCACCGCGAAACCGCGGCCCTGCTCACCCGCACGCGCGGCTTCCACCGCGGCATTCAAGGCAAGGATGTTGGTCTGGAAGGCGATGCCATCGATGACCGAAATGATCTCGGCGATCTTGCGCGACGAGGTTTCGATGTCGTGCATGGTGGCGACCACCTGGCCGACCACTTCGCCGCCCTGCGAGGCGACCGAGGCCGCGCCGATGGCGAGCTGGTTGGCCTGGCGGGCGGAGTCGGCGTTCTGCTTCACCGTGGAGGTCAGTTCCTCCATCGATGCCGCGGTTTCTTCGAGGTTCGCCGCCTGCTGTTCGGTGCGGTTCGACAGATCCGCATTGCCGGATGCAATCTCGCCCGCGGCTGTGTTGATGGCGGTCGAGGATTCCTGGATGCGCGAGACGATGTCGGTCAGCTGTGCGACGGTCGCGTTCGCGTCATCCCGCATGCGCGCGAACACGCCCTGGAAATCGCCTTCCATGCGGGCGGTCAGATCGCCTTGCGACATCGCGGCGAGCAGGCCGGAGACCTGATCCAGGCTGGCGGCATTGGTGTCGAGCAGGCGGTTGAGCTGTTCGGCCAGCAGCAGGAAGAAGCCCTGCTTGCCCGCCGGATTCACGCGCTGCGACAGATCGCCGGCAATGGCCGCGCGGACGATGCCGCCGATTTCGTTCTCCACGCGCACTTCCTGCGTGCGGTCGCGCCATTCCAGCACGAACCCGACGGCATGGCCCTGCGTGTCGCACACGCTGGAGATGTCCTGCGCGAAATGCGCTTCGCCGAGTTGCAGTTCGCCGCGCTTGACGCCCTGTACGTCTTCCAGGCGCACGCCGGACAGCTGCAGGCCGTCCATGCTGCTGCCGATCAACTGGCTGGCATCGAAGCCGGGCACCGACTGGCGCACATCGGTCTGGTAGGTCGTCAGCAGTTCGCTTACCGCGCGGTTGGCATAGATCACGCGGTGATCCGGCGTGGCGATCATCACGCTGGTGCCCGCGTTGTCGAGCGCGGTGCGGATGCGCAGGTTTTCCTCGGCAATGCGCTGGTCACGCTCGATGCGCTCCTTCAGCTGTACGACCATCTCGCCGAGCGCCGCATTCATCTGGCCGATTTCGTCGCGCGAATCCGCATTCACGCGCACCGACAGGTCGCCGTGCGAGACGGCCTGGATGGCGTGCAGCGCGTTCGACATCGGACGCAGCACCGAACGCGCGATGGCCCAGCACAGCGCCAGCGCCGACAGCAGCACCAGCACGCCGGCCAGGATCAGCACGCGCGCGAAGCTCCATGCCTTGGCGGCGATGTCGTCGGTGTACTCGCCGGTGCCGACCACCCAGCCCCAGGGGCGGTGCAGGCCGACATAGGAAATCTTCTGCACCGGCTCGGCCACGCCGGGCTTGGGCCAGGTGTAGTCGAGGAAGCCACCGCCGCTCTTGTCCTTGGTCAGCTTGACCATCTCGACGAAGATCTTCTTGCCGTCGGAGCTGGTCTTGTCGCTGAGATCCTTGCCGTTGAGATCCGTCTGATGCGGGTGCATCAGCATCGTGGGCTTCTCATCGTTGATCCACAGATAGTCACTGCCGCCTTCGCTGCGCAGCGCCGACACCGCGGCCAGCGCCTGGCGCTTGGCGGTGTCTTCGTCGAGTTCGCCCTTCTTCGAACGCTGGTAGTAGTGATCGATCACCCCGAGCGCGGCGCCGACCCGGATCTGCAGGTTCTGGCGTTCGTTGTTGATCAGTTCGGAGTGGTTGCGGCGCGCGGTCACCGTGCACAGCGTGACGATGCCCAGGGTGAGCACGGCCAGCATCAGCAGGAACTTGCTGCGCAGCGAGAAGTCGCGGAATCGGAAAGAAGCAGTGGCGGCGGATGTCGTCATGGTGGTGGTCTGCTTGTCTGGCGGTTCGCCATATCAGCGGTATCGGCGGGCCCGGCAGGGGATTGAGACATCCTTGGTCGTAAGGTTTGCCCTGACAGCGGAATCGGGCGCATGCGCGCGCGAAAACGCAGGAGAAGCCGCGCTTCCCCTGCGCTTGCCATCGGGCGGTGGAGCGGCGGCCGTCCGGCCGCCGCGGGTGCATCAGGCGGCGATGCTCTCGAGCGCGTGCTCGCTCAGGTCGGCCGCGTTGATCAGTGTTTCGATGTCCAGGAGGATCAGCATGCGATCGTCGATCGTGCCGATGCCGGAGATGAAGCGCGTATCGACGCTGGCGCCGAACTCCGGGGTCGGGCGAATCTGGTCCTGGTTCAGCGGAATCACGTCGGACACGCTGTCCACGACGATGCCGACCACGCGGTCTTCCACGTTCAGGACGATCATCACGGTGAAGGCGTCGTAGCGGGCTTCCTTCAATCGCAGCTTCAGGCGCAGATCGATAACCGGCACGATGGTGCCGCGCAGGTTGATCACGCCCTTGATGTATTCCGGTGCGTCCGGCAGCTTGGTCACCGCGTCATAGCCGCGGATTTCCTGGACCTTCAGGATGTCCACGCCGTACTGCTCGTCGCCCAGCGCGAAGCTGAGGAACTCATCGGCCGTGGTCTTGTTGTCACTCATCGCAGCGCTCCTGTGGCGTGTCTGGCAAAGGCGCGATGCGCGCCCATCGTGGTCAACATCGGCGCGGCCGGTCGCAACTTTAGGCGGAGCGGGGGCCGCGGCCGACCGGCGGCGCGAACTGCGACGGCGATCGCTTTTTCAGCCGACGCCGCGCTCGCGGGCGCTGCGCTGGCGCTCCATCCGGAAGATGTAGCGCTGGATGAGGGAGTCCGCGCCGCGCGGCAGGTCGGTGAACTGGCAGCCGGCGCGCCATGACTCGCGGCCGTTGGGCTGGCTCTGGCGGAACACGTTCTTGACCATCAGGCGCACCGTGAACGGCTCGGTCTCCGGCAGCAGCAGCCGGCAGTCGGCGTATTCGCGGTATGGCCGGAACTCGGGCCGGTCCGCCGGCACTTCCACCGCGATCCCGCCGCCGCTGATGTCCAGCACCCGCATTTCCACTTCGCGCAGCGATTCCTCGCCGACGTTGAATGGAACGAAACAGCGCACGGGCTGGGCGAGGGGAACACGCAGCCGGAAGAACTCGCGGCGTTGCAGGCGCATCAACCGGTCGGGCAATACGGCGCGGAAAGCGACCTGGCCGTCGATCATCGTGCGCACGCATCCCTCGAGCGGGAACTGCACGTGCACGCGATCCAGCTGCGACACGCAGACGATCTGGCTGGCGTCCTCGATGCCGCGATTGATGGTCTCGCTTGCGCTGCCGTCGAACAGCAGCGTGTCCTCGTCTTCGGACAGCGCAATCAGCGCGGTCGGAAACATCAACGCGCGCGGCTGCAGGTGCCCGCTGATCAGGGCACGCTTGTCGATCAGCGACTGCAACACCTGGCGGATGTCCCGCGGGTGTCGCAGGAGGTATTTCTCCTCTTCGTCGTAGCGCACCGGTTCCTGCGGTGCAGCCTCGGTCTGTTCGGACATACGCTCATCGTGCAGAAGCGGGAATGCGGCCGCACACCCTCCGGCTCATCGGACAGGGCGGCCAGTCGTTATATCGAACCGCTGGCGGGAATCTTTAGCGCGCGCCGCGTGGCGCTGAAAGCCACGGGCTTTGGAGGATTGCCGCTAGGCAAGCGGCGGAAGCCGGTTGGCCGGTTTGGCCCCGTGGGAGTGCAAAAGCACGGCACCGGCTTGGCTGTGCAGGAAAGTCGCCTTGACAGCCTCCGACAGGCGCGGTGAGGATGCCGCTTCGCATGCCGTGTGCAACGCACGGCATATCAGGACGATGCAATGCAGGTGCGGCCATGCACGGCCGGGGGAGACGCAATGGGGAAGGGCAACGGGATTCGGGCCATGGTGTTGGCTGCGTGCGCACTGAGCGCCGCGCCGCTGGCCGCGCAGGTGACGATTCCGCAGGAATACGAGAAGACCGTGCAGGCCACG
>JAEZYE010000054.1 GCA_023419315.1 Pseudomonadota bacterium
GTCAGCGCCACCATCGACAGGAACTGCAGGCGCGTGTGCGATTCACTCAGCAGCAGGCCGAAGATCAGCGCCAGAATCGCCAGTGCACAGCAGGTCAGCCACGGGAAGCCGGCCATGCGGAACGGCAGCCGGGTGCCACGCCGATCCGCGCGGCGGCGCAGCACCAGCTGCGACACCAGCGACAGCGTCCACACCAGCAGGCAGGTGGAACCGACGATGTTCAGCAGCACCGGCAGCACCCGGTCGGGGAACAGCAGTTCCATCACCGTGGCGGCGAAACCGAACAGCACGCTGGCCAGCACGGCAATCACCGGCACCTGGCGCGGATCGGTCCAGCCCAGCACGGCCGGGGCCTCGCGGCGCTGCGCCAGCGAGTACATCATGCGCGAGGCGCCGTAGAGGTTGGCATTGAGCGCCGACAGCAGCGCGATCACCGCGATCAGGGTGATGGCGGTGCCCGCGCCCGGAATACGGGCAATGTCCAGCACAGCGGCGAAGGGCGACTTCAGCGCCTCGCTGGTCCACGGGACCACCGCGATGATCACGCTCAGCGAGCCGATGTAGAACACCAGGATGCGCCAGGCCACGGTGCGGATGGCCCGGGCGATGCTGCGCTCCGGGTCTTCGGTCTCGGCTGCGGCAACGGCCACGATCTCGGTGCCGCCGAAGGCGAACACCACCACCAGCAGCGCCGCGCCGATCCCGGCCAGGCCCTTCGGTGCAAAACCACCGTGTTCGGTGAAGTTGCTCAGGCCCGGGGAGGTCACCTGCGGCAGCCATCCCATCAGCAGCGCCACGCCAATGGCGATGAACGCCAGGATCGCCGCGACCTTGAGGATGGCAAACCAGAATTCGAACTCGCCGAAGTTCTTCACCCCCAGCAGGTTGATCGCGGTGAAGAACAGCATGAAGGCCAACGCCGCCATCGGCACCGGTACGGCCGGCCAGACCGTCGCCAGCAGCCCGGCCGCGCCCACCGCTTCGGCGGCGATCACGATCACCAGCTGCACCCACCACAGCCAGCCGACCGTGGCGCCCGCGGTGGCGCCCATGGCATCGGCGGCATAGACCGAGAACGCGCCACTGGTCGGCTTGGCCGCCGCCATCTCGCCCAGCGCGTTCATGACGATGATCACCAGCGCGCCGGCCACCAGATAGGACACCAGCACCGCCGGCCCGGCGGCCTGCACTCCCACGCCCGAGCCGAGGAACAGGCCGGCGCCGATGGCGCTGCCCAGGCCCATCATGATCAGCTGGCGGGGCTTGAGCGAATGTCCGAGGCGGGACGGCGAAGCGGTCGGAATCGAGTTGGGCATCGGCGGGGCTGGCGGCGGGCTACAGGGGCGACACCTTACCCTGTCCCGTGCCTGCCCGGATAGGCACAGCGCAGCAGCCGGCTCAGGCCAGCGCCGGCTCGCCGATACCACCGCCGATACGGGCGCGATAGGCACGCGGCGAGAAACCGGTTTCAGCCTTGAACTTGCGGGTGAACGCGCTCTGGTCGCTGAAACCGCAGGCCTGGCCGATGCAGGCAATGCTGTCGTCGCCATGCAGCAGGTGCATGGCCATCTGGATCCGCAGCCGGGTCAGCACCTGCTGCGGGGTCATCTGGAACACCTTGCGGAAGCTGCGTTCCAGCTTGGACAGCGAGAAGCCGGTGATGTCCAGCAGCGTCTGCATGCGCACGTTCTCGGCGTAGTGCGCGTTGAGGTGGGCCAGCGCCAGCCGCAGCTGTTCGTACTGGGTGCCCAGGCTGTCCTTCTGGCCCAGGTCGCGGGAAATGCCGATCAGGCCCGCGATGGCGCCATCAACCACCAGCGGACGCTTGCAGGTCAGGCACCAGCCCGGTTCGCGGTTGGCGAACAGGTGCAGCTCCATCAGGTTCTCGATCACCTCGCCGGACAGGACGCGGGCGTCCTGGTCGACGTAGTCGGCGCTGAGGCCGGTCGGGTAGATCTCGGCTGCGGTACGCCCGATCACGTCCTTGCGCGCGCGCAGGCCCAGCCGCCGCAGCATGGTCTGGTTGACGTGGGTGTAACGCCCCTGGCGGTCCTTGATGAAGAACAGCACATCCGGGATGGCGTCGAACAGGGCTTCGATGTCGGCGGGCTCGACTCGCATGCGGCAAGCATACCCGAGCCTGCTTTTGCCCGTACGTTCACCTTTGCCGGACCGTGGTTTAACGGGACCGGTCCCAGTGTGGTGGCTCCCCTTGACGATCCGGAGCCACCGTCCATGGCCGCCAGCAAGCCCACCGGCAAGCGCGCAACTGCCCACCCCGAAGACCTGCATCGCGGCCAAGGCGGCGAGCTGCACCTCCAGGCCGGCGGCAGCCACCCGGCAATGACCACCGACCAGGGCATTCCGGTGGCAGACAACCAGAACTCGCTGCGGCAGGGACCGAGGGGTCCTACGCTGCTGGAGGACTTCATCCTCCGCGAGAAGATCACCCACTTCGATCACGAACGCATTCCCGAGCGCATCGTGCATGCCCGCGGCAGCGCCGCGCACGGCTACTTCGAGTTGACCCGTTCGCTGTCGCGCCATACCCGCGCGCGCATCCTCACCGAGGTGGGAGTGAAGACGCCGGTGTTCACCCGCTTCTCGACCGTGGCCGGTGGCGCAGGCTCGGTGGATACCCCACGCGACGTGCGCGGCTTTGCGGTCAAGTTCTATACCAAGGAGGGCAACTGGGATCTGGTCGGCAACAACATCCCGGTGTTCTTCATCCAGGACGCGATGAAGTTCCCGGACCTGGTGCACGCAGTGAAGATGGAGCCGGACCGCGCCTTCCCGCAGGCCGCTTCGGCCCATGACACCTTCTGGGACTTCATTTCGCTGATGCCCGAATCGATGCACATGATCATGTGGGCGATGAGCGACCGCGCCATCCCGCGTTCGCTGCGGATGATCGAAGGCTTCGGTGTGCACAGCTTCCGCCTGCTGAACGAGGCCGGCGAGTCGACGTTCGTCAAGTTCCACTGGCGGCCCAAGCTGGGCATCCAGTCCACGGTCTGGGACGAAGCGTTGAAACTGCAATCGGCCGACAATGACTTCCATCGCCGCGACCTGTTCGAGGCCATCCAGCGCGGCGACTTTCCCGAATGGGAGCTGGCGGTGCAGCTGTTCACCGAAGAAGAAGCCGACGCCTTCCCGTTCGATCACCTGGATCCGACCAAGATCATTCCCGAATCGCTGGTGCCGTTGCAGGTGATCGGGCGCATGGTGCTGGACCGCTGGCCGGACAACTTCTTCGCCGAGACCGAGCAGGTGGCGTTCTGCCCGGCCAACGTGCCGCCCGGCGTCGACTTCAGCAACGACCCGCTGCTGCAGGGCCGCCTGTTCTCCTACCTGGACACCCAGCTGCTGCGCCTGGGCGGCCCGAACTTCCACCAGATCCCGGTGAACGCGCCGAAGTGCCCGTTTGCCAATCATCAGCGCGATGGCCACATGCAGATGCAGGTGCCCAAGGGCCGGGTGGCCTACGACCCCAGCTCGCTGCAGGACGACACCCCGCGCGAGACGCCCGCCGGCTTCCGCAGCCATGCCAGCGCCGACGATGGCCGCAAGGGCCGCACCCGCGCAGAGAGTTTCGCCGACCACTACAGCCAGGCCCGCATGTTCTTCCGCAGCCTGGAAAAGCCGGAGCAGGCGCACCTGGCATCGGCGCTGGTCTTCGAGTTGTCCAAGGTGGAAACGCTGAAGGTGCGGGTGCGCACGGTCAGCCACCTGCGCAACATCGATGACACGCTGGCGCAGCGCGTGGCCAATGGCCTGGCCCTGCCTGCACTGCCCGACCCCGCGCCAACCGCTGCCCCGGTGCGGGACATGCCGCCGGCCCCGGAAGTGCGCGTGATCGGTCGCAACAAACCCACCCTGCAGGGTCGCTGCATCGGCATCCTGTTCGACGAAGGCTCCGACGCGCGCGTGATTGCCAGCCTGAGCAAGGCGGCCCGGAAGGCAGGTGCAGACGTGAAGCTGGTTGCACCAAAAGTGGGAGGCGCCACGCTCAGTGACGGCAGCGTACAGGCCGCTGATGGGCAACTGGCCGGCACGCCATCGGCCGTGTTCGATGCGGTGGCCGTGGTGCTGAGCGTAGAGGCATCAAAGGCGTTGTCGAAAGAGAGCGCCGCCCTGGAGTTCGTCAGCCAGGCGTGGGCACACCTGAAGGCCATCGCCAGCGACGCGGGCGGCCAGGCGCTGCTGAAGGCGGCGAGGGTCGGCAACGACCCCGGCATCGTCGAAGCAGAAGACGCCAAGGCATTCCTGGCGGCGGCCGCCACCCGCCAGTGGGCGCGTGAGCCCAAGCTGCGCCTGCTGGCCTGACCACAACGACAGGAGAATCGTCATGCCCCGTGGTGACAAATCCGCATACACCGAAAAGCAGAAGCGCCAGGCCGAGCACATCGAGGAAAGCGAACGTGATCGCGGCGCGAGTGAAGGCACCGCCGAGCGCATTGCCTGGGCCACCGTGAACAAGCAGGACGGCGGCGGCAAGCGCGCCGGCAGTGCCCGCAAGGGCGCGAAGAAGGCGACCAGCAAGAAGGCTGCCAAGAAGGCGCCTGCAAGGAAGTCGGCCACAAAGAAAGCCGCAACCAAGACGACGGCGGCGAAGAAGGCACCTGCGAAGAAGGCGGCGGCGAAGAAGGCACCGGCTCGCAAGACCGCGACAAAGAAGGCCGCAAAGAAGACGGCGAACAAGGCTGCGGCCAAGAAGGCGGGTACGGCCGCCTCGCGGAGCGCCGCCGCGAAGAAGGCAGCCAAGACGCGGGCCGCGAAGAAGACCGTGCGCAAGGCGGCGGCGAAGAAAGCTGCGCGTACCCGCGCGCGCGGCTGAAGCGTTGGTCAGGAGGGGAGCGTCCTCATCCATGCGGCAACTTCGGCTGCGGCTGCGTGAGCACGGGCCTGCAGCAGCAGATGGGGCCCTTCCAGCGATACGTGCCGGGCGTCGGGCAACAAGAGCTGCAGCTCGGCCACGCTGGGCGGCCACAACAGGTGGTCCTGTCGTGCATGCAGGCATAGCGTCGGCAGCGTGAGCTTCGGCAACTGCGCGCGGACATCGATCTGCAGTGTCGCCGCAGCGCGCTGCCGCAGCATCGCGGCCGGCGCCGCAGCGATCGCATGTCGCAGCTCGCGAAGGTTCATGCGTGTCCGCCAATGCCCCAGCAGAAGCCGGGCCAGCAACGCCAGCGGCGGCCGTGGCCATGCGGGGGCAAGCAAGCGTGCGCTCGCCGCTGGCAGCGGCACCGGTCGCCGCGCGAAAGTCGTACTCAGTATCAATCCGCGCAATCCCGGCGGTGAAGCCGCCGCCAGTTCGATGGCCAGTGGCCCGGCAAACGATTCAGCCAGCAGCACAAAGGGAGCGATGGGAAGCTGCGGACGCAGGATCGACGCCAACGTAACGTAGTCCTGTGGCCCCTGCATGGGTAGCGGCAGCACCTGCACGGTAACTCCCTGGCCCTGCATCGCCTCCACGAAGCATGTCGACAGCAGGCCGCTGCCATCCAGCCCCGGCAGCATCACGATCGGGAGCATCACGGCGCTCATCACATTGCTCACCTTCCAGGCCCCTTCGCACGATTCCCTGCCCCGCAGCTTCGCTTATCGGCTCGACCCAGGGAAGTGCACGCCGCTGATCGCGGCGCTACCCTGATGGCCCCTGACGGAACAGAGAAGGTGGCATGCGCAAGCCCCGCTGGCTCAGCTTGACCGGCATCGCCCTATGCGCGCTCTATCTCGCGCTGACCGCCTGGCTGGTGTTCGATGCCCGGTCCAACAGCGACCCCAAGAGCGCCTACATCCTCATGCAGCTGCCGGTGATGCTGCAGACCGCAGCACTCAACGCCATCGGCGTAGGAAGCTGGCTTTCCGGAATGACCTGGATGACCGTCTACCTCCTGGTGATTCCCCCCACGCTTGGGGTGCTTTACGTGCTTGGGGCCATGCTCGGCAGCGTCCTGGAGCAATGAGGGCGATCCTCCCTGCTGCCTGAGCGGGCGATGGCAATACGGCCGCTCAAGGCGGCCGTATTCCTGTCACTGCACTGGCAGCCCGCTCAGGCTGCGCGACGGGGCACAGCAGAGACCACCGCGCCTTCCACCTTGAATACCGCCACCGACGTGGTCAGCGCATGCGCCTGTTCTTCCAGCGCGCGGCTCGCGGCAGTGGCCTCTTCCACCAGGGCCGCGTTCTGCTGGGTCACCTGGTCCATCTGCACCACCACCTGGTTGACCTGCTCGATACCGGCGGCCTGCTCCTTGCTGGCCGCTGCGATGTCGCTCATCAGCTGGGTGGTACGCGAACTGGCTTGGGCCACGCGCGCGATTGCAGCTTCGGATTCAACGGTCACCGCCAGGCCACTCTTCACCTTGGCAGCGGCGTCTTCGATCAGTTCCTTGATTTCCTTGGCGGCGACACCGGCACGCTGCGCGAGCGTACGCACCTCGCTGGCGACCACCGCAAAGCCACGCCCTTGCTCGCCCGCGCGCGCGGCTTCCACTGCAGCGTTCAGTGCCAGGATGTTGGTCTGGAACGCGATGCCGTCGATCACCGTCGAGATTTCCGAAATGCGTGCCGAAGACTGATCGATCTCGCCCATCACCGAGGCCATCTGTGCCATTGCCTGCTCGGTCTCGCGCACGGCGGCACCGGCGGCATGCGCTTCACTGTCGGCCTGCCGCGCCAGTTCGGCGTTCTGGCGTACGGTCGAGGTCAGTTCCTCCATCGACGCGGCGGCCTCCTCCAGGTTGGCCGCCTGCTGTTCGGTGCGGCGCGAGAGGTCGTTGTTGCCGGCCGCCAGTTCCTGCGCGGCATTGTTGATGCTGTCGGCGGCGGCCTGGATGCCCTGCACGATGCCGGTCAGCTGCGCGGTGGTGGTATTGGCGTCGTCACGCATGCGGGCGAACACGCCGTCGTACTCGCCATCCATGCGCGCGGTCAGGTCGCCGTGCGAAATCGCGCGCAGCACGTCGGAGACATCGGCGATGCTGGCCTGCGAACTGGCCATCATGCCGTTGAGGTGCTCGACCATTGCCTTGAACTGGAACTGGAACGCAGCCGCATCACCACGCATGCTGAAGTCACCGGCGCGAGCGGCGCGGGCCAGTTCATCAATCTGCACGTTGATCGCCATCAGGCTCTGCTTCACTGCAGCCAGCGTACGGGTCAGCGTGGCCTTCTCGCCCGGGTAATCAGGTAGATCACGGCTGAGGTCACCGATGGCGTAGCGCTGCATCACCTCGGCCATCAGCAGTTCCACCTCCACGTGCGATTCGACCAGGCTGTTGGTGGCCTGCACCATGCGGCCGAAATCGCCGGGGAAGGCGCTGGCGTCCATGCGATAGCGGATCGCACCGGCCTCGTGCTGCTCGGCCATCTGCAGCTGCGCGCCGATCGCCGCCTGCACGCTCTGGCGGACGCTGGCCATGGCCTCGCCCAGCTGGGTCAGTTCGTCGCGGCCACCGAGGCGGAACTCCTGGTCCAGCTGCCCCTTGGACAGCCGCTCGGCCAGGTTCACCGCGCGCGCCAGCGGGCCGGTCAGGCTGCGGCCGATCATCACCGAGGCAGCGATGCCCGCCAGCAGCGCGACGCCGCCCAGCACCAGCAGCTGCAACAGGCTGCGCTCGCCCAGGCGGATCGCTTCGGCAGCAGCCTTGCGGCTCTCCTTTTCCTCGAAGTCCACGCCGTCCGACAGCGCCTTGTTCCAGCCGTTGGCCGCGTCCTGCACCGGGCCCAGGGTCAGCGCCACGGCACCCGGATAGTCGCCCTGCTCCATCAGCTCGCTGGTCTGCTTGTTGAGCGGGCGTGCGATGGCTCGCTTGGCGGCGATGGTTTCCGCAATGGCTTTGCCTTCGGCATCACCCGGAAGCGCCTGGTAGGCGGACCAGCTGGCCTCGTAGCGCTTGACCAGATCGGCAATGCGCTTCTCGTCGCTGCTGCGGTCGTCACCTTGGCGGATCAGCATCTCGCGGCGCACCACCATCATCTGGTTGTTGGCATCGAGCATCTGCGACAGCAGGCGCACCTTGGCCACGCTGATATCGACCACCTGCTGCATCGCGCGCTTCTGCACGACGCTGGCGGTGGCCCCGGTGGCGACCACGGCGGCAACCAGCAGCAGCAACAGGCCAAAGCCCAGCCCAAGACGCCAGGCAACCCTGACATTCCTCAAGTAGTTCATCGGTACATCCAAAACGGGGGGATGCGCCCTTATCGGCGTGGCCCGAAGCGCCTTGATGGGAGCTGCCACGCTCGTCCGGGTGCGGTTCAGAGAGGTGACGGCGTCAATTCCTGGCGCTAGCAACCCTAAAGTTTCCTTCCATGCTGCCAAGGGTGCCCGCCTACATCGGGGCCCCTTAGAATCGAATCGATCCTTGAAGATGAATGGATACATCTGATGAGCCACGATCTTCCCCACCAGTTGATTATTTTCGGCCCACCGGGAACCAGCAAGAGTTACAAGGCCCGGTATGAGAAGACGCCGATGCTCGGCATTCGCCCGGACGAGGTCATCCCTGTGACGTTCCACGCCGAGTTTGGTTACGGCGATTTCGTCTCCCGCCTGTTGCCATTGTCCGAGGGCAACAAGGTCCATTACCAAGTGCATGCCGGCCCCTTCATCCGCGCATTGGCACTTGCCCTTCACCGTTCAGAGCATGGCACGGATGATTCGCCGCCTCGCAACGTTGTCCTGCTCATTGACGAAATCAACCGCGGCAACTGTGCGGAAATCTTCGGCGACATCTTCCAGCTGCTGGACCGGGACGATGACGGACAATCCAGCTATTCCGTCTGTGCCTCGAAACTGACGGTGCAGGCGCTGATCAACGAGATCCGCGAACTTGAAGCTCGTGATGACAGAGACTCCTCCACGCTGATCGGTCGTATCGAAGATGAGCGCATGCTGAGGCTTCCGGCGAATCTCTACCTGATCGGGACCATGAACACTGGCGACGAATCGATCTTCTTCATGGACTCTGCATTCAAGCGCCGCTGGAATTTCCAGTTCAGTCCAGCCGAGTTCAATGCAGTTCCCGCTGCGCAGGCCAATGCAACGATCGAAGGCCACCCATCGGTTACCTGGAAGATGCTGGTGGATGCTCTCAATGCGATGATCGTCGAGAAATGCACCTCTCCGAATCTCGACGACAAACTGATCGGCCCCTGGTTCATCAAGGCGCGGGCCATCGCTGCAACAACACCACCCGCGACGCTGGAACAGACGCACGCTGCATCGATTGCCGAACTGCGCAAGCTTGCCCCAGGTGCTGCGGAGTACATGCAGGGCGCGGACTACAGCCAGAGGTTCGACGATGCATTCTGCAAGCTCCGGAAATCCTGCAATGCCGAGACCTTGAAGGCAATCGACACACTCTCGGGCTTTGACGAGTCCGCCAAGCGCAAATTGAAGACTATTGCCTTTGCCATCAGCGGCTCATCCCCCTACTACAAGTCAAAGATAAACTTCCAGAAGACCAAGGACGGGATGCTCATTGAGGATTTCGTCGAAGCGCTTGCCGTGACGCAGGAAGTCCATCCCATTGCCCACCATATCGCCGCCAGTGATATCGAGGGAAAGCTATTCCTCTACCTGTGGGACAACGTCTTCGAAAGGGACAAGTCCCCACTTGCAGAATGGCTGCGTATTCCCCCGGAATCACTGAGGACCTTCGGACAGTTTTCCGCCCGACGCGATGACTTCATCCGCAGCTTCACTGTTTCGGAAGATCTGCATGCAGCTGCATGACGTCAGCGTCGTCGCGGCTGGGTCCAGCGCTGTGGGCCTGTTCGTGGAAGATGGGCGCACCGAGCTGCGCGTGCCGCATGGCATGCCGACCTCCACCGCGCCCCGCGACGCATTCCGTCTGCTCTACCTGGCTTTCGCCGCTTTCAGGAATGTCCAATCAGATCTCGGACATGCACCGCAGCAGGACGGCATTGAGGCAGACACGCATGGACGTGGACTTGCAGCGGCCCCCGCTTCGTTCGTCGACGCCATTGCCATCGACTCGCTGTTCAACCATTCCAATCCACTTCGACTGCTTTCACTTCGCTCACAGATGGCGCGGCGGCAGGATGGCAATCTGAAGTACGCTGACCGCCAGCTTCACCATGCATTGTTCAACGACGACGACGCCCCCTTCTTTCCGAAGCTTCCCACCCGGCGAAGCGTATGCGAACGCGGGACCGCCGACATCGTCGGCCTGTATTTTTTTCTCGCTGACGACTTCTATCGCAACCTGCTGCAGATCGATCCCGGCATCATCTGGGGACGCTTCACCATGGATGCCGTACAGCGCGCAACGGACTTCCGCCATCGCCATCTGCGCGAGGGTGACTCGCTGCATGAAGGTGATGCCTGGGCACAGGAGCTGCTGCTGCGGCGACTCCAGCAACTCCTGAGAACGTGCTACCGGCAGGCAACGCTGCGCAGCGCGGAGTTTCTTTCGCTGCATGCAGCACTGGAACGCTACCTTCATCCCGCGCTCGCAGGTAGTGTGCAGCAGGGCCAGGTCTGGGGCATGCGGGATTTCTGGCCTGTCTGGGAATCCATGTGCCTGCATGATGCCCTGCAACAGGCGAGCGACACGCACGGCACATCCGTCCTCACCTGTGACAGTACTTATCTCCCATCCCACCCCATCGCCATCGAGCAACGGGACACCTGGGGACAGCGACAGCATTCAATGTTCGCCCATAACGGACTCTGTCGCCGTCCCGACCTGTTGCTGCAACGCGGCTCCGCGTACACCGTGGTCGATTTCAAGTACTACCCCATCGCACCCGACTGGCATCAGCGAAGCCGTCGCGACGAAGACGAGAAGGCGCCCTCCTTGAAGGAGAAAGCGCAGAAGGATCTGGACAACATTGAGTTGTATGGACTTCTGCTGCACCGTCACCTTGCTGAGGTGGAGCAGGCATCGGCAACGATCACCCTGGAGTTCTGGCTCCCCGGAGGCGAAGCGCAGCGGATTCACATCCGCAGCTCGCCTGCCTGGAACCCACCACTAGAGGTAGTGACTCTTCCTCTGCCGGACATGATCAGGCGCTACGGAGAGCGACATGCCTTCAGCATGCGCGGCAACCACGCGCATACAGTTGCCAAAGCTGCGTGAAGACAGACTGCTCAGGTGTGGGTCAGGCTTTTCACGCGGGCTGCTCGTGCTCCGCTGGCATGGTGGACGGGCATCCCCTTGGAGCCGCCCATGCTTTCAGCCCGCGTCGCTTTGCTGTCCCTCACCTTGCTGGCACCTTCTGTCTTTGCGCAGGCTGCGCCTCTTGGCCTTCCCGCCCCGATCGCTGAAAAAGCCGGGCCGGACACCGCAGCACGCTCCGCCCTGCACGCCCAGGTGCTGCTGGATCGCGCGAATTTCTCGCCGGGCCAGATCGACGGCGAAGTCGGCAGCAACCAGCGGCGCGCGGTGTCGGGTTTCCAGGCGGCGCACGGCCTGACCGTCACCGGTGAACTGGACGACGCGACCTGGAAGGCCCTGCAGGCTGATACGGTCACCCCCCTGGCCAGCTACACGCTGACCAGCGAGGATGTCGCCGGGCCGTTCCAAGCGGTGCCGAAGGGCCCCGCCGCACAGGCCAAACTGAAATCGCTGGGCTTCAACAACGTCGAAGAGTCGCTGGGCGAACGCTTCCACGCATCCCCTGAGCTGCTGAAGCTGCTCAATCCGGGCGTGGATCTGAGCAAGGCCGGCAACCGCATCCAGGTGCCCAACATCGCACCATCGGCACTGCCGAAGGCAGCCAAGGTGGTCGTCGACAAATCCGACTCGACCCTGCAACTGCTGGATGCCCAGGGCAAGGTGATCGCGCAGGTGCCTGTCTCATCCGGCAGCCAGCATGATCCGCTGCCGATCGGCGAATGGAAGATCCTGGGCGTTTACCGCGACCCGCCATTCCACTACAACCCCAAGCTGTTCTGGGATGCGCGCAAGGGCGAAAAGAAGGCGACGCTGCCGCCGGGTCCGAACAATCCGGTCGGCCGGGTCTGGATCGACCTGTCCAAGCCACACTACGGCCTGCATGGCACGCCCGAGCCCGGGCATGTCGGCAAGACCGAGTCACATGGCTGCGTGCGCATGACCAACTGGGATGCACTGCGCGTGGCCGACGCAGTAGACACCTCGGTACCCGTGCTGATGCAGGAGTGAGCCGATGCGCCTTTCTCAGCTGATCGTACTGGGCGTGCTGCTGGGACTGGGGGCCGGCTGGTGGCTGCACCGCGATGCAGGCGAGCCGGTAGCCGCCTCGCTGCCGGAAGCACAACCGGCAGCCGCTGTGGCGCCGGCGAAGGAATCCGTCGCGCCGCTCGCCACGGCCCCTGTCCCCGCCCCAACCGCACCGTCAGCCGCGCGGGCTGCGGATGCGCCGTCCGGCCTGCTGCTGCCGGTGCAGGGCGTCGCGGCCTCGCAGCTGCGCGACACCTTCACCGATGCGCGCAGCGAAGGCCGCGTGCACGATGCCATCGACATCCTGGCCGATGCCGGTACGCCGGTACTCGCGGTGGCCGATGGCACGGTGGAAAAACTGTTCGACAGCAAACGCGGCGGCTTGACGATCTACCAGTTCGAGCCCAGCGGACGCTGGTGCTACTACTACGCGCATCTGCAGCGCTATGCCGACGGCCTGGCGGAAAAGCAGGTGATCAAACGCGGGGAGGTGATCGGCTTCGTCGGCAGCACCGGCAACGCCAGTGCTGAGGCTCCGCACCTGCACTTCGAGGTGCATGTGCTGGGGCCGGAAAAACAGTGGTGGAAGGGAGAGTCGATCAATCCCTATCCGCTGCTGAAATCGGCGCCACTGATGCCCGGCGCTGCCAGCGCCGCAACGCCAGAGTAATGACAGCCAACGGAGCCCCAGGAATCATCAGCAACAGCGCCGCCCTCTTCCAGAAGAAGAACGGCCACAGCCAGAGGTAATCGAGGTCGGTCAGCTTCAGCAGATCCAGCGGTGGCTGCAGCTCGATGTCTGCCGGTTGCCCCGCCAGCGGCGGATCGACCTCCAGCACGGTTATCCGCAACCATGAGCGGTCGCGTGGCAATGCGTCGCCGCGGCCGTGAAGTCTCCATGATCGGTGGGCGTATCGATGCGCAGCAGCACCCCTGGGTCCGCCCCTGTAGCGCACGTTGACACTCTGGTCATCGCGTCGCTTTCCCGCTGGCCCCTGCCGCTCAATAACGAAAAAGCCCCGCTTTCGCGGGGCTTTTGCGGTCACCTATGCCGGGCAGCGCCGGCGCTACCTCAGGCGAACGGATCCTGCAGCACCATGGTGTGGTCGCGGTCCGGGCCGGTGGAGACGATGCTGATCGGGCAGCCGGCCAGCTCTTCCAGCGAACGCAGGTAGGCGCGTGCGGCCGGCGGCAGGTCGTCCCACTGGGTGATGCCGTGGGTGTTCTCGCTCCAGCCCGGGAACTCCAGGTACACCGGGGTGCATTCTTCCCAGCCCTGCGCGTCCAGCGGCGCGTACTCGGTGCGCTTGCCGTTGTATTCGTAGGCGATGCAGACCTTCAGCTTTTCCATGCCATCCAGCACGTCCAGCTTGGTGATGCACAGGCCGCTGATGCCATTGATCTGCACAGCGCGCTTGAGCGCCACGATATCCATCCAGCCGCAGCGACGCGGGCGACCGGTCGAAGCGCCGTACTCCGCACCGCGATCACGGATGCCCTGACCGATTTCGTCGTCCAGTTCGGTCGGGAACGGGCCGCCGCCGACACGCGTGGCGTACGCCTTGGCGATGCCGAGCACATAGTCGATGGCATCGGCGCCGACGCCGGTGCCCGCGAGCGCGCCGCCGACGGTCGTGTTCGACGAAGTGACGTAGGGATACGTGCCGTGGTCGATATCGAGCAACGCGCCCTGCGCGCCTTCGAACAGCACGCGCTTGCCCTGCTTGCGCAGGTCATGGAGGATGCCGGCGACATCGGACTTCATCGGCTGTACGTAGTCGCCGAACGCCAGTGCTTCGTCATAGGTCTGCTGGAAGTCGACGGCGTCGACGCCGAGGTACTTGGTCAGCACGAAGTTGTGGTAATCCAGCGCGGCACGCAGTTTCTCGCCCAGTTGGTCCGGGTAGTGAAGGTCCGCGATGCGGATGCCGCGGCGCGCCACCTTGTCTTCATACGCCGGGCCAATACCGCGACCGGTCGTGCCGATCGCCTTGCCACCGGCGGCCTTTTCGCGTGCCTGATCCAGCGCGATGTGGTACGGCATGATCAGCGGCGCCGCCGGCGAGATCTTCAGGCGCGAGCGTACGTCGATGCCGCTGGTTTCCAGTTCCTCGATTTCCTTCTTCAGCGCGGCCGGGCTGATCACCACACCGTTGCCAATGAGGCACAACGCGTCCGGGCGCAGGATGCCGGAGGGAATCAGGTGCAGAACGGTCTTCTTGCCGTTGATGACCAGCGTGTGGCCGGCGTTGTGGCCGCCCTGGAAACGGACGACGGCACCGATTTCCTCGGTGAGCAGATCGACGATTTTGCCTTTGCCTTCATCGCCCCATTGGGCTCCGAGCACGACAACTGACTGACCCATGCGGGTAACTCCTGCGGTATGGCGGCCATCGGGGCCGCTGGATGGACGTTCCGGATCCGGCGTGAAAATGCGGTCCACGCCATCGGGGAGCGGCCGCCGCGCCTGATCCCGACACGGAAAAAGCCGGCGGGTTGACTCTCGCGAGCGCCCGTCCGGCTTTTTTGCATTATCCGGGTTTTGGGTGGAGGGGGCTACCTTCCCGCGCCCAGGCCGCTGGCTCAGTGCCGGAGCCACCAGAGCGCCAGCACTCCGGACGCCAGAATCAGCCCGCCGAACCATCGCAGCTGCCGGTCGCTCTGCTGCAGCAGTTGCAGGGCTGCCCGCTTCCAGGCGCCCGGCGCCACGAACAGGACCAGGCCTTCGAGTACGGCCACCAGGCACAACGCGGACAGCAATTCGGTCACGACCACTCCGGCTTCGGGCCCACAAACAGGATGGAGCGCGGGGCCGCGGCCGACGCGCTCCATCGAAGGTTGCCGAAGCGCCTGCCCCGGCGTTGCCGGTTCAGCGATCCGACTTCAGGTACTGGAGGAACGGATCGTCCTTGTCGAGCAGGATGACGCTCTGGCCATCGCGGAACGACGCGCGGTAGGCATCCAGGCTGCGCTGGAACGCGAAGAATGCCGGGTCGCGATTGGCCGCTTCCGCATAGATGCGGGCGGCTTCCGCATCGCCCTCACCGCGCAGGCGCTGGGCGTCGCGCTCGGCTTCGGCCACCAGTACCGTGCGATCGCGATCGGCCTGCGCGCGAATCGTGCGCGCCTGCTCCTCGCCTTCGGCCCGCAGCTTGCTGGCGACCTGCATGCGTTGCGCGCGCATGCGCTCGTATACCTGCTTGATGACTTCACTGTCGGTCGGCAGATCAATCTGCTTCAGCCGGATGTCGGTGATGCGCATGCCGAGCGTGGCCGCGCCTTCGTTGATGGCGCTGAGCTGCTTGGCCACGATGTCGTTGCGATCGCCGGAAACCAGCTGCTGCAACGTGCGGGAGTTGATTTCGTTCTTGAGCGAGTCGGTGATGATGGGCGCGAGGCGTTCGTCCGCGGCCTTTTCATCGCCACCGGTTGCGCGATAGAACGCACGCACGTCATCGATATAGCCGACGGCGAAAAAGTCGATGCTGACGTCCTTGCGTTCCAGCGTCAGGTAGCGCTCGGGCGTGGTGTCGAGAATCTTGAAGCGGCGATCAAATACACGGGCGGTTTCGATCAGCGGCCACTTCAGGTGCAGGCCCGGCGGGACGTCGGCACGCGATACGCGGCCGAGGTTCAGGACCAGCGCGGTCTGATCTTCGCGAACCACGTAGACCGAGCCCATCAGGCCCAGGATGACAATGGCCAGCGTGACCAGGATGGCGGGGAATCTCATCGGGGCTTACTCCTCACGTCCGGTGCGGCGCGGATCGCGCTCGGCGTTGCGCAATGGCGCGGTGCTTTCCACGGCAGGCATCACGACCTCACCGGGGACGACCGTCGTCGTGGGAGCAGTCGTGGTCGCCGGGGTTGCACCGGCCGGTTGCGGCATTGGCACATAGATCAACTGGCGGCCATCGCCTCCGACCACCTTGCGGTTCTGGGACATCACTTCCTGCACGGTTTCCAGCCACAGGCGCTTGCGCGTCACATCGGGTGCATTGCGGTACTGCTCCTGCAACAGGCTGAAACGGGCGGCGTCACCCGTGGCGGCGGCGACCTTGGCGGTCTTGTAGCCATCAGCGGTGGTGCGCAGACGCGAAGCTTCACCGCGTGCTTCCGGCACCACGCGCGCCGCATACGCCTGCGCCTGGTTGACCAGGCTCTCGCGGATCTGCTGGGCGCTGTTCACTTCGTCGAACGCGGGCTGCACTTCCTGCGGCGGACGTGCGTCCGGCAGGTTCAGTTCGGTCACGATCAGGCCGGTGCGGTACGCGTTGAGCGCGGCTTGCAAGCGCTCTTTCGAAGCGGCGGCCAGCGGGCCACGCACGCCGAGCACGGTGTCCAGATCGGAACGACCGACCTGCTCGCGCACTGCGCTCTGGGCGGCCTGCTTCAGGACCTCTTCGGCGTCGCGCGACCCATAGATGTAGAGCCGCGGATCGCTGATGCGGTACTGCACGTTGATGGAGATGGTGACGATGTTCTCGTCGCGCGTCAGGACCGGCACGGTGTTGCTGAAGGTGGCGATGCGCGTCGCATTGACCTTGCGCACGCTTTCCACCGGCCACGGCCATTTCAGGTTGGGTCCGGGCTGCATCACGCGCGAGAACTGGCCGAAACGCAGGACGACGCCGCGTTCCTGTTCGCCGATCAACTGGAAGCTGCTGAACAACAACCACAGCGCGAAGATCACGCCGATCCAGCGTAAAGGTCCGTTGCCGTCGAAGGAATCGCGCAGGCGATTCATCAGATCACCCAGGCCACCGCCCTGGTTGCCACGCGGATCCCAGCCCCGCCGCTTGTCGTTGTTGCCGTTTCCGCCGCTGCCAGAGCCGCTGCTTCCAGGGGTGTTCCAGGCCATGCCCACTCCGTCGTCAATGATGCGCGGGCCACGACCCACGCGAGCCCGATTCTACAAGATTGGGATTCCAGCGGCCCGGACAAGAGCATGGCCCTGTCTGGAGCGCATTTTTTGTGCGATGTCGCGCGAACCGCCGCATCGCAACACTCGAACGGCGAGCGGCGGTGCGATTCGCGAACGCTCAGAACTCAGGCTCCACCTGCACCGGCAACAGCGCTTCCAGTGCATGGCCGCCGGCTTCGCTCGCCAACCGGCGCGCATCGTTCAGGGCGATGTCCAGATCCAGATGCCAGCCGGATTCGTCGTGGCGTTCACTGCGTACCGCACCCACCGCATGCAGTCGCGAACGCAGGCGCGCCGAATGCGCTCCCAGGTGCACGGTGCCGATGATCCGCTCCAGCCCCAGGCGCTGCGCCAGCGCCTGCCTGAGCTCGGGCAGGCCGACGCCGTCGCGCGCCGAGATCCACACGCGTTCGCGCCCTTCATTGGGTTGATCGTGGCGCGGCTCGGCGCCATCGATGCGATCGATCTTGTTGAACACCAGCACCTGCGGAATGTCACCGGCGCCGATGGCCTGCAGCACTTCGTCGACCTGCGCGATGCGTTCCTCGCGGATGGGATCGGCAGCATCCACGACATGCAGCAGCAGATCGGCCTCGCGTGCTTCGGACAGTGTCGAACGGAACGCCGCCACGAGTTCGTGCGGAAGATCGCGGACGAAACCCACCGTATCGGCCAACACCACGCCGCCTCCGGGCAGTTCGATGCGACGCACCGTGGGATCAAGCGTGGCAAACAGTTGATCCGCAGCGTAGGCCTCGGCGCCGGTCAGCGCATTGAACAACGTGGATTTGCCGGCATTGGTGTAGCCGACCAGCGCCACGCGCGGCAGTTCGCTGCGCACGCGCGCGCGCCGCATCTGGGTGCGCTGCACTTCCACCTTTTCCAGACGCTTCTGCAATTGCTCCACGCGCTTCTGCAACAGGCGGCGGTCGGTTTCCAACTGCGTTTCGCCCGGTCCGCGCAAACCGATCGAACCGCCACGCTGGCGCTCCAGGTGGGTCCAGCCGCGGATCAGGCGCGTTGCCATGTGCTTGAGCTGGGCGAGTTCGACCTGCAATTTGCCTTCGTGGCTTCGGGCCCGCTGGGCGAAGATGTCCAGGATCAGGCCGGTGCGGTCGAGTACGCGCCGCTGCAGGATTTTTTCCAGGTTGCGTTCCTGGCCGGGCGAAAGCGGATGGTTGACCAGCACCAGGTCCGCACCCGTCGCTTCAGCAGCGGCCTTGATTTCGTCGAGCTTGCCGGTCCCGATCAGCGTTGACGGGTTGGGCCGATCGATGCGGGCCGTCAGCAACGCGGCGATGCTGGCGCCGGCGGACCGGGCCAGATCGGTGAATTCTTCTGCAGCACCGTCGTCCGGCGGGCCGCCGGCGTGGGGCTGGATCAGCAGTGCGTGTTCGCCTTTGCGGGAACGTTCGAACATGGAACAGAGGTGGCCTGGAAAGTGAAGGGAATGGCGTCAGCGACGCGTCCCCCTGACATGGGGACACGGTCCCCGGATTTCACCCTTTCCGCCCCGATACGCCGAAGCCTTATTCGGCTTCTTCCTCGGCCGGGCCGCCTTCGCCGGACTGGACGTACCCACCGCCAGGACCGACACGCACATTGCGGGCAGGCACGACCGTGGAAATGGCGTGCTTGTAGACCATCTGGCTGACCGTATTGCGCAGCAGGACCACGAACTGGTCGAAGGACTCGATGGTCCCCTGCAGCTTGATGCCATTGACGAGATAGACGGAAACCGGCACCCGCTCACGGCGAAGCGCATTCAGGAAAGGGTCCTGCAAGGACTGCCCCTTGGACATTGGCGAACTCCCAGAGTGTTGCTTATTGGAATAATTGTGGCGCCGGGTCCGCGTCCTGTTCCCCGATGGCGGAGTCCCGGAAGGGGGATGTTACACAACCGCGCTGGTTTGACCAGCTACGCAGGCCGCAGAAACAGGGCAAGCGCTCGGTCCAGGGCTACCCGATCCCGTTGCGGGTCGAACCAGCGCGCATCAAGCTCCCCCCGGAGCCAGGTCAGTTGGCGCTTGGCGAGCTGGCGGGTGGCGAAGATGGCGCGATCGCGGAACTCGGCCGCCGGGAAAAGCCCGTCGAGGTGCTCCCACGCTTGCCGATAGCCGACCGCACGGACCGCCGGCAAATCCAGTGGGGCGGCCACCGCCTGCATCTGCGGCAGCGCCCGCAGGCGACGGACTTCATCGAGAAAGCCATCGGCAAGCATCGTGTCGAAACGCTGGACGATGCGCTCGTGCAGCACGCTCCTTTCGGCCGGGGCGAGTACCAGCTTGAGGACGCGCAACGGCAGGCGCGGCGGCGGCGGATCGCGTTGCCATTGGCTGATCGGCCTGCCGGTAAGGCGATGCACTTCCAGCGCGCGCTGGATGCGCTGCGGGTCGGTGGCATGGATGCGCGCCGCGGCGTCGGGATCCACGCGCGCCAGTTCCGCATGCAGGGCAGCCCAGCCGCGCTCCCGGGCTTCAGCTGCGATCCGCGCGCGCATGCCCGCGTCCGCTTCGGGCATTGCCGCCAGCCCATCGAGCAACGCGCGGAAATACAGGCCGGTGCCGCCGGCCAGGATGGGCAAGCGCCCCCGCGCCACGATGTCGTCCAGCGCCAGGCGCGCATCGTGGGCGAATTCGGCTGCCGAACAGGTCTGCCACGGCTCCCGGACATCAATCAGGTGGTGCGGAACGCTCGCCTGCATGGCGGCGTCCGGTTTCGCAGCCCCGATATCGAGGCCGCGGTACACGAGGGCCGAATCGACGCTCACGATTTCGCCGCCCACGCGTTCGGCCCACTCCATTGCGAGCGCGGTCTTGCCGGACGCCGTCGGCCCCATCAACGCAATGGCCAGCGGTCTGCGATCGACGCGGGAGAGTGGAGTCGTCATGCGGCTGGCGTCACGCCTGCACCGTAATGCGCGGCGCACGGGAACTCAGGCGTCGTCATCCGGCCAGCGAATCGTCGGCGCGGTGGCGGCTTTGCGGGGCAACGGCACCGCATCGACCGCGCATACGATCTTCAGTGCGTCCACGGTTTCCGCGACGTCGTGAACGCGGACGATGCGTGCGCCGCGCTGGACCGCGATGAGATGGGCCGCGATCGAGGCGGCGACGCGCTCGGTCGGCGCACTGCGGCCGGTCAGTTCCCCCAGGCTCCGCTTGCGCGACAGGCCCGCCAGCACGGGCACGCCCAGTTCGACAAAGCGTTCGAGCTGCGCCAGCAGGGCCAGATTGTGCGAAGTGTCCTTGCCGAAGCCGAAACCCGGGTCGATCACCAGATTCTTCTTCGCGATACCGGCCATTTCGGCGGCGAACATGCGCTCGGCCAGAAAACGGTGCACATCCCCGACCACATCGTCGTAGTGAGGCGCGTCCTGCATCGAGCGCGGCTCGCCCTGCATATGCATCAGCACGACCGGCACGCGCAGTTCCGCGGCTGCCTCCAGCGCGCCGTCGCGTCGCAGCGCGTATACGTCATTGATCATGCCCGCACCCGCTGCAACAGCGGCGCGCATCACTTCCGGCTTGGAAGTATCGACGCTGATCGGCAGCGCCGTCTGGCGCGCGAGTGCTTCGATGACCGGAACGACGCGACGGATCTCTTCTTCCGCCGGCACCTCCGACGCGCCCGGTCGGGTCGATTCGCCGCCGACGTCGAGCAGGTCCGCGCCCTGCTCCGCCAGCTTCAGTCCATGCGCGATGGCGGCTTCGACGGTGGCATGCGCGCCGCCGTCGGAGAACGAATCCGGCGTGACATTGACGATGCCCATCACGCGCGGCCGGTCCAGCTTGAGTACGCGGCCTGCGCAGTCCAACTGCGGCGAAATGTCGAACATCAGCGCACGCACCGCTTTCCGGATTGCAGCGCAACGCCGAGGCCCGCCCCGACCGCGATCCAGACTGCAAGCTGGTCCGTCGCCACGCCTATCGCAATGCCGATAGCCAGACCCATCGCCATTCCGTTCCACTGCCTGCTTCGCATGCTGCTCCTCCACTGCCGCGCCGTCGCGCCGGATTATCCATAAAAACAAAGGACGGCCGAAGCCGTCCTTTGTGACCGTCATGCTCCGTGCATGGCGAAAGCCCGGTGCAGAGCTTCCAGCACGTAGCGGAAATCAGTGGATATCCCAACCGTTGCGCGCGAGCAAGGCAGTTGCCGCGGGAAATCCGAACGAATGGACGGTTACGTCTGTAAAGCCGGCGCGGAGCGGGTAGGTCCAAGCATCCGCACCGAATTCAGTCTGGACGACCAAATCGGCGGCCGTCGTCACCGAGGTTCCGTGATGGCTGGGGGAAAGCCCGCTCCGGTCGCGCGTCATACGGCCCACTACTATGGGTACTGTGAAACAGAGGGCACCTTGAGGCTTAAGAACTCTGCGGCATTCCGCCAGCGCGTGGACCGGATTGGCCACATGCTCAAGCGTATCTGAATGAACGACGAGATCGAACACGCCGTCACCGTAAGGCAAAGCATGCATATCGACCTCGGGATATGCGCCAAAAACGTACCCGTCAAATTGGCGAAGATGCGGGGACAGCGAGCCGGCCTCGTTTATTTCGAGTACCGACACTCCACCCACTAGGCCGCCGCAGACAAGCTCCTTCAGCGTCTCTTGGGTTCTGAAAAAGGCCCGAAGCGCATTGGCAAGCGCGATGGAGCGGAGATTCGCTCCACACCCATCACAGCTTTCACCCTGCTGACGATCGATATAGGCCGCCTCTTCGGACGAGAGCTGCCACTCATCAATCAGGGATTTCCAGAGTACATGCCGGCTTGTAAACGCCGTGCCACCACACACACCGCACTTCATTGACGTTCCTTGTTCGCATCGCGTCGCGATGCTCGATGCTGCATTCAAACCGTCTCAGGTCTGCGCGGCCGGGCCACCCAGCGGAGGCAGCGGGCGCGATTCCGGCTTGTCATCATCCTTGCCCGACTTGCCCCAACCTGCGGGCGGCGGGGGATCACGGCCTTCCATGATGGCGTCGATCTGCGGCGCATCGATGGTTTCGTACTGCAGCAGCAGCTTGGCCATGATGTGCAGCTTGTCGATGTTCTCGGTCAGGATGTTCTTGGCGCGGCTGTAGGCGTTGTCGAGGATCTCGCGGACGACGTCGTCGATCTTGCGAGCGGTTTCGTCCGAGACGCTCTTGTGCTGGGTGACCGAACGGCCGAGGAAGACCTCATCCTCTTCCTCACCGTAGGCGATCGGGCCCAGCGCTTCGGACAGGCCCCACTTGGTGACCATGTTGCGCGCCATCTTGGTCGCGCGCTCGATATCGTTCGACGCGCCGGTGGTGACCTTGTCGGCGCCGAAGATGAGCTCTTCCGCGACGCGGCCGCCGTACAGCGTCGCCAGTCGGCTGTGCAGGCTTTCGCGCGTCGAGCTGTAGCGATCACCTTCGGGCAGGAACTGCGTCACGCCCAGCGCACGACCGCGCGGGATGATGGTGACCTTGTAGACCGGATCGTGGTCGGGGACGAGCCGGCCGATGATGGCGTGCCCGGCCTCGTGGTACGCGGTATTGGTCTTCTCTTCTTCGCTCATGGCCATCGAGCGACGCTCGGTACCCATCAGAATCTTGTCGCGTGCGCGGTCGAAATGCTCCATGCGGACTTCGCGGGCATTCTCGCGCGCCGCGAACAGCGCGGCCTCATTGGCGAGGTTCGCCAGATCCGCACCGCTGAAGCCCGGCGTACCGCGCGCGATGACCATCGGCTCGACATCATCGGCCAAGGGCAATTTGCGCATGTGCACGCGCAGGATCTGCTCGCGGCCCTTCACGTCGGGCAGGCCCACCACGACCTGGCGGTCGAAGCGGCCCGGACGCAGGAGCGCCGGATCCAGTACATCGGGACGGTTGGTCGCGGCGATGATGATCACGCCCTCGCCGCCTTCGAAGCCGTCCATCTCGACCAGCAACTGGTTGAGCGTCTGTTCGCGTTCGTCATGACCGCCGCCTAGGCCGGCACCGCGATGACGGCCAACCGCGTCGATTTCATCGATGAAGATGATGCACGGCGCGTGCTTCTTGGCCTGCTCGAACATGTCGCGCACGCGGCTGGCGCCCACGCCGACGAACATTTCGACGAAATCGGAGCCCGAAATGCTGAAGAACGGTACGCGCGCTTCGCCGGCAATGGCCTTGGCGAGCAGCGTCTTGCCGGTACCCGGCGGTCCCACCATCAGGACGCCGCGCGGAATCTTGCCGCCGAGCTTCTGGAACTTGCCCGGGTCGCGCAGGAACTCGACCAGTTCGCCGACTTCTTCCTTGGCTTCATCGCAACCGGCGACATCGGCGAAGGTCACTTTGACCTGGTCTTCGCCCTGCAGCTTGGCGCGCGACTTGCCGAAACTCATGGCGCCCTTTGCGCCGCCGCCGCCCTGCATCTGCCGCATCATGAAAATCCAGAAGCCGATGATGAGCAACACCGGCAGGAAGTTCAGCAGGATCATGCCCAGGCCGATGCCCGTTTCCGGCTTGTCGCGGGTGATGGTGACGTTCTTGCTGACCAGCGCATCGACCAGCTTGTTGTCGGCCGGGCCGTACACCGTGCCGGTCTGGCCGTCGGAGCGCTTGTAGTTGATGGCGTTGGTGGTCAGGTTGCCGTCGTTGGTGAACTGGACGGCGCTCACGCGGCCGGCATCCACTTCCTTCAGGAACTCGGAATAGGACACCTCGCCCGCGCCGGTGCTGCCGCCCAGCTTTGGCGAAAAGCTCTGGAACACCACCATCAGCACGACGGCGACGACAACCCACAGCAACAGATTCTTGGTCAAGTCGTTCATCCTCATCAGCCCCGCCGTACCTCGTTCTCAATGCTCACGTTTTTGCCACCTTACTTGATCTGGCCGCGCTTGCCCTGTCCCAGCGCGTAAACCTCCGGAGAGCGTTTGCGCGAGGCATCCGGCTTGCGGATGACGACCCGGTCGTACCGACGACGAAGTTCCTTCACGTAGTCGTCGAACCCGGTGCCCTGGAACAGCTTGATCAGGAACGCACCGCCGGGCTTCAGATGACTATCGGCAAATTCCATCGCCAATTCAGCCAGGTACATCGCCCGGGGCTGGTCGACCGCATCCACACCGCTCTTATTGGGGGCCATATCCGACAGCACAAGGTCTACCGGCTGTCCGCCGAGCATGGCTTCCAGTTCGGATAACACGGCCTGTTCCCTGAAGTCGCCGTGAAGGAACTCGACTCCGGCCAGCGGCGGCATGTCCAGGATGTCCATCGCCACCACCCGGCCCCGGTCGCCCAAGGCCTGCCGGACGTACTGGGACCAGCCGCCCGGAGCCGCGCCGAGGTCGACGACGACCATGCCCGGCTTGAGCAGGCGATCGCGTTCCAGCAGTTCTTCCAGCTTGTAGGCCGCGCGCGAACGCATGCCTTCGGCTTGGGCCTTCTTTACGTAGGGATCGGAAAAATGTTCACGCAGCCATCGTTGGCTGCTCTTGCTGCGGGTGGCCATGGTGAGCAGTCTCCACCGGCTTTGCGACAGCCGGGAGCGCGGTGGCGGGAAAGGCGGCCATGATACCCTGAACGCCCTTTCCCACCGCCGTTCCTGCATGCCCGTTGTCCTGACCTCCGCCCAGACCCGGTTCCTGCGCGGTCAAGCCCATGACCTCAAAGCGCTGCTCCAGATTGGAGGCAAGGGCGTGACGCCCGCATTCGTCGCCGAACTCGACGAAGTGCTGGAGCACCACGAACTGGTCAAGGTGAAGGTGGCGGGCGAGGACCGAGACGCGCGCGACGCCATGATCGCCGAACTGGTCGAGAAGACGCATTCGGCGCTCGTGCAGCGTATCGGACACACGGCCGTGCTCTATCGACCGAGCCGCGAGCGCAGGCATATCGTTCTGCCCCGCGCTTGAGGCCGCAGGCCCCGCGATGCAACTGAACCACGAACTTCCCGACTATGCCTTCGCTCTGCGCGCCGCCGATGGCCGCAGCGCCAAGGTCAACGATCGCGTACTGACCCGCAGTTTCGTGCTTTCCCCGACGGCGTTGAAGGAAGACTGGGCGCCTAGCGATGCGAGCGCGCTGATGCCCGAGGACCTCGCCGATTTGTTGGCCTTGCAGCCTGAGGTCATTCTCCTGGGCACCGGTGATCAGCAGGTCTTTCCGTCTGCGCAGGTGATGGCGGCCGGTTTGACGCGCGGTGTCGGGATCGAGGTCATGACCAACGCCGCCGCCGCACGCACGTTCAACGTCCTGGCTGCCGAAGCGCGACGCGTCGTGGCCGGCTTCATCCTCGGCCCGACCGGCGCCTGAGCATCCGCGGCTCCAGAACGGCCCGCACGACGGCCGGGCGCAGTTATCGGGAAGGCAGGTACTGCAACGGATCGACCGGCTTGCCGTTGTAGCGGATCTCGAAATGAAGCATTTCGCGTGAGGCTCCGGAACTGCCCATTTCCGCAATCTGCTGGCCCGCGCGAACGTTCTGCCCTTCGTTGACGAGGCGCTTGCGGTTATGTCCGTAAGCGGACAACCAGGCGTCGCTGTGCTTGACGATGATCAACTCGCCATAGCCAACCAGACCCGCACCCGAGTACACGACGACTCCATCGGCCGCCGCCTTGACGGCCTGCCCGCTGGAACCGGCGATGTCGATGCCCTGCTTGCTGGCGTCGCCCGCCACATATCGCGCGATGACATGGCCGTCCGCAGGCCATCGCCAGTTGAAGCCACTGCTGACGGGAGTCGGTGCGGGTGTCGCGGGCTTCGGCGCCGGAGTGGGCGTGCCGGTCGCCGGGCGTGGTGTCGTGGTGGTGGCCGTGGACGTCGTTGTCGGCCTGGACGAACGCGTTGCCGGATAGAGCCGCAGCGTCTGGCCCGGATAAATCGTGTAGGGCGAGCCGATGCCGTTCCAGGCAGCCAGATCACGGAAGTCGATGCCATTCCGGAAGGCAATTCCGTAGAGCGTTTCGCCACGCTGCACCCGCACGGTCTGGCCGGGCTTGGGTTGCGAAGCTGTGCGCGCACTGCCCTTGCTCCCGCTTTCGCGTACGACCGTCGACGAACAGCCGGCCAGACCCAATCCAATCGCTGCGGTCAGCAGAAGGCAGTAAGCGTGTCTTGAGACGAACGTAGGGCGAGTACTCATGCGCGCAGTCGTGTTTCTCCGTGAGGACCGTGGGCGCAAGCCCGTCAGCCGAACCAGCGTTGGTACAACTCGGTCAGAGCGACCCCGCCACCGCCGATCAGCACGCCGAAATAGATAATCGTGCCGACGTTGGCCAGGTGCCCCAGCAACACCGCGCCGCCATCGCGCTGGATGAAGCCGATGGCGAACAGCAGCAAAGCCAAGGCTGGCAGGGTATTGCTGAATGGCACGAATCCAAACGGCGCCATCAGCAACAGCGCCGCAAGGATGAAAGCCAGATTGTTGAAGGTGTGCTGCAACCGTCCATCGACCATGCCGCTGAGGCGACGCGGCCGGCTGATGCGCTCCATCCGGCGCACCCATACCAGGCCGGCGCTGAGACCGGGCCGCAGTTTTGCGGCGGGCAGCGCGCGCTCCTTCAGTCGGGCGGGCAGCCACAACGGACGATTGATGAGACGGCTGATGCCGACCAGCAGGATTGCGGCGCCGAACACGGTGCTGACGCCCGGGATCGACACGGGTATCAGGAAGACCAGCGTCAGCAGGATCGTCATCAGCAACAGGCCTTCATCGCCGAACGCTTCGAGCAGTTCGCCCAGCGTCAGGCTGTCCTGCGGCAGGTGTTCGATGATGTCGACGAGTTGATCCCCGAGCGGCGCGGATCCGGAAGCGGATGTATCGGGACGCTCGGCGGCCATGGGATCAGTCCAGCGTGCCGGAGAGAAGCGGCACGAACACGACCGGCGCCAGTGTTTCTTCTTCGATGGAACCGTCCGCGCGTCGGGTCAGGCGAATCAACGACTGCGAAGCCGGTCCACCGACCGGTGCAATCAGGCTTCCACCGACGGCGAGCTGCTCGATCAGCGCGTTGACCAGCGCGGGCGCGGCAGCGGTGACGAGGATGCCGTCATACGGACCATGTTCGGCCCAGCCGATCCGGCCGTCGTCATGCTTGCTGCGAACGTTCATGCCGAGCTGTCGAAGCCGCTTGCGCGCCTGCCGCAACAGATCGCCGATGCGTTCGACGGTGTGCACTTCCAGGCCGAGCACGGCGAGCACCGCCGCCTGGTAACCCGAACCCGTGCCGATTTCGAGCACTTTCTTGGGCGCGTTCTGCAACAGCGCTTCGGTCATGCGCGCGACCACCCACGGCTGCGAGATTGTCTGGCTGTGGCCGATGGGCAGCGCGGTGTCTTCGTAGGCGCGCGTGGCCAGTGCCTCATCGACGAACAGGTGTCGCGGCACCAGACGGATCGCGTTGAGCACGTTCTCGTCGCGTATGCCCGACTCGCGCAGGCGTTCGACCAGCCGATCACGCACACGCTGCGAGGTCATGCCCATGCCGACCGCTTCGGGCTGCAGGCGCAAGCGTGGCGTCATGCCTGCGTCTCCGCGCCGTCGGCAAGCGCGGCCGTCAAGCCGCCGACCCAGCCCGCCACCTTTTCCAGCGCCTGGTAGCGCGTCAGGTCCACATGGATCGGCGTGATGGAAATATTGCCCGTGCGCACTGCATGGAAATCCGTGCCGGGGCCGGCGTCCTGTTCGGGACCGGCCGGACCAATCCAGTACACGGTATTGCCACGTGGATCCGCCTGCGCGACGCACGGCTCCGAACGATGGCGATTGCCGAGCCGCGTCACTTCGAACCCCGCGATCTCCGACCACGCACGATCAGGCACGTTGACGTTGAGGATAGTGTCCGCGGGCAGCGGATCGGCCTTCAGTCGCGCCACGATTTCGACAGCTGCGCGCGCGGCGGATTCGAAATGGCGGGGTTCGTGGTTGCGCGATACGAGCGACATCGCCACGGCAGGCAACCCGAGAAAACGCCCTTCCATCGCGGCGGATACCGTGCCCGAATAGATGACGTCATCGCCGAGATTGGCGGCGTTGTTGATGCCGGAAACGACGATGTCGGGCTCGAACTCAAGCATTCCGGTCAGTGCCAGATGCACGCAATCGGTGGGCGTGCCGGCCACGCTGCAGGTGTAGTGGTCCAGGCGCTTGAGGCGGATCGGCAGATCCAGCGTGAGCGAGTTGCTGGCGCCGGAGCGATCGCGATCCGGGGCGATGACGAACACCTCGTGCCCGGCCTCGCGCAGGCCTTCGGCCAGGATGCGGATGCCGGGGGCGTCGACGCCATCATCATTGCTGACAAGAACGCGCATGGGTCTCCTCGTGAACCCGGCCATGATACCGGAAGCGGATGACCGCTTCCCGCCGTCGGTGCGTGCAGGCGACGTTGACGTCACGCGCCCGCGTCCTAAGCTGTCGCGATGACCCGCGCTCCCGATGACGAAGACGATGCCGCGCTGTTCCGGCAGGCCATTGGCGAGGTGAAGCCGCTGCCGGATGCCACGCCGCCGCCGCGCAAGGCGCCGCCTCGGCCGGCCGCACGCATGGCGGAACGTGACGAGCTCGACGCCCGCAGCGAATTCCGCCGCGGGATCGACGCGCATGACCGGATCGAAGCCGGCGACGTGCTCAGCTTCCGTCGCGACAGTCTGCCTCCGCGTGTGTTCCAGCGCCTGCGCAAAGGACAATTCTCCGCACAGGACGAACTGGATCTGCATGGCGCCACCGCGTTGGAAGCCGAACAGCTGCTGCGCCGGTTCATGCGCGAAGCCCATGCGCACGAGTTCGGTTGCGTGCGCATCATCCACGGCAAGGGCCAGCGCAACGAACGCGATGTCCCCGTGTTGAAGAATCTGGTCGACCGGCTGCTGCGCCATCACGGCGACGTGGTGGCGTTCCATTCGGCGCCTCAGGCGCAAGGCGGCACGGGAGCGGTACTGGTGCTGCTGTCGCACCGTTGAGCCGCAACTGTTCGCGTTGGCGCGCCATCCCGCAACCGATCAGCCGGCGCGGCCTGCCTCGTTGACATCGCCCAGTTCATACAGCATCGCAGTGGCGTAGCTGCCCGGAGGCAATTCAAACGACAGCCGCAACGTACCGGCGTCCTGCCATTGCCACGACAGTTGTCCGGCGCGCAGCCGAAGGGCCCGGCGCTCCTGCTTGAGTTCGGCCTGCTCCAGCCCGGCGCGAAGGGCGCGGGCATCCTCGCCATCGAGCGAGGCCAGTTCAAGCGCGCGGCTTTCGCCGGTGCAACGCAGTTCGCCCGCGCCCCACAAGGGGCCGCTCGGATGAATGTCGAAATCGGCCAACCTGCGGGCAAGCGTGTCGTCGAACGGCTCGGGACCGAACACGCTGCGACTGCCGGCGAGGACCCACACTTCGCCTTCCAGCGCACGATTCCAGTTGCCCGCATCGACGCGCGCCGAAAGCACGCGATTGAACAGCTCTGAGCGCGCCGCGGACAGCAGCATCGAGCGTTCGTCGCGGCGAACGCGACGTCCTCCGAACATCGCCAGCGCGGCGGCAATGTTGCCGCCGTCCCGACCGAATCGCTGTTCACCGAACCAGTTCGGAATTCCGTGATCCGCGATCGCCTGGAGACGTGCTTCGATGGCGGCGCGTTCGCCCTGGACGTCGCGCAGTGTCAGCACGAAGCGGTTGCCGGCTAGCGCACCGCGCGGAAGCTTGCGGTTGTGCCAGACCGATTCGAGAACCCGTAGATCATCGGATTCGAGTGGCGCGATTTCCGGCGCAATGCGCTTGGGCAAATGCACACTGAAGCGTTGCCGTGTCACCGCATGACGATCTTTCAGGCCGGCGTAACCAATCGCATGCTCCGGCAATTGGGCCCAGGCGGCGATCCGCTTGGCGGCGAACGCGGTGTTCATGCCGCGCTTTTCCACGGTGAGCAGTAGATGCTCGCCTTCGCCGTGCGCCTCGAAAGCAGGCAACTCTTCGACGAAAAAATCCTCGGGCACGCTGCGCATGCGCGCGTTCAGAACCGGCCCGCCAAACGCGCGGGGCAATGCGCGGCTCACGCGCGCACCAGCAACACGATGGCCTGCGCGGCGATGCCTTCCCCGCGCCCGGTGAAGCCCAGCTTCTCGGTCGTCGTCGCCTTCACGCTGATGGTGTCCACTTCGCCGCCAAGATCCTCGGCAATCGTGCGGCACATCGCATCCGCGTACGGCCCCACTTTGGGGCGCTCGCCGATGACGGTGATGTCGGCGTTGCCGACCCGCCAGCCGCGCTCGGCCAGCAAGTGGTTGCAGTGACGCAGGAACTGACGGCTGTCCGCGCCTTTCCACTGCGGATCCGACGGCGGGAAATGCCGGCCGATGTCGCCGAGCGCCAAGGCGCCCAGCATCGCGTCGCACAGCGCATGCAGCACCACATCGCCGTCACTGTGCGCCAGCACGCCGCGATCATGCGGCACGCGGACGCCGCCCAGCATCAGATGATCGCCCTCACCAAAGGCATGCACATCGAAACCCTGGCCGATGCGGAACGAATTGGACATGGAAATCTCCGGCGCCTTCAAGCGCGATTGGCTGCGCTCAGCGCAGCGGACATGCGATGGAACCTGATTGCCTGGCGGCGACGTTCGAAGCGGGAAATGAGCAGGCGCAAGGCGTCACCGCCGCGCCAGTTCGAACTCGAAGCGAACCAGATCCGCAGGCGTGGTGATCTTGAAATTCGATTCCGAGCCTTCGATGAGCAACGGACGCAAGCCTTGCAGCTCCATCGCCATCGCCTCGTCAGTGACCTCGATCGACGACGATGCGGCGTGTTCCAGCGCACGCGCCAGTTGCAGTCGACGGAACAGCTGGGGCGTGAAAGCGCGCCAGAGCCGTTCGCGCGGTTCGGTGCCGTCGATGCCACCGTCATCCCCCGCACGCTTGAGTGTGTCGCGCACGGGAGCAGCGAGAATGGCGCCGACCGGATCGCCGCGTCCACGCTCCAGCAAGGCGGCGAGGTCGGCTTCCGAAAGATTCGGCCGCGCCGCGTCATGGACCAGCACGAAGTCGTCCGCGCGTACCTGTTCCGGCAAGGCATTCAAGCCTGCGAGCACCGATTCGGCGCGGGTCGCGCCCCCGATGCAGGTGAGCAATGGACGCCCGGCGAACTCGGCCCAGCCGGGCCAGTCCGTATCGTCCGGCGACAAGGCGAGCACGGCGCCCTCGACTGCGGGATGTGCGAACAGGGCTGCGAGCGTATGCGCGAGAACACTCTGCCCCGCAACGTGCAGATACTGCTTGGGCACTTCACCGCCGAAGCGCGTGCCGCGGCCGGCTGCGGGAATGACCACCCACACGCCGGCCATCAGGGCGCCTGACCGGTGGATTCGGACGGCGAGGCGGCTTCGTCCTGCGCCGGCAACGGCGCCGGTGCAGTCGCGGACTCCACCACGCGGTAGAACTTTTCGCCGGGCTTGATCATGCCCAGTTCGCTGCGCGCGCGTTCTTCCACGGCCGTCTCACCCGACTTCAAGTCCTCGACTTCCGCCGCCAGCGCGTCGTTGCGCTCCTGCAATCCAGCGTTCTCGCGCTTCTGCACGATCACCTGGCTTTCAAGCGCGACGACATCGCTGGAGCTTCCGGGCCCGAACCAGAACCGGTACTGCAGCCACGCAAGCAGCAGCGACAGCACCAGAACCAGCAGGAGCCAGCCGAACCGCCGCACGCTTACTTCTTCAGCGAAACAAACGCATTGCGGCCGGCATAGCGCGCGCCGTTGCCCAATGCCTGCTCGATGCGCAGCAGCTGGTTGTACTTGGCGACGCGGTCGCTGCGGCACAACGAGCCGGTCTTGATCTGTGTCGCGGTGGTCGCCACGGCGATATCGGCGATGGTGGTGTCCTCGGTTTCACCGGAGCGGTGCGAAACGATCGCGGCATAACCGGCCTGGTCCGCCATCGCGATGGCTTCCAGCGTTTCGCTGAGCGTTCCGATCTGATTGACCTTGATGAGGATGGCGTTGGCCGTGCCCGAATCGATGCCTTCCTTGAAGATGCGCGGATTGGTGACGAACAGGTCGTCGCCCACCAGCTGCACCTGCTTGCCGATGCGATCGGTCAACAGTTTCCAGCCCGCCCAATCGTCTTCGGCGAGGCCGTCTTCGATGGAGATGATCGGATATTGCGCAGCCCAGTCCGCGAGGAAATCGACGAACTGATCCGAGGTCAGGCGCTTGTTTTCGCCGACCAGGTTGTACTTGCCGTTGTCGAAGAATTCGCTGGACGCCACGTCCAGACCCAGCAGAACGTCTTCACCGGCGGTGTAGCCCGCCTTGCCGATGGCTTCAAGAATCGTGTCGAGCGCTTCCACGTTGCTGCGGAAATCCGGCGCGAAGCCACCTTCATCGCCTACCGCCGTGCTCAGGCCATGTCCCTTCAGCACCGACTTCAGCGAATGGAAAATCTCGGTGCCTGCACGCAGCGCTTCCGAAAACGAGGCGAAGCCCACCGGCAGCACCATGAATTCCTGGAAGTCGACGTTGTTGTCCGCGTGCGCACCGCCATTGATGATGTTCATCATCGGCACCGGCAGGGTGACGTCGCGGCCCTGCGCCAGGTATTGCCACAACGCCTGCTTGCGCGAAGCGGCGACTGCATGTGCGGCCGCGAGCGACACGCCGAGCAGTGCATTGGCGCCGAGGCGGCCCTTGTTCTCGGTGCCGTCCAGATCGATCAGGCGGCGATCCAGCCCGGCCTGATCCGCTGCGTCATAGCCGGCAAGCGCCTGCGCGATTGCGCCGTTGACGTTCTCGACCGCCTTGCGCACGCCCTTGCCCAGGTAGCGCGTCTTGTCGCCATCGCGCAGTTCGACCGCTTCCTTGGTTCCGGTCGAGGCGCCGGACGGCACGGCCGCGCGGCCGAACGAACCGTCGGCAAGGGTCACTTCCGCTTCGAGTGTGGGATTGCCGCGGGAATCGAGGATTTCGCGGGCGTGGATCTGGGCGATATTGGTCATGAGGTCGTCAGGGTGTCGATGGTTGGGATTTCAATGCGGTATGCAATGGGTCCATCAAGCGCAGGGGCGGCTCGACGTGGTCGTGATGTTCCTGCGTAACCGTCGTTATGCCGTTTACTTCGGGAATTCCGACCGGGGCGGTGCAAGTCTACAAAGAAAAGGACTGCGCGCCGGCATCCACGCGACTGCGGGCCTCGCGGTGCGATCACCGGCGGCCCGATTGCGTGTGCAACCGCGCGCATCGTCAGACCGTCGACTCCAGGAAACCGTTCTTCTTGGTGATCGAATCCAGCGCCAGCAGCGTTTCCAGCAGCGCTTCCATCTTGTCCAGCGGCCAGGCGTTCGGGCCATCGGACAACGCCTTCGACGGATCCGGATGGGTTTCGGCAAACAGGCCCGCCACGCCGACGGCGACCGCCGCACGCGCCAGCACCGGCACGAACTCGCGCTGGCCGCCGGAACTGCTGCCCTGCCCGCCCGGCAACTGCACCGAGTGCGTCGCGTCGAACACGACCGGGCAGCCGGTGTCGCGCATCACGCTCAGCGAGCGCATGTCGCTGACCAGGTTGTTGTAGCCGAAACTCGCGCCACGCTCGCAGACCATGATGTCGTGGTTGCCGGTGGACTTGGCCTTGTCGACGACCGGCTTCATGTCCCAGGGCGACAGGAACTGGCCTTTCTTGATGTTGACCGGCTTGCCGGCCGAACAGACGTTACGGATGAAATCGGTCTGGCGCACGAGGAAGGCCGGCGTCTGCAGCACGTCCACGACCGCTGCGACTTCGTTCATCGGCGTGTACTCGTGAACGTCGGTCAGCACCGGCACGCCGATCTGCTTCTTCACTTCGGCCAGCACCTTCAGGCCCTCTTCCATGCCCGGGCCGCGGAAGCTGGTGCCGGAGGTGCGATTGGCCTTGTCGAAGCTGGATTTGAAGATGAAGTTCATCCCCAGCTTGCCGGTGATTTCCTTAAGGCGACCGGCCACGTCCAGCTGCAGTTGCATGGACTCGATCACGCAGGGGCCGGCGATCAGGAAAAGGGGCTGGTCCAGTCCGACTTCAAATCCACAGAGCTTCATTCGATCACCTTCGGTTTCGAGCCCCGCCTCGGGCGGAACTGGCGACAACGCGATGCGGGCCGGCGATCCGGTCACCGCATCGATTGCACGGGATTACGCGCGCGCTTCCTTCAGCAGCTTGCCGCCGGCTTTCTTCTCGCGCGCGGCGCGGATGAAGCCGACGAACAGCGGATGACCGTCACGCGGGGTGGACAGGAATTCCGGGTGCGCCTGGCAGGCCAGGAACCAGGGATGCACGCTGCGCGGCAGTTCGATCATTTCCACCAGCAGGTCATCCATCGACTTGGCAGAAACCACCAGGCCGGCATCCTCGAGTTGCGTGCGGTAGCGGTTGTTGAACTCGTAGCGATGGCGATGCCGCTCGGCGGCGATGTCGCGTCCGTACAGTTCGCGCGCGAGCGTGCCGGGCTTCAGGCGCGCTTCCTGCAGTCCGAGCCGCATCGTGCCGCCAAGATCCGATTTGTCGTCGCGCCGCTCGACATCACCGCTGGCCGTGCGCCACTCGGTAATCAACGCAATCACCGGATGCGGCGACTGCTTGTCGTTTTCGGTGCTGTTGGCCCCTTCAAGGCCGGCCACGTGGCGCGCATAGTCGACCACGGCCGCCTGCATGCCGTAACAGATGCCGAAGTAGGGAATGCCGGCCTGGCGCGCGTGCCGCGACGTCAGCACCTTGCCTTCGAATCCGCGATCACCGAAACCGCCGGGAACGAGAATGCCGTCCACGCCGTCCAGCAGCGACATGTCGCTGTTCTCCAGATCCTGCGCTTCGATCCACTTGAGCGTGACGCGCGTGCGCTGACGCAGGCCGCCATGCTTCAGCGCCTCGCCGACCGACTTGTACGCGTCCTGGTGATCCACGTACTTGCCGACAACGGCGATGGTCACTTCGTCCAGTGGATTGAGCGTGGCGTCCACCGCCGCGTCCCATTCGGAGAGGTTCGCATCCTTCGCCGTGTCCAGCCGCAGCTGGCGGATGACGATTTCATCCAGGCCCTGCTCGTGGAGACCGCGCGGAATCTTGTAGAGCACGTCCACGTCCGGCACTGAAATGACCGCGCGTTCGGGCACGTTGGTAAACAGCGAAATCTTGCGGCGTTCGGAATCCGGAATGAGCTGCTCGGAACGGCACAGCAGCACGTCCGGCTGGATGCCGATGGAACGCAGTTCCTTCACCGAATGCTGCGTCGGCTTGGTCTTCAGTTCGCCCGCGGCCGCCACGTACGGCACCAGCGTGAGGTGCATGAACAACGCCTGCTCGGGCCCGCGCTCGGTGCGGATCTGGCGGATGGCTTCGAGGAACGGCAGCGATTCGATATCGCCGACCGTGCCGCCGATCTCCACCAGCGCCACATCGAAACCTTCGGTCGCTTCGTCGATGCAGCGGCGGATCTCGTCGGTGATGTGCGGGATGACCTGCACGGTCGCGCCCAGATAGTCGCCCCGGCGCTCCTTGCGGATGACGTTCTCGTAGATGCGGCCGGTCGTGATCGAATTCTTGCGGCTCAGGCGCGTGCGCACGAAGCGCTCGTAATGGCCCAGGTCCAGATCGGTTTCGGCGCCGTCGTCGGTGACGTATACCTCACCGTGCTGGAACGGGCTCATCGTGCCCGGATCGACATTGATGTAGGGGTCCAGCTTCATCATCGTGACCTTCAGGCCACGCGCTTCAAGAATGGACGCAAGCGAAGCGGCGGCGATGCCCTTGCCTAGCGAGGACACAACGCCGCCGGTGACGAAAATAAGGGGAGTCATTGGCAGGGCTCCGGAAAGCCGTAGTCTACCGGCAACGCCGGAATTCGGAAAGCGCGACGCCCCGCCGAAGCGGGGCGCCGGAACACGTCGGGATGTGCGAAAACCCTTGCAGCACAAGGGTTTCACACGGACAAAAGAATTACGGCTTGCGCTCTTCGTCTTCGTTCTGATCGCCGGACTTCTTGCCTTCGTCGGCCTTCTGCTTGGCGCGTGCGGCGGCGGCGGCTTCGGTGGCGGCGCGGCGTTGCGCCTTGCGGTCCGAATCCGACGGATCCGACTGGCTCGACTGGCTGCCCTGGGCGCCCTTGTTGCCGGAGTCGGTACGGCTCTGCGCCAGCGCCAGCGTTGCGGTGGCGGCCGCCAGGATGGCCGTGGAAAGGATGAGCAGTGTGCGCGCTTTCATGGGGATTCTCCTGTCGCGATGTCGTTCACATGGGGGCGGCAGGCCGCGCCTTCAAGTGAAGCGCGACCACCGTACACCCGCCGGGCCGGACTCGCCCTGAACGTGCAAAAAGCGACGTCTGCCCGCACACTTGCCGCTCTTTGCCGAACACCGCCATCGCATCGCCCATGAGCAGCCGCTACAACGCCGCCGACATCGAAGTCCTCTCCGGCCTGGACCCGGTCAAACGCCGGCCGGGCATGTACACCGACACCGCGCGGCCGAACCATCTGGCGCAGGAAGTCATCGACAACGCGGTGGACGAAGCGCTGGCGGGTTACGCGGGCACCATCGAGGTGACGCTGTTCAAGGACGGCAGTTGCGAAGTATCGGACGACGGCCGCGGCATGCCGGTGGACATCCATCCGGACGAGAAGATCCCCGGCGTGGAGTTGATCCTCACCCGCCTGCATGCCGGCGGAAAATTCAGCAATCGCAACTACACCTTCAGCGGCGGCCTGCACGGCGTCGGCGTCAGCGTGGTCAACGCGCTGTCGAAGAAAGTGGAACTTTTCATCAAGCGTGAAGGCAACGAGTACCGCATGGAGTTCCGTGACGGCGATGCGGCGTCGCCGCTGGAAACCGTCGGCACGGTCGGCAGGAAGAACACGGGCACGCGCCTGCGCTTCTGGCCGGATGCCAAGTATTTCGATACGCCGAAGTTCAATGCGCGCGCGCTGCGCCACCTGTTGCGCGCCAAGGCGGTGCTGTGCCCCGGCCTGACCGTCAAGCTGCACGACGAAGCCACCGGTGAAAATGACACCTGGCATTACGAAGATGGCCTGCGTGATTACCTCAAGGGCGAACTGCAGGGCCGCGAACTGCTGCCTCCGGATCTGTTCGTCGGGCAATTGAAGAAAGACACCGAAATCGTCGATTGGGCGGTGGCATGGGTCGCCGAAGGCGAACTGGTGCAGGAGAGCTACGTCAACCTGATTCCCACTGCCCAGCACGGCACGCATGTGAACGGTCTGCGCAGCGGCCTGACCGATGCGCTGCGCGAATTCTGCGATTTCCGCAACCTGCTGCCGCGCGGCGTCAAGCTCGCGCCGGAAGATGTGTGGGATCGCGTGGCGTTCGTGCTGTCGCTGAAGATGACGGACCCGCAGTTCAGCGGCCAGACCAAGGAACGCCTGAGTTCCCGGCAGGCAGCCGGCTTCATCGAAGGCGCCGCGCACGATGCGTTCAGCCTGTGGCTCAACCAGCACGTCGATCTCGGCGAGAAGATTGCGCAGATCGCGATCGAACGCGCGACCGCCCGCCTCAAGACCGAAAAGCAGGTAGTCCGCAAAAAGGTCACCCAAGGCCCTGCCCTGCCCGGCAAGCTGGCCGATTGCATCAGCCAGGATCTTTCACGCACTGAACTGTTCCTGGTCGAGGGCGATTCGGCTGGCGGCAGCGCCAAGCAGGCGCGCGACAAGGATTTCCAGGCGATCCTTCCGCTGCGCGGCAAGATCCTCAACACCTGGGAAGTCGCTTCGGGCAGCGTGCTCGCGTCGCAGGAAGTGCACGATCTGGCGGTGGCCATAGGCTGCGACCCCGGCAAGGAAGACATCTCCGGGCTGCGCTACGGCAAGGTCGTGATCCTCGCCGATGCGGACTCCGACGGCCTGCACATCGCGACGCTGCTCAGTGCGCTGTTCCTGCGCCATTTTCCTGCCCTTGTGCAGGCCGGGCACGTGTTCGTCGCGATGCCGCCGCTGTTCCGGGTCGATGTGGGCAAGCAGGTCTTCTACGCACTGGACGAGGAAGAAAAGCGACTGCTGCTCGACAAGATCCAGCGCGAGAAGATCAAGGGCGCAATCAATGTCACCCGCTTCAAGGGCCTGGGTGAAATGAACGCCTCGCAATTGCGCGAATCGACCATCCATCCCGACACGCGCCGCCTCGTCCAGCTCACCGTCGAAGACGGCGACCAGACCCACTCGCTGATGGATATGCTGCTGGCGAAGAAACGCGCCAGCGAGCGCAAGTCCTGGCTGGAGACCAAGGGCGATCTGGCTTCGCTGGAGGTCTGATGCAGGCTTGAAGAAGCGGCCTGCCTCCCTCCGGCAACGCCGGCGAATGACAACGCCCGGACACGGTGGCAACATCCGCGGACACTGAACGTTCCTGGGGAGGAACCGTGTACGCAAAGGGACTGAAATGGGTTGCCCTGCTGGCAGCCCTGGCGAGCGCGCCCGCCTGGGCGCAGTTGATTCCGGTGGAAGATTTCTCCAAGCACGGCAAGGTGAGCGGCGTGACGCTGTCGCCCAGCGGCAAGCATGTTGCTCTCGCAACACCGACCGACGACGGCATGGAAACGCAGTTGCATATCCTCGCCCTTGATGGCTCGTCGTCGCAGATCCTGCGGTTCGGCCGTCAGCAGCATGTATCCGGGGTGACCTGGACCGCTGACGATCAGATCGTCGTGTCGCGCGCAAAGATGGAGCCGCTGCACGCTCGCCCGTACAGCTACGGCGAACTGCTCTCCTCCGACATTCGCGGCAAAACCCAGGAGACATTGTTCGCCTACGTCGAAGACGACGGCGTTCGCGCGGGACGTCGCAAGGACCAGGGTTTCGCCAGTCTGGCCTACCTGCTGGCGGATGAACCAGGCAACGCACTGGTTGATTTCACCTGCTGGCGAAGTGTCTGCGGCGAAGAATCGCCCACCGTCATCTACAAGGTGGATACACGCACCGGAACACGCAAGGAAATCGAACGCTCCGCCAAGCCCGCCAGCTTCTACTTCGATCGGAAAGGCACGCCACGGCTCCGCATCACAGTCGATTCGCAGGACGAACCCGTCCTCCATTACCGCCCACAAGCACACGCGGACTGGGTGGCTGTTCCTGCGTCGCTGGCCGGCTACACGATGTACGGGTTGACGTTCGAACAGGACAATAACGCCGCATATGCGCTGATTTCCGATGCCCGCGAAGCGGCCAAGCTGTATCGCGTCGACTTCTCCGCCGGTACGCGCACGTTGCTTGCAGGACGCGATGACGCCGCCATCAGCCATCTCATGTACGGGGGCTACGACGGCGTCCCGTTCGGCGTCGTATTCGATTCGGACAAACCGTCGATTCGTTACCTGGACAACAGCTCGGAGTGGGCCAAGCTGCACGCCGGCCTTATGAAGTCGTTCGCCGGTCAGATGGTCACCATCTCCGACTTCAGTCGTGACAATCGCAAGGTATTGTTCACAACCTGGTCGGACCGCCACCCAGGCAACTATTACCTGCTGGATCGTGACGCCGGCAAAATCCAGCTGGTCAGCGAATACAAGCCCTGGATCAAGCCGGAACAGATGGCGCCCACGCGTCCCTTCGAGTTCACTGGCAAGGACGGCCTGAAGCTGTTCGGCTTCTACACGGCCAAGGCGGGCGCGACAGGTCCGCAACCGATGATCGTCATGCCCCACGGCGGCCCCCATGGACCGTATGACCGCTGGCAATTCGATGAAGACGTACAGTTCTTCGCCAGTCGAGGCTATGCGGTGCTGCAGGTGAACTTCCGCGGCTCGGGCGGGCGAGGCGAAGCCTTCGAGCGCCTGGGCTACCGCGAGTGGGGCGGCAAGATGATGGACGACATCGCCGACGGTGTGCGCTGGGCCATCGACAACAAGCTGGCTGATCCGAACCGCATATGCACGTTCGGTGCCAGCTTCGGCGGGTACGCGGCCTTGATGGAGCCCATTCGTCACCCGGAGCTCTACAAGTGCGCCATCGGTTATGTCGGTGTCTATGACCTGACCGTGATGCACAAGGAGGGCGACATCGCCGAATCCAAATCCGGGCGCCGTTACCTGGATCGTGTCCTGGGCGCCGATCAGGCCGTTCTCATCGCAAATTCTCCCGCGCGCAACATCGACAAGATCAAGGTGCCGGTCATGCTGGTCCAGGGCAGGCTGGATCAGCGCGTTCCCATGGATCAGTTCGACGCGCTGGAGCGCGCGTTCCGCAAGCAAGGAGTTCCGATCGAGACGATGGTCGTCGGTGGCGAAGGGCACGGCTTCTACAAGCCCGAGAACCGTGCCGATCTCTATCGCCGCCTGGAAGCATTCCTGGACAAGAACATGCCCAAGTAACGCGGAAGGCTGGAATCGCTCTCAACGATTTCTTGACCCCTGCGATGCGATAAACGCCCTGTCACTTCGACAGGGCGTTTTCTTTTGACGGATCATCCCTACACCTTCGGTCTGGAAGAGGAGTACTTCCTCGTTCGCCGCAACCGCCGCCGGTTGCGCCACATGCCGCGTACGTTTTTCCAGCGCTGCCATGACGCGCTGGGCGATCAGGTGGGCAGCGAGCTTCTGCAGACCCAGGTCGAGGTGCAGACGCGCGTGCACCACGATGCATCGGATGCGCTGGCGGATCTGCGTCATCTGCGCGGCACGATCGGACGCATCGCTGCCGAACAAGGCCTGGCGATCCTGGCCGCAGGCACGCATCCGATGGGCGTGTGGCGCGACCAGCGCAGTACTGACAAGCCGCACTACGACCGGGTCATGGAACAGTTGCAGATGCTGGGGCATCGCAATCTCGTGTGCGGACTGCATGTGCACGTGCAACCGGCCATCCCGGCTTCGCGCATCGATCTGTTGCGGCGCGTGCAGCCGTTTCTTCCGTTGCTGCTTGCCCTGAGCACGTCGTCGCCGTTCTGGCTCGGCCATCCCACCGGCTTGATGGGCTATCGCCAGACGGCCTACCAGGAAATTCCGCGCACCGGACTGCCGCCGCTGTTCGCCGACCAGGCGGCCTATGACCGCTACGTCGCACGCATGATGCAATCGGGCACCATCGAGGACGCCAGCTTCCTGTGGTGGGCCGTGCGGCCGTCCCTGAAATTCCCGACGGTCGAACTGCGCGTTCCGGATTGCTGTACCGATGTGGAGGACGCGCTCGCGCTGGCGCAGTTGTTCCGTTGCGTGGTGCGTCACCTGGAACGCCATCCCGAGCGCCATGCCGGCCTCGATGCCGGCGTGCAGGCCATCATTGCCGAGAATCTCTGGCGTGCGCAGCGGCATGGATATGACGCCGGGTTGATCGATCTGGCGAGTGGACGCCTGGCCCCGGTGAGCGAGATGTTGCGCAATACGCAGGACGCGCTGGAGGAAGACATCGTCGCGTTGCAGGCCGAAGCCGCGTTCGCGCGCCTGTGGCGCATCCTCGAACACGGCACCAGTGCTCACCGCCAACTCGCGATCTATCGCGATCAGGTGCGGGCCGGCGAAGGCCGCATGAATGCCTTGCAGGCGGTGGTCGACTGGCTGGCGGAGGCAAGCGTGCCTCCATCGGCGTGACTATGCCGGGTCGGCACGCTTGACGCTGGAACTGGGGATCCGCCGCGTCGGTTCGAGTTGCGCGAAGATCGCCGCCGACGCCATCGTGATCAATCCCACGCAGACGAAACTCCAGCGGAAGGCCGACAACGCCTGGCCCTGCAAGGGATGCAGCGCCACGCTGCCGAACACGCCCAGCAGGCCGCCGGCCAGCGCCACGCCGATGCTCATCGCCAGCATCATCACCATCGACAGGAGGCTGTTTCCGCTGCTGGCGAGATCGCCATCGAGATCACGCAACGCCAACGTGTTCATGGCGGTGAATTGCAGGGAGTTCACAGCTCCGAAACAGGCGAACTGGAGCAGGTGCAGCCACACCGGCTGACCGGGCTGGACCAGCGCGAAGCTCGCCATCGCCAGCCCTACCAGCAAAGTGTTGCCGACCAGCACCTTGCGATAGCCCAGCCTCTGCACAAGCGGCACGACAATGCGCTTGGAGCCCATGCCCGCGAGCGCGGCGGGAATCATCATCATGCCGGCGGACATCGGTGAAAAGCCGAGCCCCACCTGCAGCGTCAACGGGATCAGGAACGGCATGCCACTGCTGCCCATGCGCGAGAACAGGTTGCCCAGCAGACCGATGCTGAAACTCGGGACCTTGAACAACGACAAGGAAAACAACGGTCGCGTCGTGCGTGCTGCGTGCAACCAGTACGCCGCCAGTCCCGCCAGCCCGAACACCAGCAACACCATCATCGCGCCACGTCGCGCGTCATGATCGGACAGGCCATCGAGCGACAGCGAAATGGCCACCATCGCGAATGCCAGCAGCACGTAACCCAACGCATCGAAACGCACGCGCGGCCCACGCATGTCAGGCATCCAGCGCAGCGCGGCGAGCGTGCCGATGACGCCGAGTGGCAGATTGATGAGGAAAATCCAGTGCCAGGACGCGATCTCGACGAGCCAGCCGCCCAGCGTCGGACCGATCAATGGACCGATGAGCCCGGGCACCGTGACGAAGCTCATCGCGGCGAGGAAATCCTTGCGCGGCACCGCGCGCAACACCGACAGTCGGCCGATCGGCAGCAACATCGCGCCGCCGATGCCCTGAAGCACGCGCGACGCCACCAACTGCGAGAGCGTCTGCGAAAGCGCGCACGCCAGCGACCCGAGCGTGAACAGCACGACCGCGGCGATGAACATGCGGCGCGTGCCGAACCGATCCGCCAGCCAGCCCGAGGCCGGGATCAGCATCGCCACCGTCAACGCGTAGCCAACGACGACCGCCTGCATGCGCAACGGCGACTGCTGCAGGTCCCGCGCCATCGCCGGCAACGCGGTGTTGACGATGGTGCTGTCGAGCATCTGCATGAACACACCCGCGGCCACCAGCCAGAGCAGCGGACGCAGGGCGATCATCGATGCGGATGGGTTGGGAGCCGGCGTGTCGCCGGATTCGGGGGCGCGCTCGTTCATCGCGCCATTGTGCCTGCACGCGCACGGGCGGCCGATGAAGCCCTCACGCCGTACGCTGCCGCGAGACCACGAAGACGCCGAGCATCACCAGCACAGTGCCCGCAACCTGCCACGGCCCCATCGATTCACCCAGCAGCAGCAGGCTGAGCACGATGGTCGATACCGGCCCGATCATGCCCACCTGCGCGGCGAGCGCGGAGCCAATCCGTGATACCGCCATCATCACCATCAACACCGGCAGCACGGTGCACAACGTGCCGTTGAGCAGTGACAGCCACATCACCTCGCCCGGAAGTCCGGCCAGCACGTGCGCCGGGCGCAACAGCAGGAACTGCCCGATGCACAGCACGCTCGCCACACTGCTGGCGTAGGCGGTCAAGCGCACGGCACCGACCCGGCGCACCATTTCGCCGCTGCCGATCAGGTAGATGGCATACGACAAGGCGCTGCCGAACATGAGCAATCCTCCCAGCGCAATATTGTCTCCGCCGAGATTCCAGTCATGGCCGAACGCGAGCAGCACACCGACGTAGCTGATCGCCAGTGCGATCCACTGCATGCGTCCCGCGCGACGGCCGAACAGAAGCAGGTTCACCAGCAACACGAGCGTGGGCGTGAGGTACAGGATGAGCCGTTCCAGCGTCGCGGTGATGTAGGCCAGTCCGGCAAAGTCGAGGAAGCTCGCCAGGTAGTAGCCGAAAAATCCGAGCCCGACGATGCGCAGGCGATCGCCACTGTCGAGCGGCGCGGCGCGGCGTGCGGCCCACGCGCCCATCCACAGGAAGCACGGCAGCGCGACCAGCATGCGCAGCGCCAGCAGCGTGACGGCATCGACGCCATGCCGATACGCGAGCTTGACGATGATGGCCTTGCCGGAGAACGCAATCGCACCCAGCGCGGCCAGCGCAAAGCCGCTCCACGGCAGGCGCGGTGAGACGACATCCGTCTGCGAAGAGGTCGCGGCTTCTGGATCCAGCAATGCGCTGGCGGTCTCGTCTTCCGGATCCTGCCGGGCGCCCTGCCCGCTCACGCCAGAGTGGCCTCCAGCAGGCGACGAATCAGGCCCTGCGTGCGCTCGGCAACCTCGGGGCGATATTCGAACGTGTCCTCATCCATGTAGTTCGCCTGCGCGAGCTCCAGCTGCACGGTCTGCACGCCACGCGCCAGATCCGCGTAGTGGCGCGTGATGTAGCCGCCACGGAAACGTCCATTGACCGCGACGCTGTAGTCATCCTGTGCCGCGAGTATCGCTTCCAGGCTGGCCTGCAGCGCTGGCGAACAACTCGCGCCCCCTGCCGTACCCAGGTTGAAGTCGGGCAAGCGCCCTTCGAACAGGAACGGCACGACACTGCGGATGGAATGGCCTTCCCACACCACCACGCGTCCATGCGCTGCGCGCAGGCGTTCGATTTCTTCCGCCAGTGCAGCGTGATACGGACGCCAGCAGGACTCCACGCGTTCCGCGATCTCCGCGGGCGACGGCTCCTGCCCTTCCAGGTACACCGGCTCGCCACTGAACTGCACGATGGGACACAGGCCGGTGGTGTTCTGGCCGGGATACAGCGATACATCATCTTCCGGTCGATTCAGGTCCACGACGTAGCGCGAGTGCGAAGGCACGAGGATCGATGCACCGAGATCACGCGCGAATGCATACAGCCGATCGACATGCCAGTCGGTATCCGGCACACGCCGCGCACTGATGCGCAGGCGCGGCACGAGCGATTCGGGAAGATACGTGCCGTTGTGCGGCAGGCTGATCAGCAGCGGCGCGGTACCGCGATGCAGGGTGAAGATATCCATGCGCGCATTGTAAGCCTCAGCGTTCCATGGCCGCGACGAATGCCGCATCGCCCTCGCTTCCACGACGGCGCATGGGCGGCAGCTGCCAGTACGTCACCGCACGCCACGCCCATTCCAGCGGACCGTAGCGGAAATAGCGCAGCCACACAGCGCTGAAAGCCAATTGCAGCACGAACACGACCAGCACGAACAACATCTGCCCCGGCCGTGACACCTGCCCCCAGAAACCGAGGCCGTATCCGGAGAAGAACCACGTGCCGATGATCGACGCGCCGATGTAATTGGTCAGCGCCATGCGGCCGGCGTAGGCCAGCGGCGACAGCCCGCGTGCGCCGATGCGTGTATTGAGCACCAGCACGAACGCCGCAAAGTAACCGAGGCACAGGCCCAGCGCGCCCAGTTGGAACAATGAGCCCGCAGCGATATTCGCCGGGTTCGGGCCGCCGGCGCCGTCGGCTCCCGGCGCGGGCATCAGCCACATGCTCGTCAGCGTCATCGCCAGGCCGATGGGAAACGCGTAGGCGAACAGCTTCGCGAACAGGCGCCCGTGCTCGCGCAGACGCGCGACGATGCCGGAGCGGACGAACCAGAATCCGATGAGGAACATCGGCAAGGCCAGGAAGCTCAGGCCCGCCGCCTGTGGCATGTCATCGGCGAACTGATGCGCGCGATGCTTCACCGATTCCACGTAGGTGCCTTGCGTGTAGATCCGGATCTCTTCAGCCCGCTCCTTCACGCGTTCCTGCTTGCGCTCTTCACGCTTGGCGATCTGCTCGGGCTTTTCGGCCGGCTTCAGCTGCGGAAACGTCGCCATCGCTCCGGCGCCAATCAGGCCGAGCACGAACACGAACGAATACACCGCCACGCCCCATTTCCAGTAGCGCGAAATGTTTCCGCGACGCAGGAAGAACATCAGCACGCCGACCAGCGCGCCGAACATGAGCAGCATCGGCATGGCTTCCAGCTTGAATGCGATGCCGACGGCGGCAATCGACACCACGATGGCCAACCACGCTTTCCAGCTGCGCGTCACGATCAACAGCAGCGCCAGCGCCGTGATCGCGTAGTTGTGCAGGATGTCGCCGGTCCAGATCAGGATGTAGTGCAGCACGCCGAACAGCAGCAGGCCGACGATGCGCCGCACGTAAGGCAGAACAAACGGACTCTGCCGTGCTTCCGCGCGCCCCAGCATCACCGCGAAGCCCATGCCGAACAGCAGCGAGAACAGCGTCCAGAACTTGCCCTGGATGAAGGCCTCCACCAGCCAGCTCACTGTGTAGTCGATGCCGGAAAGCGAAGGATCGATGCCGCGCCCGAGCTCGCTGATCGGCCGGGTGAACCATTCGACATTCATCAACGCGATGCCGAGCAGCGCCAGCCCCCGAATGATGTCGAGCGCAGCGATGCGTTCACGCGCCGCGACCGGCGCAAGCGTCGAAGTGGCTGTCGAACCGGAATCCTGTTGCATGGCGGCATCTCCCTGGATGCGCGCACTCTAGTCCTGTCCGCGCCAGGCCATCAGGTGCCGGAGGTCACTCCGACCAGCGGCATGCCTGACGGCGCGCGAGTCCGTGCGTTACCGCAGCAGCACGACCTCTTCGGCCGACGTCGGATGGATGGCGACAGTGTCCTCGAGATCGCGGCGCGTGATGCCGCGCCGGATCGCTACCGCGAATCCCTGCAGAATCTCGTCAGCGCCCTCGCCCATCAGGTGCAGGCCGATGACGCGTTCCTCCTCACCCACGCAGACCAGCTTGAACAGGCTGCGCTGCGGCGAGTCGGCAAGCGCATGCAGCATCGGCCGGAAGCGCGTGGTGAACACCTTGACCGTGTCGCCGTACTGCGCGCGCGCTTCTTCCTCTGTCAGTCCGACCTTGCCCATTGGCGGATGCGAGAACACCACGGTGGCGATGTCGCGATGATCCAGGCGCGATTCGGGCTTGCCGCCGTACAGGCGATCCATCAGACGGCGCGCAGCCGCGATGGCGACGGGGGTCAGTGCCGGTGCACCGGTGACGTCGCCGACCGCATGGATGTTCGGCGCAGTCGTGTTCTGCCATTCGTCCGTGCGTATGTGGCCGCGCTCGTCGAGTTCGACGCCGGCATGTTCAAGCCCGAGATCCGACGTGGAAGGCACGCGACCGGTGGCGAAGATCAGGTGATCGAACGGTGCCGTCCGTTCCTGCGTCGCGCTGACCAGCACGACCTGGCCGTCGCCCGCGGCTTCGAGTTCCGCCAGTACGTAGCCGAAGTGCGTGCGGATGCCGTGCTGGCGATTGTCTTCGAGCAGATCGGTGGTCAGTTCTTCGTCGAAGCCTTCCAGCAGGCGTTGTCCGCGGACGAACATTTCGACTTGCGTGCCCAGCGCCTGCAGTACGCCCGCAAGCTCCACCGCGACATAACCCGCGCCGATGATCGCCACCGACTTCGGCGCATCGCAGAAGTTGAAGAAGTCGTCCGACACCAGGCCCAACCTGGCGCCGGGCAATTCCGGCCTGTGCGGCCGACCGCCCGTGGCGATGAGGATCCGTTCGGCATGAAGCACCGCGCCTTGCGAGGTTTCCACCGTGTGCGCGTCGCGCAGGCGGCCACGGCAGGGCATCCACACGATGCCGCTTTCGTCCAGGCGCTTGCGGTAGCTTGCATGGATGCCCGCGATGTAGCGCTGGCGATGGACGATGAATTCGCGCCAGTCCAGTCGCACGTCCGTCGCCACGTTGAAGCCCAGTTGCGGCGCGATCGCCAGGCGTTGCGCCATCTCGGCGGCGAGCCACATGGCCTTCTTCGGCACGCATCCGACATTGACGCAGGTGCCGCCCAGTTCGGCCGGCTCCAGCATGGCGACGCGCTTGCCCAGCGCTGCGGCGCGGAATGCTCCGGCCAGTCCGCCGGATCCACCGCCGATGACGACGAGATCGAAATGGCTGTCGGCGCTCATGCAAATCGCTCCGGTCGATAAGGCGTGGGATCGAAGGCCGGCTCGCGGCCCGTCATCAGATCGGCGATCAACTGGCCGGTCGCAGCGCTCATGCTGATGCCGAGCATGCCGTGCCCGGCCGCGAGCCACAGACCCGCCTGGCCCGGTACGCGCCCCAGCAGCGGCAGATCGTCGTAGGTCATCGGTCGCCAGCCGTACCAGCGCTCGACCACGTTCGCGCCGACCGGCTCGCGCAGGAATTCGCGGGCACCGCGTTCCAGCGCCGCCAGCCGGGTTTCATTCAATTGCGTGTCGTAGCCGGAAAATTCCATCGTGCTGCCCAGGCGGAAGCCGCTGTCCCAGACCGTGACGCAGACCGAGCGATCTTTCAGCACCAGCGGCCGGCTCGGCACGCGATCGGGACGGCTGTAAGTGATCGAGTACCCCTTGCCCGGCTGGATCGGCACGCGCAGTTTCCATTGCCGCGCGAACGCGGGCGTCCACGCCCCGAGGGCGATGACGACTTCGCGCGCGCGACGGATGCCTTGCGAGGTGGCGACGGCGAAGCCCGGCGTTTCGTTGCGCACCGCTTCGGCACCGCAATGCGGCTCGAGGATTCCGCCGCGTTCGCGCACGACCCGCGCCAGTTCGGCGACATACCGATCCGGGCGCAGGCGCGCGTCCTGCGGGAAACGGATCGCACCGGCAACGCCTTCGCGCATCGCCGGTTCCTGGCGCTCGTACTCACGGCCTTCGATGATTTCGCTGTCGATTCCGAATTCGCGCAGTGCGGCGCTTTCGGCGATGTAGTGCTCGAAATTGCGCGGGTCGCGGAACACGTAATCGAGCCCTTCCTCCTGGAACTCGCAGGCGAGCGGGTAATCCTGCACCCACTGCGCCAGACGAGCACGTGAATCCTGCAACAACGCATTGCGCGCCAGCGCGCTCGCGCGCCAATCGCGCGGATTGCAGCGCGCGGAAAAACGCAGCAGCCAGCGCCACAAGCCGGGATCGATGCGCGGCTTCAGGTACAGCGGCGCGTCCGGCGAAAGCATCCAGCGCAATCCCCGCGTTGCCACGCCCGGCGCCGCCAGCGGCGGCGCATGGCTTGGCGTGATGGTGCCGCAGTTTCCATGCGAAGCGCCGTGGCCGATTTCGCCGGCGTCGATGACGCGCACGCGGCGACCCGATTCAAGCAAGGACAAGGCGACGGACAGGCCGATCGCGCCGCCACCAAGGATGAGGATGTCGTCAGTCGGTGTGTTCACAGGCAAAGACCAGCAACGCGAGAGCTCCGGGTGATGCAGCGCTTCATGTGGGCTCGCTCATCGGCGCATCGGCTGCGCGCGCAGATAGGTCAGCGACCGCCACAGCCACTCGGCGGGACCGAAGCGGAAACGCGACAGCCACGCGCGGCTCCACAGCACCTGAAGCAGGAAGACGGCGACGGCGAACACGGCCTGCCAGGCGCGCGGCATCTGCTCGAAATATCCCAGCCCGTATGCGTAGAAGACGAGCGTGCAGATGACCGACTGCATCAGATAGTTGGTCAACGCCATCCGGCCGGCCGGTGCGAGCCAGCCGCTTCCCCCGCCGCCCGCCGCGAAACGCACCACCCACGCCATGTACCCGAAGGCCATCAGCACGCTGCCCAGGGAACTGAGGAAGAAAGCGAACGCGGACGTCACGTTGACGGTGTCGAAGTGCATCGTCGGTTGCAGAACGAACGACAGGCCCATCGACGCCAGACCCATCGGCAGCGCGACCCAGCGCAAGGCGGCAAACAGGCGCGGGAACTGCGCCGGCGAAGCAATCGCGCCGCTCTTCACGAACCAGGCGCCGAACAGGAACATCGCGAAGACCATCGGTCCCATCATCGGCAGGTTGCTCAGCATGAAGCCGGTATCACGCATGCGCTGCAGCGTCGCGTCCCACCATGTGCCGGCGCCGTATGCCAGCTGCTGCGCTTCATTCATCTGCGCCATCTGCGCGGCCATCTTGGCCATCTCGCGATTCCATTCGGTGGCGGTGGTCGGATCCAGTTGCATCGCACTGCCGAGCAGACCGAGCAGCCCCATCAGTCCGGAGGGCACCAGGTAGGCCACGATGGCCAGCCAGGGCAGCCACTTGGCCGGCATCCGCCGGAACGCCAGCAGCAAGAATGAAAGCAGGCCGTAGACGAGCAGGATGTCGCCCGACCAGATCAGCAGCGCGTGGATGAGGCCGAACCCCATCAACACCGCACTCCGGCGCAGGTACACCGCACCGAACGCTTGTCCGCGCGCGTCGGCGCGCTGCGACATCACCGCGAAACCCATGCCGAACAGCAGCGAGAACAGCGTGTAGAACTTGCCCTGCACGAGGATGTAGATCGCCGCATCAGCGATGCGATCCGCGCCGGTCAGCGCGGGATTGAGGCCGGTGAAGGCGTCCATCATCGGGCCGCTGAAAGCCTCGATGTTCATCAGCAGGATGCCGAGCAGTGCAAAGCCGCGCAGTACGTCCATCGTGCCGATGCGTTCGGCGGCTTCAATCGGCCGCAGTCCCGGTTGCATCTCCGTCATGCTTCGTTCCCCGACGTCGTGTCTCGAGGCGTCGATTAGAACATGGCGGCACCACGTGATCGCACCGCGCAAATGCAGACGGCCCGCGCAAGGCGGGCCGTCTGATCAATCCTGTGGGCGCCACTCAGTGGTGATGGCCGCCGTCGCCGTGCACGTGGCCGTGCTCGATTTCCTCCGCGCTGGCTTCGCGCACTTCCACGATCTCGACATCGAAATGCAGCGCCTTGCCGGCCATCGGGTGATTGAGATCGACATCGACCACGCTCATGCCGACCTTCTGGATCGTCACCGCGCGCGGGCCGAAGTTGGTGTTGAGCACGACCTGCTGGCCGGGGACCAGCTTCTGCGCGCCGAAGTGCTTCTTGGGCACGCGCTGGGTCAGGCCCTCGCGCACATCGCCGTAGGCGTCGGCCGGCGCCACGTCCACGCCGAAGCTGTCGCCGGCTTCGTGATCCATCAACGCGTTTTCCAGGCCCGGAATGATGTTGCCGTGACCGATGAGGATGGCCAGCGGCTCGCGATCCTTCGAGGTTTCCAGCGGCTCCTGGCCGGCTTCGGACACGGTGTAATGGAAACGGACGACACTGTCTTTTGCGATTTTCATGCGGGACTCTGGACTGGGCTGCCGGGCAGCGTGGCTGGCTTGTCGGCCAAGGGGATTGCAGCGAAGATGCGCCGCAATGAAGACCGCGCATTATCCCGGCTTGCCCACCCTGCCGCCAGCGGCCACGACCGTGGCGTCGCGGCGGATCGGCGGCAGCGCTCTCGCCATTTGCCTGATGCTGGCCGGCTGCGGGGGCTCGACCGAGACCGTCCGCCGCCCCTCGCCTGCGCCGACGCGCGCGTGGCCGCAGGTGGCGGCAGAAGATCCTGCCGCCGCCAATGCCGTGCTGATGCGGGCGCTCGGCCTGGTCGGCACGCCATACCGCTTTGGTGGCAATACGCCCGAATCCGGCTTCGATTGCAGCGGACTGGTCACCTACGTCTTCCGCGACATGCTGGATGTGCGCCTGCCGCGTACCTCGCGCGAACTGGCCGCGGCCCAGGGACCACGCATCGAACCGGCCCGCCTGGCGCCTGCCGACCTGGTGTTCTTCGGCAGTCGCGGCAGCGTCACCCATGTGGGCATCTACGTCGGCGAAGGGCGCTTCGTCCACGCGCCAAGTTCGGGCGGTACCGTCCGCCTGGACCACCTGGACGGGACCTACTGGCGGGACCACTATTCCGGCGCCCGGCGGGTTTTGACACGCTCTTGACTCACATTGGAACGTAGTTCCGCCTGAATTGACGGAATTTTAACGATTTACAAACAAAATGATGGCGTCGTGAAGGCACTATTGCGCCTTCTTTTCGATTTGCTAACCCCGCGTGACGACCGACGACCTGCCGACAGGCCAGCCAGCCGCCACCCTTCGCAAGCTGCGGGGTGTCTCCCTGATCCTCTCGATGCTGCTTTCCGCGCCTGTTCTGGCGCAGGAAGCCCCGGTTGCGCCCGCTGAAACGGTCGCACCGCCGGTGATCGCGCTGGAGGCTGTCGATTCCAATACGGAAGCCCCCGCGAAAGCGGCCACGCCGGCCAACAGCGGCATCCGCGAGAAAGCCGCCGAAGCCGCTACCGCCACCCTCGCGGCGCTGCTGCCGCGACTGGCTGCCAGTGACAGCCTGCCGTTGCTGGACCGTTCGACCATGGTGGCCGGCGATCTGAGCCGCCTGCTCTCGGGCTACGAGTTGAACGGCGGCGTCGTGAAAGACGAAGGCGGCAAGATCCAGGCCGTGCTCAAGCGTGCGATGGCCCTGATGGGTACGCCGTACCGCTGGGGCGGCACTTCGCCCGACAGCGGCTTCGATTGCAGCGGTCTGGTGGGTTACGTCTTCCGTTCGGCGCTGGGCATCGACCTGCCGCGCGTCTCGCGTGATATCGCCACGCAGTCCAACGGCCAGATGATCGCCAAGCGCGAAGACCTGAAGCAGGGCGACCTGGTGTTTTTCGGGTTGAAGGGCCGCATCAACCACGTCGGCATCTATGTGGGTGAAGGCCGTTTCCTGCATTCGCCGAGCACGGGCAAGGACGTCCGCGTGGACAGCCTGCTGACCGGTTATTGGGCCCCCCGCTTCATGCAGGCCCGTCGAATCGAGATGTAAGCCGGTTTCGTCTCACTGAAAAAAGCCGCCTCATCAGGCGGCTTTTTTGTGCGCGGGCAATCCTAGATCAATGGTCCAAAGCCTCGGCGTCCTGATAATGCGCCACGGTCTGCTCGATGCCCTTGCTGAGCTCCATGACCTTCAACGCGTACTCGGCCATGCGGCAGTCCTCCGGCGTTTCCGGCTGCCAGGACGGCACCGCGGTCGGCTTGCCTTCCACGTCATCCAGCGCGACGAACACGATCACGCAGTGCGTGCAGAGCCTCGATTCACCGCCCATCGGATCGCGGGCGCGCACATCGATGGCGAAATGCATGCTGCTGGTGCCCGTGTACACCAGCTTCGCCGAGACAGTGACCAGGTCGCTGGTACGAATCGGGGCGACGAAGCGGATCCCGCCCACCGCCACCGTCACGCTGTAGCGCCCGCTCCAGCCGACCGCTGCGGCGTAGCCGACCTGGTCGATCCATTTCATGACGATGCCGCCATGCACCTTGCCGCCGTAATTGACGTCGGTCGGTTGGGCCAGGAACCGGAAGGTCAGTTCTCGCTGCTCACCGCTCATGGCACGTCCTCGCTGGGAAAGCGCCGAGCTTGCCACAAGCGCCCCAGCGGATCAGGTGGAATGTCGCAAAGAAAAGGCCGGCATCGCCGCCGGCCTTTTCGCGTCTCCACCGCCAAGCGTTACTTGGCCTGCACTTCGAAGTTGCCGTAGGGCTTGAGCTGTTCGGCAATCGCCTTGCTGTCGCCGACCACGACGATCGACTGCTGCTTCGGATCGAAATACTGCCGGGCGACCGACTGCACCTTGGCCGCATCCAGCTTGCGCAGCTGCGGGACGAACTGGCCGAGGAATTCCGCGGGCAGGCCGATCAGCCAGTTCTTGGCCAGCGACGCGGCGACCGCACCCTGCAACTGGTTGCTCAGCACGTAATCGCCTGCGATGTAGCGCTTGGTGTCTTCCATGTCCTTGTCGTTCACCGGCTCGTTGCGCAGGCGATCGAACTCGTGGAAGAACTCCTTCACCGATGCGCCGGTCACTTCGTTGCGCACGTCCGCCTGCGCGATCACTTCGCCGCCGGCACGCGCGGCGCCCAGCTTGACGCCCGCGCCGTAGGTGTAGCCCTTTTCCTCGCGCAGGTTGAGGTTGACGCGACTGCTGAACCCTCCGCCCAGCAGGATGCGCGTGAACTGCAGCGGCACGTAGTCCGGATCGGTCGCCGCCAGCGCGGGGCGGCCGATGCGCAGCGTCGACTGCACGCTGCCATCGCGCTGCAACACCACGAAGCGCGGCGCCGCATCGCGCGGTGCGGCCGGCGTATCGGCCACCTCGCCGTCCGCGACCTTCCAGTCTCCGAACGCCTTCTCCGCCATGGCGAAACCTTCCGCCGGCGTCACCCTGCCGGTGATCACCAGCAGGCTGCGATCCGGATGGAAGCGCCGCGCATGTTCACTGCGCAACGTGGCCGGATTGAGCGCCGCGATGCCGGCTTCGGACAATTGCGTCCGCGCGTACGGATGCGCTCCGTAAATCGCCGACAGCATCGCGCGGTTTGCACGGAAGGAAGGCTGGGCTTCGTTGGCCTTCAACTGCTGCGCCGCGTTGGCTTGCGCCAGCTTGACCTCGTTCTCGGGGAACGCCGGCTGCCGCGCGACTTCGGCAAGCAGTTCGAGCATCGGGCCGGCATGGCTCGACAACGCATCGGCATACACGGTCACGCCGTCATTGCTCGCCGCGGCGCTCACGCTGCCGCCGAAACCCTGGGCGGTTTCCGCGACCGCGCGCGAATCGCGGCGCGCGGTGCCTTCGGTCAACAGGCCGGCGAACAGGCTGGCGAAGCCCGATGCGTCGGCCGGATCGGCAGCCAGGCCGGCATTGCGCACGGCGAATACGTAATCCACGCGCGGAATACCGTCGCGCGGCACGACCCAGACTTCCAGGCCGTTGGCGAGCGTCTTCTTTTCAATCTGCGGCACCGGCAACGGCTTGTCGGGCGCGTACGGCGGCAGTTCCTTCGGCAGCACCGGCTCGGCGGCCTGCGCCGAGAAGGCCAGCAGGCTGGAAACGGTCAATGCGATCACGGTCTTGTGCAGGCTCATGGGACGTCTCCTCATTCCTTCTTCGCCGCCGGCGCCAGCATCGACGCAGGCTTGCGGTCGATGACGGTGCGGTTGGCCGTAGTCAGGTAGGTCGCGGCGACACGCTTGAGATCATCCGACGTCACCGACTGGATCCAGCCGGGAATCCGGTTGGCGACATTGGCGTCGCCCCACAGCGTCTGCAGCTTGGCGAGCGTATCGGCGCGCAGCTGGAACATCTCCAGCCCGTTGTACCAGTCGGCCAGCAATTGCGTCTTGATGCGCGTCAGCGTGGCCTCGTCCGCACCTTCGCGTGCGATGCGCGCGATTTCCTCGTCGATGCCCTTGAGCATGGCATCGGCATCGGTACTCGGCTTATACAGCGCGAACACGGTGAACAGCGTCGGGCCGTCGTATTCCCATTCGCTGGTCAGGCCATACAGCAGCTCCACGTTGAGCGCGAGCTCGCGGCCCTTCACCAGACCCTGGTGAAGGCGCGAGGCGTCGCCATTGGCGAGCAGCGCACCGAGCACCGCCATCGGCGCCTGATCCTTGCTGCCGCGATCGGGCATCTTCCACGCGGCGGCGATCGCCGGCACCTGTGCGAGCGCATCACTCTGCTGCACGCGCTTTTCCTGCGTGTTCAGGCCTTCGCGGAAATCCGGCGCGGCCGGCGTGGCGCGCGCGGCAATGCCGCCGAAGTACTTCTGCGCCAGCGCGAAGCCCTGCTCCGGCGTGATGTCGCCGGCGATGGCGAGCACGGCGTTGTTCGGGCCGTAATAGTCGCGGTGGAACGCGGCGACATCCTTGAGGCTGGCGTTCTCCAGATCCTCGAAGCTGCCGTAGCCGTCGTGGTTGTTCTCCCACTTCTGGAACGCGTGCTGGCCGATGTCGATCCACATGAAGCCTCCGTACGGCTGGTTCTTCACGTTGACGCGAATCTCTTCCTTCACCACGTCCTGCTGGTTCTTCAGCGTTTCCGGATTGAAGTCCAGCGTCTTCATGCGATCGGCTTCCAGCCACAGGATCGCGTCGAGCGCGGAGACCGGCGCGGTCTCGATGTAATTGGTGAAATCCGGACGGGTCGAACCGTTGTTGCTGCCACCGCCACCGGTGATCACGCTGTCGAACACGCCTTTCTTCGCGTTCGGCGTGCCCTGGAACATCAGGTGTTCGAACAGGTGCGCGAAGCCGGTGCGATTGCGCGGCTCCAGCCGCATGCCGACGTGGTAGACCACGCTGACGCCCACGACCGGCGCGCTGTGATCTTCGGAAATGACGACCGTCAGGCCGTTGTCGAGTTTCTTGACGGCGACCGGCACGGTCCAGCGATCAGCATCGGCGGCGAAGGCCGGCACTGACAGCCACAGACCGGCCACCAGCCAGAGTGCTTTGGGTATGCGCATGGGTGACTCCCCGGGGACGTCGGACCAGCGTAGGCGCTGGGCGCGGGCCGCGCCCCGCCCGGAAGTCATGCCTGCTCAGCTGCGGGGCTGGCCCGCTGCCGGGCCGCGGCTCACGGTGTAGTGCATGCCGATGGACGCCGGAGCGACATCGGCGAATCCGAACTGCGCGTACAGATGCCGGGCGTCGCCGTCGGCGATCAGGGAGACATGCGCGCCCTCCGGCGCATTCGCCGCCAGCCAGCGGTCCAGCGCGGCCATGATCGCCTTGCCAAGTCCGCGCCGCTGGTGCGCCGGCTCGATCGCGATGTCCACGATCACGAACGAACAACCGCCATCGCCGATGACCCGCCCCATGCCGACGGTGCGGTCAGCGTGCAGCACGCTGACGCCGAACAGCGTGTTCGGCAGGCCGCGCCGGGCTGACTCGCGCGTGCGCGGGCTCAGTCCGGAGACAACGCGCAGGCGCAGGAAATCGTCCAGCGTCGCCACCTGTTCGACCAGCGTGTAACCCTCAGGCAGGGTCATTGCCTTCCTCGACACCGAGGTTGCTCGGCGGCGTGTCGTAGGTCTGGCGATCGAGCAGCCCGGTTTCCTTGGCGACCAGCACCGGCACCACCATCTGGCCGGTGACATTGGTCATCGTGCGCATCATGTCGAGCACGCGATCGATGGCGTACAGATAGCCGATGGTTTCCAGCGGCAGGCCCGCGGCGCTCAGCACCACCGTCGCCATGATCACCGCGGTGCCCGGCACGCCGGCCGTGCCGAAGCTGCCCAGCACCGACGCGATCAGCACGACCAGATACTGATCCGCGCTCATCGGCACGCCGCTGTACTGCGATATGAACACCGCGCACAGCGCCGGATAGATCGCGCCGCAGCCGTCCATCTTGATGCTGGCGCCCAGCGGCACCGCGAACGCGGCGTAGCCCTTGTCCACGCCGAGATTGTGGGTGACGGCGCGGATGGCGGCCGGCATCGAGGCGAAGCTGGACGAGCTGACGAACGCCACCTGCATCGCCGCCGCGGCGCCACGGAAGAACTTCAACGGATTGAGGCCGTGGCTGAGCAGCAGCAGGCTGTAGATCACGACCACGTGCAGCGCGCATGCCAGGTACAACGCGCCGACGAAGTTCGCCAGCGGCAGCAGCTTGGCGAAGCCGTAACTGCCGACCAGCGAAGCGATCAGGCCGAAGGTGCCGATCGGCGTCACTTCCAGCACGAAGCGCGTGACCTGGATCATCAGCTCGGAGGTTTCGCCCACCAGCTTGCGTACCCCGGCCACGCGCTCGCCGAGCTTCACCATCGCGAAGCCGAGCAGCGCGGCGAAGAAGATCACCGGCAGGATCGAGCCGCGCCCCGCCGCGAGGACGGTCTCGCCCGCAGTGTTGACGCGGGTGCCGATGCCGGCCAGCGCATAGAACGGATTCGAAGGCACGACATCCAGCAGCACCTTGATCGGGCTGGGCACATCGCGCGGCACATAGTTCGGATCGACCTGCAGCCCGCTGACGCCCGTGCCTGGCTGCAGGATTACACCGACGGCCAAACCGACGCCGACGGCCAGCGCTGCGGTCGCAAGGAACCATGCAAAAGTGCGTCCACCGAGCGCGGCCACCGATTTCTGCCCGTGCAGGCTGGCGACCGCGTTGATTACCGCGAAGAACACCAGCGGCACCGCGATCATCTTGATCAGCGTCACGTACAGCGTGCCGAGCGGACCGAACCAGACATCGGCCGCCGGCCCCATCAACCAGCCCGCCAGTGCGCCGAGCACGAAACCGGCCAGCACGCGCTGCCAGAACGGGATCTTGAACCACGCGGACACCAGCTTCATCGGCACGCCTGCAAAAACGGAGTTCGACACGATACTCCGCGGCCGCCGCGACGGCGACCGCACGACTGGAAAGCCAATGTGTCATCAACAGGACACTGTCGCGCCCGCATAATGGCCCGTCACCTGCCGGAGTCGCTGATTCGATGCACCGAAAGACCTTCGTCCTGCCGCTCGTGGGCACGACCCTGATGACCTTGCTCGCCGGCTGCGCCTCCGCGCCGGGCGCATCTTCCGCTTCCCTCTCCACCTACCGCGTCGACGTGCCGGCGGTGACCCATCCTTCCAGCGAAACGCCGGCATGGTGGTACCGCAGCGGCGCCGCGCATGCCGCCGCCAATGGCGCGATGAACGGCCGCGCGAAGAACGTCATCCTGTTCCTCGGCGACGGCATGAGCCTGACCACGGTCGCCGCCGCGCGCATCTTCGACGGCCAGCGCAAGGGCCAGCCGGGCGAGGAAAACCTGCTGAGCTGGGAGCGCTTCCCGCACACCGCTTTCAGCAAGACCTACAACACCGATTCGCAGACGCCCGATTCGGCCGGCACGATGACCGCAATCACCACGGGCGTGAAAACCCACATGGGCGCGATCGGCGTGACTGCGGGTCCGCGCACCGATTGCCGCGACAGCCTGGGCAAGGCCGCGCTGACGTGGCTGGAACTGGCCGACAGTGCCGGCATGGCGACGGGCATCGTGTCGACCGCGCGACTGACCCATGCAACGCCGGCCGCGACCTATGCGCACGTGCCGGATCGCAATTGGGAGAACGACACGGATCTGCCGGCCGACGCCGTCGCGCAAGGCTGCCAGGACATCGCCGCCCATCTGCTGACGTCCGCGCGCTTCGGGCATGGCCCGACGGTCGCGCTGGGCGGCGGACGCGGCGAGTTCACCAGCACCGAAGAACGCGACCCCGAGTACGACGACAAGGTCGGTCAGCGTCTGGACGGCCGCAACCTGCCTGCCGAATGGCTGAAGGCGAACCCGCACGGCGCGTATGTCTGGAACCGCGCGCAACTGGACGCCGCGAAGAACGCACCGCGCCTGCTCGGCCTGTTCGAGCCGGACCACATGCAGTTTGAACATGATCGCCCGCGCGATGGCGCCGGCGAGCCCTCGCTGGCCGAGATGACCCGCGCCGCCATCCACACGCTCTCGCGCCAGCCGCAGGGCTACGTGCTGATGATCGAGGGCGCGCGCATCGATCACGCCAACCACTACGGCAATGCATACCGCGCGCTCGACGAAACCGTCGCGCTGTCCGAAGCCGTGCAGGCCGCACTGGAAGCGACCTCGCGCGAAGACACGCTCATTCTCGTCACCGCCGATCACTCGCATACGCTGAACTTCGTCGGCTATCCCGTGCGCGGCAACCCCATCCTCGGAAAAGTCCGCGGCCAGGGCGGCGAAGACGATGCCCCCGGCGATCTCGCCCGTGACCAGCTCGGGCTGCCGTTCACCACGCTGAGCTATGCCAACGGTCCCGGCTATACCGGCGCCGGCAATCGCCAGCCCGCCGGTCCGAAGAAATTCCTGCATGCGCCGAGCAGCGTCGAAGCCGCGGAAGGGCGTCCGGACCTGAGCCATGTCGACACCGAGCATCCGGACTACCTGCAGGAAGCGCTGGTGCCGCTGAAATCGGAATCGCACGGCGGCGAAGACGTCGGCATCTGGGCGATCGGCCCGGGCAGCGAAGCGATTCGCGGCACGGTCGAGCAGAACGTCATCTATCACTTCATCGTGCAGGCGACACCGAAACTGCGCGAACGCCTGTGCGCCGCCGACACCTGTGACGCCAACGGCGTGCCGGTTGAACTGCCGCGCCCGGACGATTTCATCCGCAAGCCGTGACGCGACGATGCCGCGCTTCCCGAAACGGAAGCGCGGCAACTTGATGCAGACTCAGAACGGCTTCGCCAGCACCAGCCACACCACCGCGATCAGCGCGAACAGAGGCAGTTCGTTGAACAGCCGCAGCGCGAACGAAGTCGGCAGCGTGCGACCTTTCTCGATGCCCTTCAGCCAGCGTCCGGTGACGATGAAGTGCACCAGGATCAGCACCACCAGCGTCAGCTTGACGTGCAGCCATGCCGTCCCTTGCCCGACCATCGTCGGGAAATCCGGAATCACCCGGTAACCCAGCCAAGACACCAGCCCGAACAGGAACGCCAGGCCGAACATGTGATGGCCGAAGCGATACAGCTTGCGGCCCATCAGCAACAACCGCGCCTGCACGTCCGGCTGCCCGCGTGTCTCCGACAGGTTCACCAGGATGCGGGGCAGATAGAAGACCGTGGCCATCCACGCGATGACGAACACGATGTGGAAGGTCTTGATCCAGAAGTACAGGCCCATGGGCGGCTCCGTTGACGTGGCTGCGCGCGATTCTCCGTGATGGATCATGAAACTGTCCAACGCTTGGACCGCGCGGACGCAGCAGCGAGAATGGCCGCCCGCCCTGCAACCCGCCGCCGATGAAGACCTACGACGCCGACTATTTCCAGCGCTGGTACCGCGACGGCAGCATCGGCGGCGCGCAACGCCTCTCACGCAAGGTGGCGCTGGCCGTCGCCACCGCCGAGTACTACCTCGAACGCCCGATCCGCAGCGTGCTCGACATCGGTTGCGGTGAAGGCGCGTGGCGCGCGCCGCTGCTGAAGCTGCGCCCCAGAGTGCATTACCTCGGCTTCGACAGCAGCGAGTACGCCGTGCGCCGCTACGGCCGGCAACGCAACCTGCATCTGGCCCAGTTCGCCGATTTCGAATTCCTGCGCCCGTGCGCGCCGGTGGACCTGCTGATCTGTTCGGACGTGATGCACTACGTGCCCACGCGCGAACTCAAGCGCGGCCTGCCCGGCGTGGCGGAACTCTGCGGCGGCCTGGCGTTCCTGGAAACCTTCACCCGTGAGGATGACTACGAGGGCGATCACGACGGTTTCCAGCCCCGCACGGCGCGCTGGTACCGGCAGGCGCTGGACGCGGTGGGGCTGCGGCCGGTGGGCAGTCATTGCTGGCTGCCCCGGACCCGCGCCGACGAGCTCGCCGCACTGGAACGCGCGGACCGCGCCTGAACAGGCGAATTCACGGCCCGTCCCCGTCTGCGGTATGCTGCGCCGCAACAGAAAGCACCCCGGACCGGGATTCCCCGACAGCATGACCTTCCTGTACCAGTGGCATGAGCTGGGCCGCGCCTGGATGGCGCCGCTTGCCTACATGGCCGAAGCCAACGCACGCATCTTTTCCGCACCGGGCAGCTGGCTGTCCAGCGTGCCGGGCGCCGAGCGCATCGCCGCGGGCAATGAACTGATCCACCGCATCGGCAAGGACTACGAAAAGCCGGCGTGGGACATCCACGAAATCGAGATCAACGGCCACAAGGTGCCGGTGGTCGAACAGGAAATCATCGGCAAGCCGTTCTGCCGCCTGCTGCGCTTCAAGCGCTACACCGACGACGCCGGCAGCATCGCGCAATTGAAGGACGACCCGGTCGTGCTGGTGGTCGCGCCGCTGTCCGGCCACCATGCCACGCTGCTGCGCGACACCGTGCGCACGCTGCTGCGCGATCACAAGGTCTACATCACCGACTGGGTCGACGCCCGGATGGTGCCGACCGGAGACGGCGATTTCAGTCTCGATGACTATGTCGCCTACATCGAGGAATTCATCCGCCACATCGGCGCGGACACCCTGCATGTGATCAGCGTCTGCCAGCCCACGGTGCCGGTGCTGGCCGCGGTATCGCTGATGGCCGCGCGCGGCGAGCCGACCCCGCGCACGCTGACCATGATGGGCGGTCCGATCGATGCGCGCCGCAGCCCGACCGAGGTCAACAGTCTGGCCACGCGCAATCCGCTGTCATGGTTCGAGAACAACGTCATCCACACCGTGCCGATGCCCTACCCCGGCCATGGCCGCGCGGTGTATCCGGGCTTCCTGCAGCACGCCGGATTCATCGCGATGAATCCCAGCCGGCACTTCATGTCGCACTGGGATTTCTACGCCAACCTGGTGAAGGGCGATCAGCAGGACGCCGAATCGCATCGCCGCTTCTACGACGAATACAACGCCGTGCTCGACATGCCGGCGGAGTATTACCTCGACACCATCCGCGTCGTGTTCCAGGAGTTCCTGCTGCCGCGCGGCAAGTGGCAGGTCAACGGTGAACGGGTGAAACCGGCCGCGATCCGCAAGACCGGCATCCTCACCATCGAAGGCGAACTCGACGACATTTCCGGTCTGGGCCAGACCGCGGCGGCGCATGATCTCTGTACCGGCGTCGCCAAGTCCGATCACCGCCACATCACCGTCGAAGGCGCCGGCCATTACGGCATCTTCAGCGGCCGCCGCTGGCGCGAGAAGGTGTATCCGCAGGTGCGCGACTTCATCGCGAAATACTCGGCCTGATCCCGACACCGCGCGTAAAAAAAAAGCCCCGCGAATGCGGGGCTTTTCGTTGCGGCGACGCGCGTGCCTCACACCACCGGATTGCGCACCAGCAGCTGCTTGGCCAGCCAGCCGTGGACCTTGCCGACCGCGCGCGCCAGATGCAGCGTGGCGAACAGCATCACGACACCGAGCACGCACAGCACCGGAATCATGAAAGCACCGTTGCCATCGCCGAACGGCCACAGCGTGACGTCCCAGTGCGCGGGAAACACCAGCACCAGCGGCGTGGCGACCAGCGCGAGCGACAGGCTCAGCAGCGTCACCGCGACGGAGAAGTACAACGTGCCGATCGGCTGCATCAGCAGGAAGTACAACATCGCGCTCCACGTGCGTCCGTCGGTGAACATTTCCTTGATGCGCGTCATCCACGGCTTGTCGCGCTGCGTGTAGAGCGGGCGGCGCGGCATGCGTTCGCCCAGCAGCACTTCGACGATGCGTCCCTCCACCAGCGACAGCAACCGCACCGAAGCCAGGAACAGCATCAGCAGTGGAATGCCGATGATGAGGATCAACAGGCCGAGCGAGAGGCTGGCGCCGGTGACCACCCAGGTGAAGTAGAAGACGCCCGTCGCCATCGACAGCAGCATGTAGAACAGCGCGCCGTAGGTGCGCGGATCCGCCGCCACACCGAAGAAGCGCCCGAGTGGGGATTGACGCTTCGGCGGCAGCGGCGGTTTCAGCGCACGCGACACGGTCACTTCGGTGTCGCGATAGATGTCGGCCACTTCGGCGGGCGCACCGTAACTGCCGGCCACCGAGGCGATCACTTCGGCTTCGCTGCGGCCGGCCTGTTCGGCGAGCTCCGAACGCAGGTATTCCTCGGCGTCGTACAGCGCATCCTGGATCAACGCCGGATCCGCACCGGCGAGCGCGGCGCGCAGCTGTTCCAGGTATTCGGGGATGGTGGTGGGAAGACGCGGTTGGGTTGCGGTGTTCATGCTGGTATCCCCGACAGGACGGAATCGACGGAATCACGGGTGGCGCGCCAGGCGGCCGCCCAGCCTTGCAGGGTTTCCCGCCCTGCCGCGGTGATGCGGTAGTAACGCCGGGGAGGACCGGCGACGGATGGCTCGACGAAACTTTCCAGCAACCCCGCCCCTTCGAGGTTGCGCAACACCGGATACAGCGCACTCTGCTTGCCGCTCAGCACGCCGTCGCCAACGCGTTCCAGCTGTTTGGCGATGAGGTAGCCGTACATCGGCTCCTGCGCTTTCGCCAGCACGGCCAGCAGCGCCAGCGAGACAGTGCCGGCGCTCAGCTCCTTGTGGAACTTCTTCAGGTAGGCATCCGGTTCGGTCATGGCGGTCTCCTGCCAGCTAGCTTGGAGACAACACTATTGCGAAGTTGGGTATAGCGAATGTGCTGGTAGTCACGCTGCGCGGAAACATCGCGCCGTGCGGCCGCCTCCACCTTCCTGCGTAGAATCGGGCCCTTCTTCTCCTTCGGGACCGCCCATGACCCTGCGCCTTGCCCTGCTTGCTTCCGCCGTCGCCCTGGCCGTCGTACTGCCCGCGTCGGCCGCCGAACCCGCCAAGTACCGCAGCGCGCAGGAAATCATCGACGCCGCGCCGGACAGCGACTGGCGCACGCTGGATCCGGCCAACACGCTTTACCTGGAACTGGACAGCGGCCGCGTCGTCATCGAACTGGCCCCGCAGTTCGCGCCGGAACATGTCGCCAACATCCGCACGCTGGCGAAGGAAGGATTCTGGAACGGCCTGAATTTCTACCGCTCGCAGGACAACTGGGTCGTGCAGTTCGGCGATCCCACCGAAGATGAAACCAAACGCAAGTCGATCGGCAGCGCAAAGAACAAGCTGCCCGCCGAACTCGAACGCAAGGCGCAGGGCCTGACGTTCACCGCGCTGCCCGACAGTGACGGCTGGGCGCCGGAAGTCGGCTTCGTTGAAGGCTTTGCGGCCGGGCGTGATCCGAAGAGCGGTCAGGCCTGGGCGGCGCATTGCTATGGCTCGGTCGGCGCCGCGCGTGATACCGCGCCCGACAGCAGCAACGGCACCGAACTGTATGTGGTCATCGGCCAGTCCCCGCGCCAGCTGGATCGCAACATCACCGTCGTCGGCCGCGTGGTGAAAGGCATGGAACTGCTGAGCGTACTCAAGCGCGGGCCGGACCCGATGGGCATGTATGCCGCGCCCGCCGACTACACGCCGATTCGCGCCATCCGGCTCGCCAGTGAAGTACCCGAATCCGAGCGCACCGCACTGCAACTGCTGCGCACCGATTCGAAGACCTTCGCCGAAGCCACTGAAGCCCGACGCAATCGCCGCGACAGCTGGTACGTGCGTCCAGCCGGCCACATCGACCTGTGCAACGTTCCGCTGCCCGTCCGCACGCCGAAAACGAAGTCCTGATCCGCCTGCCGTTGCCGCCGCGGGCTCAGGCGATGCGCTTGTGCGCTTCCTCGATGATGCGTTTGTCGAGGATGCGCACGGCGCCCACCATCAGCAGCCGCAGGTCGCTCACGATCGCCTCGGCAAGATCCGCATCGCTGATCCCGTCACCGTCGATATCCAGCCGGAACTGCTGACCCTGCAGGCCGCCGCCGTTGCTGAAGTCGATTTCGAAATCGAACACCACGCGGTGCTGCACGCCGCTCATGCCTTCGGCGCCCGCTGGCTGAAAGCCACGCTGCCGAGGATCAGCACGCCCGCCGCGAGCATCGCGGGCGTCACCGGTTCGCCCAGGAACGCCCATGCGAAGGCCGCGCCGAACAACGGCACCAGATACGTCACCGTCGCCGCGCGCGCCGGGCCGATGCGCTGGATCAAGCGGTAATACAGCAGGAACGCGTACCCCGTGCAGACCACGCCGATGGCGATCGCACTGCCCCAGGCCAGCGGGGGCACGGCCTGCGTCGGCCATTGCCAGATCGCGAACGGCGCCAGCAGCAGCGCCGCGCAAGTCAAGGTGGCCGCAGCGGCGGCAGCCGGAGGAATGCCGGCAAGATGGCGACGCACCAGGTTGACGCCGACGCCGTACAGCAGCGCGGCTGTCGAACCGGCAATCACCGCCATGCCGACGCTCAGCCCACCGGCCTTGCTGGTCGCCAGCAGCACCACGCCGATGAATCCGATCAGCAATGCGATTGCGCGGCGTGCACCGATTTTTTCGCCGAAGAACAGGAAACCGACCAGCGCGGCGAACAACACGGTCATCGCATTGCAGATCGCACCGATCGCGGCGGGCGAACGTTGCGCCGCCCATGCGAACAGCAGGAAGGGAATGGCCGAGTTGATCAGCCCGATGATCGCCAGCTTCGGCCACATGCCGCGCGTGATGTACGCGCGATCACGCCACAGGAATGGCAACAGGATCAGCGCACCGAGCACCAGCCGGATGTCGACCAACGCGAACGCGCCGAATGGCTTGGCCGCGATGCGCATGAAGAGGAAAGAGCTGCCCCAGATGGCGCCGAGCAGCAGCAGTTCCGACGGCGTGCGCCAGTCACGCACGCGGGGCTCGCCGCACAGGGAATCCGCCAACACGCCGTCGCTCGCCATCGCCGTTCATCCGGTTTGAGTCTGCCGATTCTGCCCGCGCCGAGCGTGGCGACAAGCGCATAGTATTCTGGCAAGCCACAAATCTGGTTGATGGCTCGCCATGCACCTGCGCCCCGCCCTGCTGCCCGCCCTGGGCGTGTTCGCCGCCGCTGCACGCCACCAGAATTTCGCCCACGCCGCCGAGGAACTGCACCTCACCGCCAGCGCGGTCAGCCACCACATCCGCAAGCTGGAATCGCTGCTCGAAGTCAGCCTGTTCCAGCGGCACGCGCGCGGCGTCACGCTGACGGTCGAAGGGCGGCAACTGGCCGATGCCGCAAGCGTCGCCTTGGCCGATCTGGAAGGCGTGGCCGCCCACCTGCGCCGCAGCGAAGGCGTGAGCGTGCTGCGCGTGACCACGCTGCATTCGCTGGCCTATTGCTGGCTGGTGCCGCGGCTGTCGCGCTTCACCGCGCTGCACCCGGATATCCGCGTGCAACTGGATACCGGCATCGCGCTGACGCGTTTCGACGAAGGTGGACCGGACATGGGCATCCGCCACGGTCCCGGACAGTGGCCCGGGCTGACCGCGCATTACCTGATGGGCGACGAAATGTTCCCGGTGGCGTCTCCCGGATTGGCCGGCGCAAGCGAAGTCACCACGCCAAGCGAAATCGCGCGCCTGCCACTGGTGACCGATCTCGCCCTGCAAGGCTGGCGCGACTGGTTCCGCGCCGCCGGCGTACGCGGCCTGGGCCTGCCGGACATGCATACCTTCAGCGACAGCACCGATGCGATGCGCGCGGCCGTCTACGGGATTGGCGCCGCGCTGGCGCGCAAGGTCATCGCGCAACCGTATCTGCAGCGCTATGAACTGATCCGCCTGCCCGGACCGTCGATGAAGGCGCGCTTCTCGTACTACGCGGTGTACCCCACCCACAAGACGCCGCGACCGGAAGTCATGCGCTTCATCGACTGGTTGCGCAGCGAAGCGGAGGACGAACGCACCCCGTTGCCGCCTCTGCCGCGCGAGTTGCTCGACATCAAGCCGGATGGCTAAGGCAGTCGCTTCAACGCCTCCGCAATGCCCGGCTTCAGCGCGAGCAAAGCCGCGTCGCCGGATTGATCCACGCTCCAGTACAGGCCGGTGAGCAGGGAATACGCATCGTGTCTCCGCGCCAGCCAAGCGGCATCGCGCCAGGCCTGCGAGGGTTCACCCACGCGCGCCGGCAATGCGGCGAACCATTCGCTCCACTGCGCCGGGGTCATCGCATTGCGTTGTGCAATCACCAGCAGCGGGCGCGCCAGTCGAGCGGATTCGCCGAATACGTAGGCATGCCCGGACGCCGGCACCGCCTGCGTGGCGATCGCCGGCAACATCGCCTGCAGATCAGTGGCCGGAACGCGTTCGTTCAACGCCAGTTGCAGCAGCCAGTCCGAACCGTGCGCGACACCGTGACGCCAGCCTTCCTTCGCATCGAAGCCGCGATAGTCGCGGACGCCGGCAAGCCAATCGACGGCGCGCCGCACCATCGCGGCGCGTTCATCGTCACTCAACCAGGGACGAATCCGATCCGTGCGCGCCACTTCGGACAGCACCAGCGCAGCGAAGGGTGCGGCAAAACCGTTCGCGTCCGGGCGTGACAGTTCGACATACAGCCGTTGCAGCAACGCCCTTCGCGTGGTTTCGGTCAATTGATCCTTGCGCAGCCACGTGGACAACGCTTCGAACGCAACGCCATCGCGCAATTCGGGATCCGGATCCGCAAGGCAGTCCACCAGTGCGATCGCCAGCGACTGGCGCGCGGCATCGGCGTCGGCCTCGGCCTTCGCAGCGGTATCGATCGCGAACCCCTCTGCCTTGAGTCGCAGCAGCGCGGTCTTGTCCCACCCGTCCGGCGCACACGTGGCCAAGGCCAGGCCCGGCCAGCACAATGCAAGCAACAGCCCTGTACGGATGCTCATCGTCCTGCCCTCCGCGCGTTGGCGCGATCAGTAACTCGCGCCGTCCACCTGCACGATTTTCAATGCGGCCAGATCGATCGCAGGCACGCAGCGCACGTTGATCGCCACCATCGGTCCGGCTTTCGGGTTGTCACCTTCACCGTACGGCGAGATGCCGCAATGCGTGCAGAAGTGGTGCTGGATGACGTGCTTGTTGAAGGTGTACGTGCCGACATCCTGTTCTGACGTGGTGAGCCGGAACGCCTGCCGCGGCCCGAACCACAGCAATCCGCCGCGACGCCGGCACATCGAGCAGTTGCAGTCGTACACCTCCTGGATGGCGTCCGCCGCCTCGACTTCGAACGCCACGCGTCCGCAATGACAGCTTCCTTCGTATTTCATGGCGCTCTCCCGGGTTGAGTGCAGGCAAGCGTAATCCAATGGCAGATGCAACGACACGTGCAGCGCCGTATCCTCGTCGGCTTCTTTCCTTGTGCACCGCCGCGAGAATACCCATGCGCCATCACCTGCTCGTCCTGGCCCTCGCCGCCAGCCTGTCCGCCTGCCAGGACGCTACGCCTCCCGCGGCCGCGCCGGGTACGCACACCGGAGCACCGGCCGTCGATCAGGCCGCCGATGCCCAGTTCGCCGATTTGTCCAAGCGCGCGCTGGCGGGCTGGCTGGAACTCTCGCCGGTCAGTGCATCCCAGATCGGCGAGCATCGCTACGACGATCGCATCGATGATCTCGGCGCCGCCGGTCGCCAGAAGAGCATCGAGTTCAGCCGCAAGATGCTGGCCGAACTGGAAGCGCTCGACGTGGCCCGGCTCTCGCGGGAGAACCAGGTCGATGCGGCCATTCTGCGCAACCAGTTGCAGTACGACCTCTGGAACAACGATACGCTGCAATCCTGGGCGTGGGATCCGCAGATCTACAACGGCGTCGCCGGCGGCGCGCTCTACAACCTGATGGCGCGCGAGTTCGCGCCGCTGCCGGAACGCCTCAAGTCGGCGACCGCGCGCATGGAAAAAATCCCGCAACTGCTGGCGCAGGCGCGGGAAAACCTGGACCCCACGCGTGTTCCGCGCGTGCATGCGGAAACCGTCGCCAAGCAGAATGCGGGCATCCTCGACATCGTGGACACCTTCATCACACCGCATGCGAAGGATCTGTCCGAAGCCGAGCGGCAACGCCTGGCCACCGCCACCGAAGCCCTGAAAAAGGCCGTCGCCGAACACCAGCAATGGCTCGACACGACGCTGGTGCCCAACGCGAAGGGCGACTTCCGCATTGGCGCGCAGCTGTACGACCAGAAACTGAAGTTCGCGCTGGTCTCGTCGCTGTCGCGCGCGGACATCAAGCAGCGTGCCGAGAGCGAACTGCAGCGCGTGCGCGGCGAGATGTACGGCATCGCCCGCCAGGTGCTGAAGGATCGCCCGGATGCGCCCGCGCTGCCGGAGCAGCCCGATGATGCGCAACAGCAGTTGGCGATCGAAGCGGCGCTGGAACTGGCCTACGCGGAGCGTCCGGCGCGTGACCGCGTGGTCGCCGACGCCGAAGCGGCGCTGAAGTCGGCGACCGATTTCGTTCGCGCCAAGGATCTGGTGACGCTGCCCGACGCGCCGGTCGACATCATCGAGATGCCGGAATTCCAGCGCGGCGTGGCGGTGGCCTATTGCGATTCGCCCGGGCCGCTCGACAAGCATCTGAAGACGTTCTACGCAATCTCGCCGATTCCGGAAGCATGGACGCAGGCGCAGGTGGATTCATTCCTGCGCGAATACAACGGCCGGATGATCCATCTGCTGAGCATCCACGAAGGCACGCCGGGCCATTATCTGGAAGGCTGGCATTCCTCGAAGTTCCCCAGCACGCTGCGCGCCGTGCTGCGCTCGGGCCTGTTCGCCGAAGGCTGGGCGGTCTACACCGAGCGGATGATGGCCGACGCCGGTTACCTCGACAACGACCCGCTGTTCCGTCTCGTGCAACTGAAGTTCTACCTGCGCACCATCGGCAACGCGATTCTCGATCAGGGCGTGCATGTGGACGGCTGGAGCCGCGAACAGGCGATGGACCTGATGGTGCGGCAGACCTTCCAGCAGGAGCGCGAGGCGGCCGGCAAGTGGACGCGCGCGCAATTGAGTTCCGCGCAGTTGCCCACCTACTTCGTCGGCGCGCAGGAGCATTTCGATCTGCGCAAGGCGATGGAGGCCAAGCTTGGCGACACTTTCAACGCCAAGGCGTATCACGATCAGGTGCTGTCGTATGGCGCGCCGCCGGTGCGCTTCGTGCGCGAACTGATGCTGGACGAACCGATCCAGTAAACCCGGCCGGAACGGGGAACCCGGTTCCCCGTTCCGCTCTGTTGTCAGAACTGGCGGCTGATGGTGAAGCTGCCGAACACCGGCCGCTCGCGCTGGCCGTCGAACTCGCGCGTGCGGTGGTAGCGCGCCAGCGCGAATTTCCAGCGACCGTACATCAACGCCATGCCGTAGCCGTATTCGCCGACGAAGCTGCGCTTGTCCACGCTGTGGCTGTCCTTGAACGTATTGCCGTCCAGGGTGATGTCGCGCAGCACCCAGCGCGCGTCGGTGGTCAGGAAGAAATGAAAGCCGACCACGTGCGGCGGAATGCGGTTGCCGGTCGGCGCAGTGTTCTCGCCGGCCGGACGCAGCGGCGTGCTGCCGAAATCGTTGGGCAGATAGCGGCCGAAGCGATACTCCACGCCAGCGTTCGCATAGGTAGCGAGATTGCCGAGGCTTCCGCCCCAGTGCGCAATGGCGTCCCAGCTCCACACGCCCGGGTCGGTCTGCCCGGCACGTTGCATGCGCTCGTGCACCAGCCGGAACACCGGTTCGTCACGCAACTGGTTGTCCCAGCCTTCGAACTTCTCGCCATCGACCATGCGGTGCACTTCGCTCTGGACCTGCTTGCCGAGCGCGGACGGACCGACGATGCCGAACTGCAACTGCGTCGTGCGCAGGGTGTCACCGTTGCGCGCGTTGTAGCCCAGACTCATCAACAGCACACCGGCATACGGACGGTCGTCCTCGATGACATCGCTGCGGCTCGGATCCTGCGGCGTGAAGATCGCGTGCCCGAAGCCGACCACCATGTTCTGCTGTTCGAAGCCTTGCGGCGTCAGCGCCTCGAGGTGGCGGTTGATCCAGCGCGCCAGCCTCGGCAGGCACGGGTCACCGGTGTAGTCCTTCAGGTTGGGCGACACCAGCGTCAGCATCACGCCGTTGCTGTAGCCCTGGTCCTGGTTGCCGAACAGATCGTTGTCGACGCGGAAGTTGACGGTCGGCGGAAGGTCGGTGGGTTCATTGCAGTAATCGCGGGCGAAGGCATTGGCGCTGCACAGCACCAATGCGGCCGCCAGGAGCGAGCGTCCTGTCAATCGCATGGCAAATCCGGGCGGTGGGGGGGGACGGACCCGACACTGCCGGCTCCGACGGCCGTCACGATATCTCAATGTGCGTGGATTCACAGTAGAAACGCCGGCACGCACCATCCTGTCCTTCCCCGCTTGACCCCGGAGAGCCCGCATGAGCCTGGCCGCCCCGACCACCGCCACCATCATCCCCTGCCTGCGCTACCGCAACGCGGCGGCGGCCATCGACTGGCTGTGCGAGGCCTTCGGCTTCGAACGCCAGGCCGTCCATGCCGAAGGCGATGTCGTCCACCATGCCCAGCTCACCTTCGGCAACGGGATGATCATGCTCGGCTCGGCCAGCGGCGGTGGCGAATGGGGCGAACACATCGTCCAGCCCGAGGATGTCGGCGGCCGCGAGACACAGGGCGCCTGCGTCATCGTCGCCAACGCCCATGCGCACTACACCCGCGCCAAGGCGGCCGGCGCGCGCATCGTCATCGAACTCTCCGACCAGGATTACGGCGGACGTGGATATGCATGCCAGGATCCGGAGGGCCATCTGTGGTGGTTCGGCAGCTATGATCCCTGGAAGCTCTGACCCACGGCATCGACGCAATGGCTGATCTGTTTCCGCAAACGCCTCCGAGCCGCATCCGTGTCGGCATCGGCGGCTGGGTGTTCGCACCGTGGCGCGACAACTTCTATCCGGCCGGCCTGGTGCAGCGGCGCGAGCTCGAATACGCCAGCCGGCACGTCACCGCCATCGAGATCAACGGCACGTATTACGGCGCGCAACAGCCGAAGACGTACGCCAAGTGGCGCGATGAAACGCCGGACGGCTTCATGTTCTCGGCCAAGGCGCCGAAGCAGATCACGCAGTCGCGCAAGCTGGGCGGCACCGGCAGCCGCGTCGAGGATTTCATCGGCGGCATCGTCGAACTCGGCGACAAGCTCGGTCCGCTGGTCTGGCAGTTCGAGTCCGGCCGCAAGCTGCAAGCCGAGGATTTCGCCGATTTCCTCGAACTGCTGCCGGAAGAAGCGGGCGGACGCCGCCTGCGGCATGTCCTGGACGTTCGCGATCCCGCCTTCATCACGCCGGCTTTCCTTGCGCTGGCCCGATCGCACGGCATGGCGACCGTGTTCACCGACTCCGACGAGTACCCGAGCTTCGCCGACCTCACTGCAGATTTCGTCTACGCCCGGCTGATGCGCACGCGCAGTGGCATCGCCAGTGGTTATCCAGGCGACGAACTCGATGCGTGGGCCGCGCGTGCGCGCGACTGGTCAGCCGGCGGCGATCCCGACGATCTGCCGCACATCACCGCGTCCGAAGCGCGCGCGCAGCCGCGCGACGTCTTCGTCTACTTCATCAGCGCCGCGAAGGAACGCAATCCGGCCGCCGCAATGGCGCTGCTGGAGAAGCTGGCGGGTTGAGCAGGACGCCTCGCGAGAGGTTCAGCTGGCTGTGGTTTCACCCCGAGCCGTTGCCGTCCGGGATCGCGAAGCACCGCTGCGAACCCGGAGCCACGATCACGGCTCGGGCAGGCGCCCGATTCTGACGCGCATGCCCCCTGACGCCAGTTGCCGCGCGTAGCGCGCAGGCAGGTTGGCTTCCACTTTGCCTGCCGCAACCACCGCCGGATAAGCGCACACCAGAACCGGTTGGGCGCCCGCGTGATCAAACAGGCGCCATTCGACATGCGCGCCGTCCTCGATGTCGGTCTGCGCGGAAAACCGCGGCGAACCTTCGGCGTAGCCCACATGGAAGTCGGCGCGGTGCGGGCCTTCGGGAAACGGACGCCAGTTGCCGAATCCGAACACGGAATCATGCTGGAGAAGATCCGCGCGCGTGCAAGGCCACACATACGCCCGCAGGAAGTATTGATCCGCGAACCGCTGGCTCGCGACGGGCTTGCTCACGTAATGCCGGATCATGTCGCGCATGCGAGGAAGCCTTCCCCGCTTCACGCCCCACAGGCCGGCCAGAAGCAACTCGGTGTGCGAGCCCGTGTCCCGCATGGCATGGAATCCGAGTCCACTGTCCATCCACTCGCGGACCGCCCCGGCCTCGCGCTCGGAAATCACGGAGTCGGCATCGCGGAATATCACACGCGAAACATCCGGCTCGTCATAGGCGAGGAAACGCCACATCGGCCCCGGCCATCGTGCGGCCTCCTCGTCAACGAGCACTGTTTCGCCGCCGGCCTGCTCGATGCGTTCGCGGATCGACGGCGGAACACTTTCATCGATATAGAACCGGCACGTCCAATCCGGGTAGATCGCCGGTTGCTCCATGCAGTTCAGAATCGCAGACTCGCAGTACTTCGAATCGCCTCCAAACAACGCGAATGCAATCAGCTGCCGACTGCCGCCGGATTCGGCCAGTGGCAACGCAACCGGCGCAAGTTCGGCCGTGCTCCTGTCCCTGATCTCCAGCGCGCGCAATCCGTACTCGCGGGCCTCGGCCCACTGGCGCTTCGCACCATAGGCATGCGCCAATGCATCGAGCGCGGCGCGCGCCTTCGGATCGAGCGCAAGGCTGCGCTTCGCATAGGCGATTGCATCGTCCCAGCGTTCCATGTGTATGCAGCACACAGCCGCGTCGGAACAGGCGCCCGCACTGTTGCCGCCGCGCTTCATGTGCGTCTGGAGAAAGGCCAGCGCCTTGCCGTACTGCCCCACGCGATAGAACTCGAGAAATCGTTGCTTGGCGACTGCCGCCCGTTGCGCGCCGCGTGCATGTCCGCCATTGAAAGGTTTGGCCATGAATGTCCTTCCTGCAGATCCGGAATT
>JAEZYE010000044.1 GCA_023419315.1 Pseudomonadota bacterium
AGGCCAGGAGCGATGTGTTCGATTACATCGAGCGGTTCCACAATCCGCTCATCCAGCGAAGGCTCGACGCCAAGGATCAGGCCTTTAGACTCTTAACCCAACAGTCCGTGGAAACGGGGTAGAACCCGCAGAAGCCCGAAGAGATATAGCGTTGCGGCCTGCGCTGAACTGCCTACATAGTAGATAGATTGGCTCTAAAACTTAGCATCTGTCACCAGCCGACTGAATCATAACGATTATCCTGGCACTTCGCGTAGTGAGCGTATCAAGCGAAAAAGTTCGGCCTGGTACAAGGCGTCTTCCAGGGCGTCATGGTTCGGGGCTCGGCGCGGCTGCAAGCGCTTACTCATCAGGCTGGAACGCGTATCGCCCCATGCGCACCCTGTGGCGCCCATGTAGTAAGCCTTGATATCCAGGGCCGAAAAGCCAAACGGGTTGTCGCGCGTAAAGCGATGAAAGTAGTAATTCACGAACGACCAGTCGAATGGCGCGTTGAAGCCCACGAACACCAGCTTGTCTCCCTCGGCCCGCAGGGACTGCAGCCACTGGGCAAAATCATTCATTGCAATGGCAGGCTTAGTGCCGGTTGTGGCCAGGTCACTCAACGACAAGCCGGTAGCGGCCAAGGCGTCAGGGTCAGCGTTCTCATTCAGTGGCTGCAGCGTGCACGCGAAGGTCAGCTCGTCGCGATCCACATCGCAGGCCCCCAGCGTGAGCAGGCTGAATTCGCCGGGGATCGGTCCGGAGGTCTCCACATCGACGGAAATGAAACGTTCGCGCGTGTTCGGCATGTAAAGCAAATCCTCAACAATCGGCCGCTCTCAATAGCATTGCCGTAGGCGATTTGCACTCGCGTCAGAGCGCCCCACCAAGCGCTTGGGGACCCCTTCGGGCCCGTCGCTGGGCTGGATGATTACCGAGCCGCCTATTCATGAAAATGAATAGGCTGACGATCACATTTTCTCAGTTTCTGAGACTTGAATCGCATTAGCTAGGGACACACGTAGCACTTTAATCACGGAGTGATGACATGGCGCTAACAGATCAGCAAACCAGTGACTCGCCGACCAAGGCGGCCAGCCGCGGCCGTTTCAGTACGACCGAGGAGATCAAGCGCATCGTTTGGACCCACGCGGCAGGGCATTGCGAGCTGTGTGGTACCGACCTGATGCACGACTATCGGGTGGGCCAATCCATGAAGTGGGGCGAGGTGGCCCACATCATGCCAGCCAGTCCCAAAGGGCCTCGAGGGCAAGCTCAGCACGACGCCGAACAGGCGCAGGTTCTGACCAATGATCCGGACAACTTGATGCTGCTCTGCCCCAGCTGCCACGACAAGATCGATCGCGACGCAGAGGGCTATCCCGAGCAGGATTTGAGCCACCTGCATCAGGCACATTGTGAGCGGATTCGGTTGGCAGCCTCCACTCCAGAGGGTGGCCGGGCCATTGCCCTGATCGTGCAAAGCCAACATTTCAGCACCCAGAACGAGATTGGGGAGCGCGCCTTCCTCACGGCGATGTCCGCTGAAGGACTGGCCGCCTTCGGTCATCCGGTGAAGCTGATTCTGGATGCGCCCGGGCCCGCGGGGCGCGATGCGGCTTACTGGAAGTTGCTGGAAGACAAGATGCGTTATCAGCTCGAACACAAACTCAGCCAGCGCGGCGGCTCGCATGGCGATGCGCCGGCATTGGCCGTGGTGGGCCTGGCCGATATGCCGGCGCTGGTCCTGTTGGGGCAATGCATTGGTGATCGCTCCAACCGCGCGTTGTTCTCCTACAACCGAGAGCACGGCCTGAGCTGGCCCGACCCCGGCGCCGCGCCGCCAGAGTATCTGTACACCGCGCCACCCGAAGGCGATGGGCCGCTGGCCTTGGTGCTGTCCATTTCCGCTCAAGTCCCTGATCGGGATGTGCTGGCTGCCTTGCCCGAAGCGCGCATTGCCACGCTGACCATTTCCGAACCCAGCTACGCGATGGTCAAGAACCGCGGCGTCATCCACGCCTTCCGCGATGCCTTGCAGATCCAGCTCAGCCGCCTGGAGGCCATGACGGCAGGGCTGATCCATGTCTTTCCGGCCGCGCCAGCGGCCTTGATGATCGAATTCGGCGCCCTGCTGACTACCGAACACCGACATTCCTATCTGATCTTTGATCGTGACAGGAACGATCAGGATCGTTTCAAACCCGCCTTGCCGTTGGGCCCTTCGTCGACTACAGGTGAACCATGAACATGCAAGTAAATACTGGCCACACCAAGTACAGCAGCTGGGAGTTCTTCCTGCTGAGTGCGGCTGAGAAGATCTCGCTGAGCGAGGCGCAGTACGAAATCATCAACAATCGCTATCAGCAGTTGCAAAAGGTGCTGGATGCGGCTGACGATCCGTTGTTGGCCCAGGCCCATATCTTCGTGCAAGGGTCCATGCGCTTGCGCACGACGATCAAGCCGGTGGCGGACGCGCCCAAGGACTTGGGCACCATCGATGCCGATGCCATCGTCTGGTTGCCCCATGCGCAGGGCGCCAGCGCGATGCAGGTGCTGGATGCCATCTACCAACGTTTTAATGACGGTAGCCGCGTCCAGGCCAAGATCGAGCTGCTGCGGCGCGGCGTTCGCATCGTCTATGCCGATGAGAATCCCGGCTTCCATATCGACGTCACGCCGGCCCGCGCCATTGCCGGCAATGGGCAGGAAAACGGTGCGGGCAAACTCGAGGTACCGGACCGCGAATTGAAAGGCTGGAAGGCCAGCAGTCCGCTTCCGTACGCGACCTGGCTGCAAGCCGCATCCCAGGAGCAGATCGCCTTGGACAGCACGCATCGCTTGGCCAAGCGTGATGGCCGGCTGGTCGAAGCTTCGCAAGAGCCGCTGCCCGACTATGCGCTGTATTCGGAACAGGATCCGCTGCGCGCAGCGGTCAAAATGCTCAAGCGGCACCGTGATGAATGGGCCATTCGTACCCGGACGGAAGGGCATCGGCCGATCTCGGCGGTCATCACCACGTTGGCTAGCCAAGCGTATCTGGATGTCGCTAAGGCCTCCAAGGCCCGGGCGTTGCGCCCGTTGGAGGCAATGATGGCTATCGTCCAGCGGATGCCGGCCTATATCCAGGGGCATCCCGGCCATTACCAGGTTTGCAACCCGAAGGATCCGGGCGAGAATTTCGCCGAGAAGTGGAATCGTCCCGACGGGCAGCTTTACCGCCAGGCGTTCGATCAGTGGCATGCCCATGCGATGTCTTCCTTCGCGCTGGGCTTGCAGACGTTCAGCTCGACGGCGGCCTTTGCCGACTCGGTGAAGGAGAGCTTCGGCATCGGCGGTGCCTTTGTGAACGAGATCAACGAAGCCATCCCGCCCAACTGGACCTTGCCTGGTCGTGCCGATACGGTGACCCGTAACGCCATGGTGGCCGGCTCTTTCTTCGGCGAGGGGGTGCGAGGTCAGGGCTCCCAAGAGAACGTGAAGCCGGTCGGGCGCCTTGGCTGAGCCCGCGCAAAGTGATGTGCAGCGCGGCATCGCCGCGCTGCATGCGTTCTTGGGCCCGGATGTGGTCCAGACCTGGCTGACAGCGATCACGCCACGCTACAACGAAGCAGCGGCTTTCACGCTCCCGCTGCCGGCGGACTATACCGGCCTCTCACGCCGGCTACGCATCGGGTTTCCCTCCCAGTTCCCCGCAGGTCAACTGGCGCTGCAGGTGACGCCATCGCCTTGGCTTCAGTGGCCTCATGCCATGGAGGATGGCATGTGCCTGCACGGCTTTGGCGAGCGCCCGATCACCGGAACACCCGAGAGCATTGTCTCCGACAGTTTGAAACGACTCGGGCAGATTCTGGATTTTGCCGTTGAAGGGTCCGATCCCGATCGTCGGGCAGCCGAGTTCCAGGCGGAGATCACCTCTTACTGGTCCCACCAGCTAAAAAAGTCCTCGCAGAGCTTGCTGCTGTTGAAGCGCCCCACGCAGGCCGGGCCCTTGTATGCCTTGAGTGATCCTCGACGCGAAGTGATATCGGGTTGGGAAACGCTATGGCTATCGGATGACCAGGGCGCACTGAGGAAGCATCACGAACGCGTCGTCGGAGTGGCTCGATCGGTCCGCGAGCCGCTGGCGCCGGCATTCTTCATCAAACTGCAGGACTATCCTCCACTGAGTGTTCCCACGGCTGAAGCATTCTTCGAATGGCTGACGCCGTATCTGGATGATGAGGATATTCCAGCTTTGTTGGATTGGCTGGAGCGCAGCGACGATCTTCCCGTACGCTGGGCCGTGCTGGAGCTGCCGGGTGACCAAGCCGGGCCGCTGTTTTGCTTCAACCTGCGCTCCAAGGCACTGCAACCCCGCCGAGGCCCGCGCTATGGGCTGCGCGCCGGGCGTCGACAGGGCGCGCAGAAGACCGCGTTGTTTCCCGCAGTTCTGCAGGTGGCCACGCTCGACTTGCTCGAACGCGCTGCGATCCATTCAAGGGAACGTGCCGGAATGGCCGAAGACCTGGAGCACCGCCGGGTCGTGTTGGTCGGTCTGGGTTCCTTGGGAAGTCCCGTGGCGATGTTGCTGGCCAAGGCCGGGGTAGGCCATCTGACATTGATTGACCCGGACAAGCTGGTTGGTCAGAACTTGGGCCGACATGCGCTAGGCATGGATGAGTTGGGAAAGTCCAAGGTCGGCGCGCTGCGGATGCGGCTCCAGCGGGATCTGCCCACCGTCCAGATCGAGGCCTACAACACCTTCGTGGAGGTCATCCTCACCGCCAAGCCCGAGGTCCTGGACAAGGCAGACCTGGTTATCGTGACCAGTGCCGAATGGGGTTCGGAGGTGGCGCTCTGGCGCGCCAAGGCCAGTGGCGCGGCGTGGCCGCTGATACAGGCATGGAGTGAACCCAATGCCTTTGTGGGTCATGCCTTGGTGGCGCTTGAACCGGGCCGCGATGGGCGGCGATTGTTCAATGAGCGCGGTGATTTTTGCGAGGCGTTCACGCAGTGGCCCGAGGGTGGCGTGGTGCCGCTGCCGGCCTGCGGGGAGAGCTTCATTCCGGGAGGTGCGACGGGCCTGGCAAGCGTGGTCTCGATGGTCGTCAACAGCGCGATACGGGTGTTGCGCGACAAAATGCCCGCACAGGCATGGGTCAGCAGTATCTCTACCCCCGACGAAGTAGCACCGCTCAAGGGCCACTACCAGGGCCCGCGTCTGGAAAACGGTCAGGTCCATGTGGTGCTAGAGCGTGAGTGGCCGGCCTGCGAGGAGCGCTCATGAGTAGGATTGCCTGGCGATGGCGGTGGCCCGGTCACAGTGCAGAACTGCTTGTCACCGAGACCGTGACGCAGGTATTGAGCGCACATCGTCAGCGGATCTGGGAGACCGAGCGCGGCGGCCAGCTCTTTGTCGATCCGGATGATCGGCGAGGGCTCGTGCTCGCCAGCGCCACCCTGCCCCATCCGGCGGATCGGGCAGGGTGGGCGTGGCTGGAACTGGATGCCAAACGATGTCGACAAGAGATTGGTCAAGCCAACGCCCGAGGTTGGCGTCTGGTGGGCTATTGGCATACCCATCCGCAGGTGATACCCAAGATATCGCCCATGGATGTGGCGAGCTTTTCAGCCTTTGCTACCCGCTATGCCGTTGCATTGTCATCGCCGCTGGCGGTCATTGTGGGCAAGCCCGCGCACGCGCGGGGGATTCGCGCGTGGTCGATTCGAAATGGTCAACCTGAAGAAGGACAATGGGCGCGGGCATGAACCGCGGGGTCTGGTTCCACTGAAGCGATGAACCGACACGTCGCACCGTAATCGCTTACGCAGTGGCGGATTGCCTCCCAAGACGACTTTTCCCTCTCTCGCCGACACTACATTTAGCAACGCTTCAAACGACCAAGGATGATGCATGCGCTTTGTTGATGCGGGGCCTGACATTCCGTACGACCTGATCGTGGCTCAAGAACGCGGCGAGACTATCTTCGTTTGCGGTGCGGGCGTGTCACGCACCGCCGGTCTCCCGCTTTTTCATGGACTGGTGGAGGACGTTTATCGCCGGCTGGGGGAAAACTGGACCCACCATCCCGCCGAACGGGCGGGCATGGCTCCGGACGGCAAGCTGTACGGTCAATATGACCGTGTGCTTCGATGCCTGGAACGACGGCTGTCTGCCTCAGATGCGCCGCGCAACCGAAACATGAAGGAACGCATTCGCGCGGCAGTGCGTGAAGCTCTCGCGCCACCGCACGACGCGGAGCTATCCAATCATCTGGCTCTACTGGAACTGTCGCGGGACGCTGAAGGACAAATGCGTCTGCTCACCACCAACTTCGACACGCTATTTGAACGGGCTTGGCAGGCCGCCCATCACAACAACATTCCCAGCCACGCGGGCGTGGCGCTTCCCCAGCCCAAGACTCTTGCGTTCAGCGGCGTGCTGCACCTGCACGGCCGACTTGCCGACGCTTCGGTCCAGGTGACGGAAACCGATTGGGTGCTGACCAGCGCCGAGTTCGGTGACGCCTATCTGCGCTCGGGGTGGGCCTCGCGTTATGTGTATGACCTGGTGCGAGGGCACACAGTGGTTCTGGTCGGCTATCAAGCCGAGGATCCACCCATGCGCTACTTGCTGGAGGCGTTGGAAGCGGATCGCGAACGCTACCCAGACCTGAAGAAGGTCTACGCCTTTGGGCACTACGAAGCAGGTGAGCGTGAACTAATCGAGGCGCTATGGCGAGCCAAAGGCGTCGAACCCATCCTCTATCAAGTCGAGCATCACGACCACTCTGCGCTTTACAACACGTTGCAGGAATGGCGACGTTACGCCGATGACCCCACCGCCTGGCGACGCGACCAGTTGCGGGGAATGCTGGATACCCCGCCGACCACGGACGAGCAGATCCAACGTTGTCTCGCCTTGTTGAACCGGGGAGACGCCCAGCAACTCCTGGGCGAGTTGTCGCCAGTGGCTGCTTGGCTGCCCATTGTCGTGGAAGCCGGGCTGCACAATGCCCAATTGCCCGACGCCTGGATTGCAAGCCGAATCAACGACTCCGAAATGATCCGAGCCTGCGCCGGGTTAGGGCCGCTCGACGAACCCACCCGTTGGCGGATCGAGCGGGCTCTGGACCAGGAAGACGTCGCTTTGATGCCCGCCCAAGAGCGAGCGTGGCGACTCTTGCTGGGCCTGCGGGCGGACGGTGGGGCCGTGAGTAGTGATTGGTACGACTGGGCGCCCTTGATTCGTCGTGGCCGAACGCATTTGCAAGCGCGGCAGATCGTGGCCCGCATCGTGCAACCTCGCCTGAAGATCAGCAAGGTCTTTCGTTGGCACGACGAAGACGCCACTGATGACGACGGCGATGAGACGCTGCACGACCTGCTTCGACTTGAACTAGAACCGGCCGATCATCCCGGGGCGACCGAAATCTTGGAGGTCTGGCCCGACACGGCAGAGCAGAGCAGTGCGTTGTTCCGCACGCTCGATCGAGCCATCTTCGAGGCTTTGGAGCAGGCTTCGGACTTGGGGCTGCTCGATGCATGGGACACGGCAAGCCACGATGTCCCGTCTATTGCCCCCCATCCCCAAAACTCGGATCGTTCTGGATTCCAACCTATCACCCGCGTTTTAGCGGAGCTTTGGCAGCGTATCGCCGGCCACGATCCGGCGCTGGCTCGCGCATTGATTGCACACTGGTCTGACGCTCCGTATCTGCTGCTTCGACGTCTCTATCTCTTCGCACTCGCCAACGAGGCTTACGCTTCTGGCGAGGTCGCCACGGCGATATTGGCTCTCGATGATGAGACCTTTTGGGACAGCGAGGCCCAAGTCGAAGTCATGCGCCTGTTGGTAGGCCGTTGGCCGCAATGGACCCAGGCAGAACGTGCGGCACTGGAGGAACGTCTTTGTCGAGGTGTTCCTGCGCAGTTGTATGTCGACGGCATTGCAGCCGACGCCGACCGTTGGACCTCGATCGTTGACAACTCCATCTTCCGGCGATTGAAGCGGATCGAGGCGGCAGGCGGCCTGCTGACAGACGCCACGCGCACCGTGCTCGGTCAGATCGCCGAGCGGCACCCCAAGTGGCAGCCGCAAGCGGGTGACCGGGATGATTTCGGCTCGTGGCATGAAACGCGTGTGGGGCCGGACGGTCATCCCGAGTTGTTGGCGGGAATCGCAGACGACCACTTGGTCCGGGAAGCATTCCGCCTTCAGCAGGAGCGGCAATACGACGAGGGCGATCTTTGGCGTGTGTTCTGTTCTGCCGATCCTGAGCGTGCCTTGCGCGGCCTCAAGCATGAAAGCGAGGGAGGTCAATGGGCACCGGAAGCTTGGCGATACCTCCTATGGGCAGCGAGCGAACAGGGAGATTTGGGGTTCCAGCGCGACCTAGCCGACCAAGTCCTCCAGATGCCGCCGGAGTCGTTGGGCGAGCTTCTGTCGGCGGCCAGTTCGTGGATCCAGCGGCAGCGAGAGGCGCTAGCGCAACGGAATGCAGACAATGGCGCGCGTTTTTTCGCACTCTGGGACCGCCTCTCCCACCTTGCCTATGACGCACCGGATGCTGAGCCGGTCGAGCATGGCTTTGGCGATGATCTGATTTCCGAGACACTGAACCGATCCGGCGGCATGCTGGCGGCTTCCTTGCTCGATGCGTTGGCCGCCACCCAGCCCGAGGCCGGCAGCGGATTGAATGCTGAGTTCGCCCCGCGGTTCGACCGTCTGATCGCCGCCGGTAACCATGCTGGCTTACTAGCGCGCGTTTACATCATGCGAGCCTTAGCCTACTTGGATGCGGTAGCGCCCGAATGGACCTCGCGCCACCTGCTGCCGCGGCTGGACTGGGCCCATCAAGAAGCATTGCCCCTGTGGCGCGCCTTCGCCCACGGCAAGATCGGCTCGGCGCGGCTGTTCAATGCTCTTCGCCCCGCCATGCTGGATGCATTCGAGCGCAAGGGCCTGCCCGAGAAGGATCTCGAGGGAGTCTTCTCAAAGCTTCTGAGCGTGGCGATTTGGCACCGCAAGGGGCAGGGCGGGGACTACATCGTCTCGCCGGCCCAGCTCAAGCATGCTCTGACCATAGCGCCCAGCGAAGTTCGGCGGAACGTAGCCTGGAACCTATGGCGGATGATGGCTGACGAAACTATTGTCGATAAGGCCGCCCACTGGCGGGGCATGGTGGGCCCGCTGTTCGCCGATCTGTGGCCATTGGACGTGCAGGCTCGCGGCAAGACCTCTTCTGAAAGGCTCGTGTTGATGGCCTTGGAGTGTGGAGCTGCATTTCCTGAAGCCGTGTCCGCAATCATGGACGTCTTGGTGCCCTATCAGCTCTACCAGATCGCCCATGCCTTGCGGCTTGAACGTCACCATCAGGATTTACTCCACGCGCATCCGCGTGCGTTCATTCGGCTGGTCAATGCCCTGATCGACGCGACGAAGTTCCCGGTACCGAATGATCTGCCTGCCGTCCTGCAGGAATGCGTTGCGAGTGACGCTGGGGTCGTCGATGACCCCGCCTACATCCGGCTCAACGGCCTGCGGCGGCTACTTAATGCCTGAATAAAGACCTGCAAGAGAGGACCATGATCATGGGCGAAGCAGCACGACGAAAGGCTGAGATTGAAGCGCTAAAGACCAGGAACGTCCTCTGGCTGGCGTCGCTGTCACCCGTAGAACAGCTCATCGCCAATGCTGCACAGCGGGCCTACGACGGCATCGTCGTGGGCTTGGGCATGACCGAAGGCTGTTACCACCTAGCCTTTTTCCTGCATGAATACCTGCGCCTCGAGTACGGTGTCGAGGTGGCGGTAATTGTCGGATGGGTCAATGATGGCCAATGGGACGGCGCGACCTCCCATGCTTGGCTCGAATACGAAGGGAAGAAGATCGATATCTCCTTGCACAGGACGTCGCACCCCGATGCCCAGCCACCCGGCGACTTGGTCGTCCTGGACCATGTGATCAGGAAAGGGGCAGTGACGTATCAGTATTGGGTCGTTCTTCCTGAGCGAGCACGCCTTGCGCTGGAGCAGATGGAGGAAGACAGCCCGGAATTGTCGGCTCTCATCCGGAAGAAGGCTGACGAACATCAGCGAATGGTGGAGTTCTCAAAGTCGCCAAACGGCGCAGCTGAGTATCTAAGTCAAGCGCCATCCGAAGGTTCCTACGCAGCGCTATTGCGACGGATGTAGACCGAGTTTCGATCGAAACTGTCCCGATTCGCTTAGTTCGATGCGAGGCAGCTCATCTGCCTGTGACGTCGCACTTCAGGCCGAATCGTCCAACAAACGAGCTGCGGGATTGTCGGTCGCCCCTCCGGTCCGGAAATACCCCACGACACTCGACACCGACCGGTGCTCGGTCAGCTGCATGATCGCCGGCAGAGAAACACCTTGGCGGCTGGCCTCCGTCACGAACCCCGAACGCAGGCTGTGTCCGCCAAAATCCCCCTCCAGTCCGGCTAGGCGCGCCCTACGCTGCACGATCTCACCCACGGCGGCCGGGGAGAGGGCAGGGCCGATGCGCTGCTTCCAGAGCCGCCGGAAAATTGCCCCTTCGGTGATTCCCGATGCTTCCAACCAGTCTTCCAGCGCGAGGGCGGCCCGGTCGAGCACCGGCTTATCGGGGGTTGAGGAGGCCGTGACGCCGGCCTGCTGGGTCTTGCTGTGCTCGAGGCGATAGATATAACCCTTGTCGCCGATCCGAAGCAGATCGCGCAGGTCGGCGGCCGCGATCTCGCTACGCCGGCGCCCACCGCTGGCAAATCCGAAGCAGAGCAGGGCACGGTCGCGCAGGCCTTCCAGACTGTCGTTGCAGGTGGCCAGCATCGCTTCCAGTTCGACCAAGGTGATCGCGGTTTTTTTGCGTGCTCGCTCGCCGCGTTTGACCGAAGCGCGGGCCGCACGGCTGAGCACCGTGCGGATCGCTGGCTGCTCGCAAGGATTGGGCTGCTGCTTGAGCCGGTGCGCGGTAGACAACACCGCCACCCGGTGCCGGACGGTGGACAGGGTCCATGGGCCAGCCTTGGCCTTCAGGCCGGCTGCCACCAGGGCTTGGTCGACGGCCTGCGGCAGTTCCCAGGCCAGTTCGCCGTCGGCGTTGCGGCGGACGACATGGTCGACCACGAACTGCAGCACAGCCGCCTCGGGCACTGGCAGGGTCATTTCGATGCCGTAGCGCGCCGCGTGCCAGCCCGCCCAATAGCGAAGCGCGCTGGTGTAGCTACGGGTCGTGTTCTCGGCGGCCGCTTCGGCGAGCAGTTCGCGCACCGCGGCGGCGGCCTGTTGGGCGAGCTGGTCGGGCAGGACTAGGCTGGCCGCCGGTTGCGCGAGGGTCGGAATCGCGGGAATATCTTTCATAGTATGTATGTTTTACTACGACAATGACTTTATAGCCACGATAATCATCACTTATCGTTAGTACAACACGGATACTCAGCGATTCGAAGTAGGAGACCCACGATGGCCCGCGGCATCACCGAAACCGACGTGCATACCGCTGCCGATGAATTGGTCGTCGCCGGCGAACGGCCCACCGTTGATCGCATCCGAGCGCACCTGGGCACCGGCTCCCCCAACACGGTCACGCGTTGGCTGGAGACGTGGTGGCGGGGGCTGGCGCCGCGTCTGCTTGCTCATAGCGCCCAGCAGGCGATACCAGAGTTGCCAGCACCGGTCAGTCGGCTGGCGCAGCAGCTCTGGGAGCAGGCGGTAGGCATTGCCCGAAACGACGCCGAACAGGCCGTGGTGCAGGACCGGCTTCAGTTGGATGCGCAGCGCCGTGACCTAGAGAGCCGGGAAGGGGAGCGGCAGGCGCAGCTACGAGACGCTGCAGCCGCCGCAGACCAAGCGAGCCAGGCACTGGCGGCCGCCGAGCAGCGTCTGGGTGATCTGCAGCGGGCGAACGATATGCAGCAGGAACAAATCCGCGACCTGAGCGGGCAACGCGCGAGCCTGGAGGCACGCAGTGCGCGTTTGGAGGCTGACCTCCACACCGCTCAACAGCGCGCAACGCAGCGCGAGGAAAGTCTGATCGCCGAACGCGATGCACAAGCCCAGCACCTGCGGGCGTTTGAGGACCGGGCGCATAGCGAGATAGATCGCGCTCGCTAGGAAACCAAGGACGTGCGCAGCCAGCTGGCGGCCCTGCAACGCAGTAGCGAGGCCCTTCGACAGGAGCGAGAGGACGCCCAAGCCGCCACGGCGGCCGCACAACGCGAGGCTGGGGTGCAGCGCGGCCGGGCCGACACGCTAGAGCAGCAGTTGGCAGGGTTTGGCGAGTTGCCTGCGGCTTTGCAGGCCACGTTGGCACGGCTGCAGGCGCCCAAGCCGCGTCCACGCAAAGCGAACGCGCCGCCCACGGCCAAAGCAGGTCATGGGCGACGCAAAAGCTCGTCTTAGCATCGCTCGAGGCTAATGGCGGCCTTCCAATTGTTGTCGCTTAGCCATACTGGCGGAGCTGAACTACACGCATTTACTAGCGGATTATCGGACCGGTTGGTCTGGGCCCGTAGGGCTTGAATTGGCCTGATCTCCGGCGCAGCATGCATCCAGGGGCACACGGGGGTGGGGCCATGGATAGCATCGAGCTAGAACTCGACGCGCAGTTCTTCGACGCGGACGTTATCGCGCGCACGGCGTATCGGTACTCCGGCGACTTCTACGTGTCTGTAAGGAGCGCCGCACCGAGCCACGTTGTTACGTTAAAGCCGCGAACGCCTGATGTTGACACGGCCGACTTGGCAGCTCGGTTCCAGACCGACGCCTGCGATGACCGATTGCGCGCCCAAGTAGCTCTCCAAACTGGCGACCTGCAACGCCAGCTCATGCGCGCGGCGCTGGAGAGCGCCTTGCCCAAAGGTAATGGCTGACTGTGAAGTTTCAGCCAGCCTCTGCATTCGTTGGCGGACCTGCGTCCTACCAGTTACTGCCGCTGCGCTTTCGTCGGCTCCCATGGGATTCGGCACGCGTCTTTGTTAGCTCCGCGGCCGGCGACTGGTTGATCTGTCGCCATGAGGAACTAGCCTCGTTGTTGAAAGGCGAGCTACCCATCGATTCGGCCTTGATGCAGGACCTGCAGGCGCGCCACATCGTGGCCGGGCCGCTGGATTCGCTTACCTTGGCGCCCTTGCTCTCGCAGTTGCGCACGCGCAAGGGGTACCTGGACGGCGGCCCCGCATTGCATATCGTGGTGGTTTCGTTGCGATGCCATCATTCTTGTAGCTACTGTCAGGTCTCACGCCAAGACACGCTGCAGCGCCAATTCGATATGCGTGAGGCGCTAAACGCCAAACTCGTGGAGCGTCTGTTCCAGTGGCCCTCACCGACACTGACGATCGAGTTTCAAGGCGGCGAGCCCTTACTGCACTTTGAGCAAGTCAAAGCGCTGACTGAATTCATCCAAGCACGCAATCGAACGGAGGGAAGAGCACTTCGCTTCGTCATTGCTTCTACGCTTCATGGCGTCACTGACGCGCAGCTGGAGTTCTTCGGGCAGCATCGATTCGAGCTCTCGACTTCACTCGACGGCCCCGCCTGGCTGCATAACGCTAATCGTCCGATACCTTCGCGCGACAGCTATGAGCGCACGGTTGCCGGCATTGGACGCGCGCGCCAGGTCCTCGGCCACGACAGCGTGTCCGCGCTGACCACATTGACGGCAAAAAGTCTGACCGCCCCAGAGGCCATCATTGAGGAGTATCGCCTTCAGGGATTTCACAGCATTTCGCTGCGCCCCCTGAGTCCCTATGGTTTTGCGAGAAAGACCGCCCATCGCATTGGATACACCATGCGTGATTTCCTGGTTTTCTATCGCAAAGCACTGGACGCGATTATCCAGCTGAACGCGGACGGCTATGCGCTTGAAGAGACGCACGCCAGCCTGCTGCTGACCCAGCTACTGACTCCCTTCAGCCATGGCTACGTAGATCTTCGCTCACCGATGGGCGCGGGCGTTGGCGCGGTGGTCTATGACTACGATGGGCGGGTCTACCCCTCGGATGAGGCCCGCATGCTCGCTGCCCAAGGGGAAGACAGGTTTTGCCTGGGCACCCTGGATCAGTGCGTGCATGAGTGGTTGACCTCGCCGGCCATGCAAGAACTTCAGGCAGGTGGCGTGGCAGAGGCGCTGCCAGGCTGCTCCGATTGTGCGTACGTCCCCCTGTGCGGCGCCGATCCTGTAGACCATTTCGCGCGCCAAGGCGATGTCATCGGACATCGACCCAGCTCGGACTTCTGTACCAAGCAAATGGGCTTGTTCGACCTGTTGCTGGAACGCATGGAGCAGGCGAGTTCTACCGAGCGGCGCATCTTGGAAGGGTGGGCGATCGGGGCCAGACAGATCGCCCCTGCTCTTGAGCCTGTGCACTGATGCGACCACAGCAAGCCAAAGCGGAGTTCCATGGCATGGACTACGGTCACTTCAAAGTGGCTGACCTGAAGGAATTTGCGGGCGGAGATTATCCGCTTGAGCACATGTTGCTGGATGTGCGTACGTTGAACCTGCGTGAGACGGATACGCTATTCAGCCTGCCCTGGGCGGGCTTTCTGGTGGACCACGCCAATCAGGCGCCGATAGGTCGACCCTGGGTGCGATATGAGGCGGAAGAAAACTGGGCATCGCCAGGCGATGTTCTAGAACTCCAGCCTTCGTCCGGGCGTGTCGCACTCCGCTATCGCCGCGGCGACAACGGGAACGTGCTGTTTGCGACCGAACAGTGCAACAGCTATTGCTTGATGTGCTCTCAGCCACCGCGCGCAGTGGCTGATCTTTGGAGAGTCGAACAACTCCATACATTGATTGAACTGATCGACAAGGACGAGCCCTCGATCGCCATCAGTGGAGGCGAGCCGATGCTCCTGGGAGAAGGCTTGGTTGATGTGATTGCGCATTGCCGCGCCGCGCTGCCCCAGACGCACGTCCATGTCCTCTCGAACGGGCGATTGGCGGGGGAGGGCACGTATGCCGCACGGTTCACCGGCTTGCACGAATCGCTGACCTGGGGCATTCCACTCTACGGGGATACTTCGACGCTGCATGACTACATCGTCCAGCGCCAGGGGGCCTTCGCTCAAACACTTCGCGGGTTATACGCCCTTGAGCAGGCCAAGCAGCGGATCGAGATACGTGTTGTGCTCGTCAAGGACGTGGTGCACCGCCTTGAGGCGATCGCGCGCTACATCTATCGCAACCTGCCATTTGTGGAACATGTTGCCCTCATGGGCGTGGAGCCCATCGGCTTCGCCAAGGCCCACCGGGAAGCGCTCTGGATGGATCCCATGGACATGACCGTTGCGCTGGAAGGGGCCGTAGACTTTCTGAGCTCGCGCAACATTGCCGTCTCGCTCTACAACTTGCCGCTTTGTACGCTGCCGCCACGCCTATGGCCGTTCTCGCGACAAAGCATTTCGCATTGGAAACAGGACTACCGCCCCGAATGCGCAGCTTGTCAGGTTCGTGATCGATGCGGGGGGTTCTTTTCATGGGTGACGCCGGACTGGTTGAGCCGCGGCATCGCACCGATTAATCAACGGGAGCCAGCCTGATGAGCAAGACCCTTGCAGTCGCAACCGCCATTATCAATGGCGCAAGCCCTCTAGGCGGCTTGGCTGACCAGGGCTGGCAGGCCACTGGCCTTACGGAGTTGGCCCTCAACGAGAGCAAGTTCACGACGACGCTGACCGCGCCACTGAATCACGAGCAGTTCAACATGTACGCTCGCCACCGCTCACATAGCTCACACCGCTCGCATAGCTCTCATCGGTCGCACAGTTCGCACTATTCGGGCAGTGGCGGGTCATACCGAGCGCCAACCTACACTCCGCCGCCTCCACCGCCACCTGCTACGTATCAACCGGCACCGCGATCTTCGTACAACGACAGCAGCACCACGTCTTCGGGATCAAGCTCCAGTTCGAACTCACAACCTCTGACGCTCGAACCGGTACAGCGATCCAAGCAGAATCTCACTCCTCGCCCGAGCTCCGACCAGCTGCAGCTCATGATCATGCGTGTGCAAGCCGCCCTCTACGCGCGCGGCTATGATCCGGGTGCGATAGATGGGGTGATGGGGATGCAAACGAAGGCCGCCTTGGCCTCTTTTCAAGCAGCCCACGGCCTGCCAGCGACGGGCACCATGACCACGCCCACTTTGAACGCCTTGGGAGTCGCCCTTTCGCCATGATTCGAGCTTCGTACGTCGAAGTACTTGTCGTAGCAATGCTGGCGACCACTCTGGTTGCATGCGGAGGATCGGGTGGAGGAGGGCGCTACTCAGAGCCGAGCGACGATATTGAGTTGCATTCGGAAGACGCTGGAGACGCTGCTCGGCAATCTGTCTATGACGACTACGGCGCCAACAGTGATGGAACCTCTGCCGATGCGACACGGGTAGATGCCTATGACGTAGAAGACAGCGGAAACTATGTTTGCACGCAGGACTGCTCTGGTCACGAGGCAGGATTTGCCTGGGCCCAAGAGAACGATCTAAGTGATGGCTCCGACTGTGGCGGAAACTCACAATCATTTGTAGAGGGATGCGAAGCGTTCGTGGAGGATCGTCAGCAGTTGGCCGATGAAACCGCGCAAGCTGAGGCTGAGCGTGCGGCCGAAGATGCGCAATACGCTGACGAGCGGGACTGGGAAGAGGAATGAACACAATCGAAGAGGTCACGATCGATGTCGACAGGGCGCACGAGTTGTTCGATGTACTTGAGCAAGTAATTGATCACCCTTTTTATGATGACTCCGAAAGACTCGGATTGAGCGTCGTACTGGCCGATGCCTCCCTTGACTTCGCCTTCTCCGTCAGATTGCTATGCGTCAGTGGTCAGTTACTTGGGGCAAGTACCTGCCTGCGTTCCCAGTTCGAGGCGCTGACAAGAAGTGTGTGGGCTTTCCACTGCGCCACCGACAATCAAGTGGCACGTCTCAACCAGACCGATCTGTCGATGGAGACACAACAGGGAGCGAAGAATATCCCGCAGGCCAGTGAGATGCTGAGCGAGCTGGAAAAGCGACCTAACCTTTTTGGCGTGACTGCAGCACTAAGAGAGTTCAGAGACTGCGCCTGGCAACCACTCAATTCTTTTGTACACGCCGGGATTCACGCTATCCATCGAACACGATTCGGGTCTCCGCCAGAATTGATCGAGCAGACGTTCAGGATTTCAAACGGCTTCTGCTACCTGGCCTACAACCACTTGGGGATACTGACAGGTGTACCTGGCATCCAAAAAGAAATCATGGCCGCTAGTGCTTGCTTCTCAAGCGTGCTTCCTGATCCTGTCTAGATGCAGAGGACCCGAACGTCAGACGGGGAAGGGGAAGGGGGGAAGAGTGTGACTGACGAACGGACCCCGATTTCAGCAAGCTCATTGGCGAGATTCATCGCCATGTTGTCTGCGCCGTACGGTTTTGCCATAGCGGCGTTCTACTTGTTCGCCTTCTGGAGCAAGGTCGGCATCAATCCCTATCAACATGCCAGTGCGGCTGAGCTGTTGGGTACGGCGATCGGAAGCCTCACATTGCTCGGTGTCTTCTCTGTATTCGGAGTCATCATCGGCCTATGGCTTGGCCAGAAGACACCCAACCTGAGCGAGAAATCGCTTAAGTACCTACCGCTTCTATTCACAGCGAGCTTGATCGTAGCCATTGGACTCTGGGTCTGGCTACTAGTCATTGGCAACCCGCTGCACTGGATTCTTCTGGGCTTGGGCCTGAACTTCTTTACCGTCTTAGTGCTAGCCCAAAGTACATGGCTCAAACGATGGCTCCAGGAACCAAGCTTGGTTCTTGTCTTCGCACTGCTATTAGCCTACATACCGTGCGCCGTGACGTACTACGGTAAGAGCGAAGTCACCACACTCACAAGTGTGGAAAAAGGGCTGCACGTTGATCTTGCACTAAGCGAAATTGGTGCAGACGTTCCAGCGCCCGCACTGTATGTGGGACAGGTAGGAAGCACCAACGTGCTTTACAGCCCTCAGGCTCGACTCACCACACTAGTACCCAAAGACCGGCGGATCGCATACCGAACTCCTGTGACCGTACAGGTGGAGCAAACAATACCGTCAACGCGGGCAGCCCCCTGACACCGGCTCCGTACATAAGGAGTGTTATGCGAAGTAAGTTATTGATTATATTGGACTTTAGTTCCGTTTGCAAGGTCGTTACTCCTTAAGCTCCCTGTACCGCCGGACGCGGTAAACTAAGTTTTCCTTAGTCTTCTTGGTCCCGTACATGACCATGCCTGAAGAGCGAACCCGGAACGTACTGCAAGCCGGCGCGTTTCTGAAAGAGCTGGCCGCCAGCAAGGCCGTACCTAAGCAGGTGCGAGAGGAAGCGTACCGGCTGCTGCGGCATTACCCGACACTGAGCGACATTGAGGCCATTGCCCAGCACGAAGAAGAGCTCTGGCAGCGCACCGAATCATTCTTTCGCACGCCGTATCTGACCAGCAAGATCGATCCTGACTGGTTTCGTGGCTATCCCCAAGGCCCGCACAGGCTCTGACCGTGACCCGGACACGTCAGCGTGCAGGCAGAGGGAGCCGGGCAGAACGGGAGTTGGAAGCTTGGCTGGAACGGTCACGCACCAATCCAGCCGAGGAACCGGCCTTCTTTCGGCGGTTGCTGGACGCTCTGGTCTACGTGCATGTGCCCGTCTCTGACGACTCAGGCAGGACCCGCCTAGTGCAACTCCGCCATCCCGACGGCTTCGATGCCATCCCGTTCTTTACCGGTTGGGAAAAGGCCCGGTTCGCGTCCTCATCGGCGGTGAAGATTGTGCAGGTGAGAGGGCGCGACCTTTTGGCCGGCACCAAGGGGGCGACCCTGATGATGAACCCCAACGATGGAGGGGCGGTCTTATATCCGGAGGAGATCGCCTCCCTTTTGGACACTGGCTTCGTGGCTCGGATAGAGAAGACGCCTCACGCCCAGGTGCACGTCCGTCCGGCCCAAAGTGCGCCGGCGTGGCTTGGTCAACTCATTAGCGAGTGCCTCCAGGACGCCAGCTTTGTAACGGCGGCCTATCTCCTGAATGCCTTTACATCGCCCACAGAAGATCAGCCAGGACTACTCATCTGGCTGGTGGCCGACCTAGCCTTTGCCGAACGGGCAGCCCGATTGGTGAGTACGGCTATTCAGTCCCGAGGCGCAGAACTGGACGTCGTGGTCGACTTGGCGGTCCACGATGCCCGCCAACCATTGCCCGAACACCTGGCTGATCCCAAGATCCGTCCCATCTTCTCCAGGTACAGTCCGACCTAAGCACCTGTTTCTCAACGTAGATGACACGAGAAGAAGAACTATTGGCTTTGCTGCCGGAGCTGTCCGCGGCAGAGAAGGAGCGTCGGACCCGCGAGGGCTTGGCCGACGTCGACGCTGGGCGGACGATCCCGCACGAGGAACTGTTGCAATGGGTAAGGCGGCTGAAGAAACGTTCTACTGCGTCGAGTTGACCGCTTTTTTCTGCGTTGGTAGCGAGATCATCCGAAATTGTTTGCATTGGTTTCCGACCAAGCAGAATTGTCCGCGTCGAAGGACAGAATCTTTGCGTCGGCGATCCCAGAATGTCTGCGATGAACAGCGGCAATCAGGAGAAGGAGCCAGTACCAACTAAAGGCCGCATGACGCCCAGCACACTATTTCGCATAATGCCTATTATGTTCATAAAGAGCGCCCCGGCCTTCACTCCATTCGATGGGCTTTCAGTAGTTGGGGTTCTTGCGGGCATGGCGTGCCTTTTGGTTTCGCCATTCAGAGCCGAGCTCGCTGGTTGCCCGGACTTATCCCGAACGCGCGGCAGTAGACCCACGCAGCATCAAGCCGAAGGCCAGCGTCTGCTGATGCTGCACGCGTGCGCCATCCGCGCCATCAATGATGGCGAGCAACAGGTTCACCGCGCGGATGCCGATCTCGCGCATGGGTTGGCTGATGGTGGTGAGGGGCGGATTGAGGTAGCGGGATGAGGCCAGGTCGTCGAAGCCGACGATCGAAAATTCGTGTGGCACGCTCTTGCCGACTTCCCGGCAGGCAGCGAGTACGCCGAGGGCCATCTGGTCGCTGAAGCAGAACGCAGCGGTCGGAGTATCAGCGCCCTGCCCCAGCAATTTCATGCCGGCGGTGTAGCCGGACTCCACGGAGAAATCGCCCGGCACCAGTGTCAGCTGGCGCAGGTGGCCGCGTGCCTTGGCCGCGAGCTTCGCTCCGTCGAGGCGTTGTTGATGCAAGGGATTGTCCGGCGGGCCGCCGACCACCGCGATGCATTCGTGCCCCAGGTCGTACAGATGTTCCATCGCGGCGCGCGCGGCCGCGGCGTTGTCGATATGCACGCTGGGAATGCCCAGCGCGGGATCGAATTCGCAGCCATTGACGACCGGCGCGTGCGGACCCAACTGCTTGACGATTCCGCATGCGGTCGGAGGCAGCCGGTGTCCCAGAACGATCAGGCCGTCGGCCTCGTTGCGGCGAAGCATTTGCGCGTAACGCTCCTCGCGATCGGGCTGATGCTGCGTATCGCCCAGCAGCACCGCATAGTCGGCTGCCTGCGCGGCTTCTTCCGCGCCTTGCAGGATCTTCGCGAAGAACGGATTGGCGATGTCCGGCACCGTGACCAGAATCTTGCCGCTGCGCTGGGTCTTGAGCGTCCTGGCGACGGTGTTCGGGATGTAGCCCAGTGCGGCCGCTGCCTGCTCGATGCGCACGCGGGTTGCAGGCAGTACTTTCTCCGGCCGCGAGAGCGCGCGCGACACCGTTCCTGCGGAGACGCCCACATGCCTTGCGATGTCGTAGATCGTTGCCATGTCAGCGGTGGCCGCCCCGACGCGCTGCACAACGCGTTCGCGAATTGCCCCATGCTAGGATGATGCAATCGATTGCATCAAGGCCGATTGCCGTGAAGACACTCAAGGGTCCCGCGCTTTTCCTGGCGCAGTTCATCGGTGGCAAGCCTCCTTTCAATCGGTTGGACACGTTGGCCGAATGGGCCGCAGGGCTTGGCTATTCTGGCGTACAAGTGCCTACCAGCGCGCCTGGTGTCTTCGATCTGGCGCAGGCATCCCGGAGCCAGGCGTACTGCGACGACATCGTCGATACGCTGGCGCGGCACGGTATCCAGATCACCGAGCTGTCCACCCACCTGCAAGGCCAACTGGTGGCCGTGCACCCGGCTTATGACCCGCTGTTCGATGGATTTGCTCCGCCGGAAGTGCGTGGCAATCCCGCTGCGCGGCAGACGTGGGCGGTCGAACAGATGCGGATGGCGGCCCAGGCCAGCCAGCGCCTCGGGCTGAGCGCGCACGCGACGTTCTCCGGCGCACTGGCCTGGCCGTATTTCTATCCGTGGCCACAGCGGCCGCCGGGCCTGGTGGAAGAAGCCTTCGCCGAACTCGGGCGCCGCTGGCGTCCCATCCTGGATGCGTTCGACGATTGCGGCGTGGACCTGTGCTACGAAATCCATCCGGGTGAAGACTTGCACGATGGCGCCACCTTCGAGCGCTTCCTCGATGCAGTGGATCACCATCCGCGCGCGAAGATTCTCTACGACCCGAGCCATTTGCTGTTGCAGCAGATGGACTATCTCGGCTTCATCGATCGCTATCACGCGCGTATCGGCATCTTTCACGTCAAGGATGCCGAGTACCGCGCCAGTGCACGCAGCGGCGTCTACGGCGGCTACGAGAACTGGATTGATCGTCCCGGGCGTTTCCGCTCGCTGGGCGATGGACAGATCGACTTCAAGGCGATCTTTTCGAGAATGGCGCAGTACGACTTCCCTGGCTGGGCCGTGCTGGAGTGGGAGTGCTGCCTGAAGCATCCGGAAGATGGCGCGCGTGAAGGCGCGGCCTTCATTCGCGAGCACCTGATTCGCGTGACCGAGCGCGCCTTCGACGACTTCGCCGACAGCGGCGCGGATGTGGGAAGACTGCGCGGCATGCTGGGAATTTGAACGAACACCGACCTGGGAGGGGAAGTCATGACGTTCACCATGTCGCGCCTGAGCGCGATGATGTTCCTGCAGTTCTTCATCTGGGGGGCGTGGTTCGTCACCCTGGGCACGTACCTGGTGCAAGGCCCGTTGCAGGCGAGCGCAAGCCAGGTCGCCACGGCGTTCCTGAGCCAATCGATTGGCGCCATCGTCGCGCCGTTCCTGGTCGGACTGATCGCCGATCGCTACTTCGCCGCGCAACGCATCCTCGCGGTATTGCATCTGGCGGGCGCGGTGTTGATGTGGCTGGCGTCCACGGCAAAAAGCTTCGATGCGTTCGCCGCGTACGTGATCGTCTACATGCTGTTGTTCATGCCGACGCTGGCCTTGGCCAACAGCGTGGCGATGCGGCATATGCAGTCGCCCGAAAAGCAGTTCCCGCCTGTTCGGGTGGCCGGCAGCATCGGCTGGATTGTGGCCGGCGTGCTGATCGGGTGGCTGGGCTGGGAACAGGCGCACCGGCTGGAGCTCACGTTCCGCATGGCCGCGGCCGCCTCGCTGATGCTGGGACTGTACGCGTTCACCCTGCCCCACACGCCACCGCTGGCCCGGCAGCGCGACGCATCGCTGGGACAGATCCTCGGGCTGGATGCGCTGCGCCTGCTGAAGTCGCGCTCATATCTCGTGTTCTTCCTGGCTTCGATCGCCATCTGCATCCCGTTGTCGTTCTACTACAACTTCACCAATCCCTATCTCAATGATCTGGGTGTGCGCGGCGCGGCCGGCCTGCAATCGCTGGGCCAGGTGTCCGAAGTGCTGTTGATGCTGGCGATGCCGTTCCTGTTCGCGCGGCTGGGCGTCAAGACCATGCTGGCGGTGGGCATGGCGGCCTGGGTGCTGCGTTACGGGATGTTCGCCTATGGCGATGCCGGCAGCGGCTTCGCGTTGCTGGTGATCGGCATCGTGCTGCATGGCATCTGCTACGACTTCTTCTTCGTCACCGGCCAGATCTACACCGACGCACATGCGGGTCCCGCGGCGCGCAGCAGTGCGCAGGGTTTCATCACGCTGGCGACGTATGGCGTGGGCATGTTGATCGGCACCTTCCTGTCGGGCGCGGTGGTGGAGCACTACACCACTGCGGCGGGCCCGGACTGGCAGCAGATCTGGTTGTTCCCTGCCGGCGTGGCGCTGGTCGTGCTGGTGGCGTTCCTGTTGCTGTTCCGCGAACGGCCGGCCTCCGCCGTTGCGCCTTCCACTTCTTCCGCGAACTGAGGAACCGGAGCGATGAGCAAGCTGGGAGCCGCTATCGTCGGCACGGGAATGATCGGCGCCGTGCATCGTCGCGCGGCGTTGCTGGCCGGCGCCATCGTCCGTGGCGTAAGTGCGTCTTCGCCGGAACGTGCCGCGGACGTGGCGCGGGACTGGGACGTGCCGCGCGCGTATCGCGATATCGAAGAAGTCCTCGCCGATCCGCAGGTGCAGGTGGTGCACGTGTGCACGCCCAACCATCTGCATCGCGCGATGGCGCAAGCGGCGCTGGAAGCGGGCAAGCACGTCATCTGCGAAAAGCCGCTGGCCACGACGCTGGAAGACGCGCAGGCCCTTGCCGCACTCGCCGCCTCCAGCGGCCAGGTGGCCACGGTGCCGTTCGTGTACCGCTATCACCCGGTCGTGCGTGAAGCGCGCGCACGCATTGCGCAGGGCGAACTGGGTCCACTGCGGCTCATCCACGGCAGCTATCTGCAGGATTGGCTGCTGGATCCGGCCAGCAACAACTGGCGTGTTGATCCGGTACTTGGCGGCGCATCCCGCGTGTTCGCCGACATCGGTTCGCACTGGTGCGATCTGGTGGAATGGGTCAGCGGAGAACGCTTCGTCGAAGTCAGCGCCGCTTTCGAAACCGTGATTGCGCAACGGGCCGCAGCAACGGGATTGAGTTTCGCCACACCGGCGGCGGGCGGCGCGATGCAATCGGTGTCCAGCGAAGATGTGGCCGCCGCCCTGTTCAAGACCGGCAACGGCACGCTGGCTTCGCTCACCGTCAGCCAGGTATCGGCCGGACGCCGCAATCGCCTGTGGTTCGAAATCGACGGCGCGCAGGCTGCGGTGGCGTTCGATCAGGAGGACAGCGAACGGCTCTGGATTGGCCTGCCCGATCAACGCGAGGAAATTTTCGTGCGCGGACCGGGCGCGGGCAGCGCCGAACAACGCCGGCTTTCGGTGTTGCCGCCCGGCCACGCGCAGGGCTATGGCAACTGTTTCGATGCGTTTGTCGCCGACACCTATCGCGCCATCGTCACCGAGCGGCCTGAAGGATTGCCGACGTTCGAGGATGGACTGCGTTCGGCGCTCATCGTCGACCGTGTCATCGCCTCGGCCAGGTCCCGTGCCTGGACGCCCATCCCCTGATCATTCGCGCCGCTGGATTCGCGCTCTTCTTCCCGTCCGCAGGCATCTGAACTTCGAGGACATCATGACCATCACGCCATTGCGTCGAATCGCGACCGCCACGCTGTTGTTGCTGTCCGCCCTGCCCGGCTTCGCGAAGGATGCCGAAACCCCGGGCAAGCCCGTCGCCGTGCAGATGTACACGCTTCGCCACGTGGCTTCGCTCGATGAACAATTGAAGATCGTGCATGACGCGGGCGTTCACGCCGTGGAAACGGTAGGCACCCAGAACACCAGTGCTGCGGAGCTGAAGCAGCTGTTGGACAAGTATTCGATCAAGGTCATCTCCAGCCACGTGCAACTGGCCGATCTGCGGGCCGATCTGGATCGCGTGCTGACCTTCAACCAGGCGATCGGCAACACCGTGCTGGTGGTTCCGTATCTGGATGAAAAGGAAAGACCTACGGACGCGGCCGGCTGGACGGCGCTGGGAGAAGAACTGTCCGGTATTTCGAAGCAGGTTCGGGCCAAGGGCATGACGCTGGCCTATCACAACCACGATTTCGAGCTGGTCGATTTCGCCGGCAAGACCGGACTGGATTTGCTGTTCGAAGCGGCCGGCCCGGAATTGAAGACCGAACTGGATCTCGCCTGGGTGTCACGCGCCGGACTCGATCCGGTGGCGACGCTGGGCAAGTTTCGGGGACGCCTGTTCGCGGTGCACGCCAAGGACAATGCACCGAAGGGCGAGGCACGGGACGAAGGTGGCTTCGCCGCCCTCGGGCAGGGTGTGCTGGACTGGGCGTCGATTCTTCCCGCCGCTCAGGATGCAGGCGTGCAGTGGTACATCATCGAGCATGACCAACCGCGGGATCCTGCCGCGGTCATCAAAGCCGGTGCGCTCTATCTCGACAAGCACTTGCCTGCAGCAGCGCGCTGAATCAGCGGCGCCATCCCGCACGAAAACCTGATCGATTGCAGGCGCCCTCTCCACGCTCGGCGACGCGGGTGCGGCGGGATGAAACAGTTCAAGGAATGGATGGCGAAGGGCGGCACTTTGATGCCGCTCCTGGGCCACTTCCGGAAAAGGACATCGACGCTCCCATTGCCGTTCTCAGGCAACGGGCAATACAACGCGGCACGCGCGAGTTACAACTCGCGCACCCAGATATTGCGGAAGCTGACTTTGGCGTCGTGATCCTGCAGGGAAATCGGGGCGCAGCCATGCGGCGGATATGAGGGCGAGCCGATGTATTCGGTTTTGCCCGACACGACCGTGTCGTTCTGCACCAGTACGCCGTTATGCAGCACGGTGATGCGCGCCGGTGAAACCAGGCCGCCGCCTTCGGAGAAGCGCGGCGCTTTCCAGATGACGTCGTACACCTGCCATTGGCCGGGTGCGCGCGATGCATTCACCAGCGGAATCGCCTGTTTGTAGATCGACGCTGCCTGCCCATTGGAATACGTGGGGTTGTCGTAGCTGTCGAGCACCTGCAACTCGTAGACCTCCTGCAGGAAGATGCCGCTGTTGCCACGTTGCTGTCCCTCGAATCCGCGGGTGTCGGCGGGCGTGCGCCATTCCATGTGCAACTGGATGTCGCAGAAACGCTGCTTCGTGCGAATGCCCTTGCTGCCCGGCACCACGGTCACCGCTCCGTCGGCGACGGCCCAGGGCGCGCTGCCGCCCTGCTCGCCTTCCCATGCCGAAAGATCCTTGCCATCGAACAGGACCACCGCGTCCGAGGGCGCGGCGTTGGCAGGCGTCGCCACGCTTGCCGGTACCGGCTTCCAGACTTCGGTCGCGGCAGGGTCACGCTGGGGGTCGCCATTGGCCCGGGCGAATGCGGGAGCGATCGCCAGTACACAGGTGGCGAGCAGAATCGGTGAGGTCATCCGGATCATGGGGTTCCTGCTGTGCGGGCTCGTTTCGGGCGTCGGATTGGTGCGGCTCATTCGAAGGCCCACGCGGGCGTACCCGGCGTGTAAGGCACGTCGCCTTCGTAACGGCCCGGAATGGCGACATATTGCAGGGCCTGCGTCGCGCCGGTTTCCGAGGTGAAGTAGCTGAAAATCGTCAGCTGCTTGATCATCGTGAAGTAGTGCGGTTTGAGCGGTCCGCGATTGGCGCCCCCCTCCTTCGCCGTGGTCGCCAGGTGCGTCCGCGCTTCGGCATCCAGCGTGCGCAGCAGCGCGGTGCGTGCCTCCGGCGTCAGCGCAAGGAAGCGTTGGCCGCCGCGCCGGTCCAGATCGATCAGGCCAGCGCGGAAAATCGCCTGGTTCTCCGGGGTGTAGCAATCGGCCACGTAGCGCGCAATGAAAGCGCCAGCGCCCGCATCCTTGGCGCCCGGGGTTCGGGTTCTTGGCAGGATGGTGTCGGCCACTTCATCGAGCAGAGCGGCATCGGTTTCGGTGAATGCATTGGCACCGTCATCGGCGGGCGTCTGCGCGAAGCCGAACGCCGGCATTCCGATCATGGCCGCGCCGGTCGCGGCGGCGATCATCTTCAGCAGTTCCCGACGTTCCATCACAGGCTCCCCGCTTTCAGTTCGCGCACCGCATGGTCGGCCGCGCGTGCCGTCATCGCCATGTACGTCAGCGAAGGATTCACGCAGGCGCTGGAGGTCATGCATGCACCGTCGGTCACGTAGACGTTCGGCGCATCCCAGACCTGGTTGTGCATGTTCAACACCGAATTCCTGCGGTCGCGCCCCATCCGCGCGGTGCCCATCTCGTGGATGCCCATGCCCGGCGCGTAGTCATGGTCGTGCGCCTGGACATCCTTGACGCCTGCGGCTTCCAGCATCTCGGCGGCATCGGCGGCCATGTCCTTGCGCATGGCCATTTCGTTCTCGCGCATTGATACATCCATCGCCAGCACGGGTAAACCCCACTTGTCCTTGCGGTCCGGATCCAGGCTGATCCGGTTCTCGTGGTAAGGCAGCATCTCGCCGAAGCCGGTCATGCCGATCCGCCAGTCGCCCGGCTGCGTCAGCGCGTCCTTCAGTTCGGCGCCGATGTTGAGTTCGGCGATCTCGCGCGACCAGCCCATGCGACTGGCGCCACCCTGGTAACCGAAGCCGCGCAGGTAGGCGCGCCTGTCGGTGCCGACATTGCGGAAACGCGGGATATAGAAGCCGCAGGGACGCCGGCCGAAGTAGTACTTGTCCTCGTAGCCATCGACGCGTCCGGACGCACCGACGCGGAAATGGTGGTCCATGACGTTGTGCCCCAGTTCGCCCGAGGAAGAACCCAGGCCGCCCTCCCACACATCGGTGGCGGAGTTCATCAGCAACCACGTCGAGTTGAACGAGGACGCATTGAGGAAGATGACCTTCGCCGTGTACTGGTACGTCTGGCCATTCTCGGCGTCGATGATCTCCACCCCGCGTGCGCGCTTGCGGTCCTTGTCATAAAGGACTTCCTTGACGATGGAGAACGGGCGCAGCGTCAGGTTGCCCGTCTTCATCGCGGCGGGCAGCGTGGCCGACTGGGTGGAAAAATACGCGCCGAACGGACAACCCAGGATGCACTTGTTGCGGTACTGGCAGTTGACGCGGCCTTGCTCCGGCCTCGGCTCAGTGATGTTGGCGGTGCGCGAGTGGATCAGGTGGCGCGTGCCGCCGAACGCCTGCTTGATTCGCGCGGCGACATCTTTCTCGACGATGTTCAAGGGAATCGGCGGAAGAAATTCGCCGTCGGGCAGCACGTCCAGGCCCTCGCGGGTGCCGGCGATGCCGGCGAACTTCTCCACATAGTCGTACCAGGGCGCGATGTCGGCATAGCGGATCGGCCAGTCGGTGGCGATGCCCTCTTTCAGGTTCGCTTCGAAATCCAGATCCGACAAGCGATAGCTCTGTCGCCCCCACAGCAGTGATCGGCCGCCGACGTGGTAGCCGCGATACCAGTCGAAACGCTTGGTTTCGGTGTAGGGGCAATCCTGTTCGTTGGCCCACATGTCCAGCGTGTTCTCGCCCAGGCCACCATCACGCACGCGCACCGGAAATTTCGCCCGCATCGCCTGGGTGGGATGGTTGCGATGCGGGAAGTCCCACGACTCCTTCGTCGCATTCACGTAGTCCTTGATGTGCTCGATGTTGCGGCCGCGTTCCAGCATGAGGACCTTGAGGCCTTTTTCGGTCAGTTCCTTGGCGGCCCAGCCGCCACTGATTCCCGAGCCAACGACGATGGCGTCGTAATGATTGTCTGCCATGGGGATTCCCTGGGTGGATATCGGTTTCAGACGTCGCAGAGGCGTATCGCCTCGCGCAGTGAAGCAACGGGATCGGCGGCGGCCGGCATGAATTCCTGCGCCACGTACCCATCGAAGCCGGTGTCGCGAATCGCGCGACAGATGGCGGGATAGTTGAGCTCCTGGTCGTCGCCAATCTCGTGGCGCCCCGGCACGCCCGCCGTGTGGTAATGCTTGAAGAAAGCGTGGTGCTTGCGGATGGTGGCGATCACGTCGCCTTCCATGATCTGCATGTGGTAGATGTCGTACAGCAGGCCGAACTGGTCGGAGCCCAGGCGTTCGCACAGCGCCGCGCCCCAGTCTGAGCGATCGCACAGGTAGTCGGGGTGGTCCACCTTGGAGTTCAACAGTTCCATTACCAGCATCACGCCGCGCTTTTCGGCGTGGCCCAGGATCCGCTTCAAACCCGCTTCGGCGTTGGCCAGCCCTTCCTGCGGATCCATGCCGTTGCGATTGCCGGAAAAGCAGATGAGATTGCGGTAGCCGGCATCGGCCACCCAATCGATATGGCGCGTATAGCGCTCGACCAGCTGATCGTGGAATTCACGGGCGGCGAAGCCCTTGTCCAGGCCCAGTTCCGCGCCGTTGCACATCGAACTGAACACGCCATGCGCTTTCAGGGTGGGCCAATCCGTTGGGCCAACGAGATCAATGGCGGCAAAACCGATGCCCCTCACCGTCTCGCACAATTGCGCAATCGACAGCTTGGGGAACGTCCACCGGGCGACGGAGTGTTTCAGCGTACCTTTGAGTGGCGCCATTGCAGCCGCAGCGGACATCCGCCCGGCGCTGGCGAGCCCCACGCCGCCCACCACTGCGACGCGCAATGCATCCCGACGGGTGAATCCCCTGCCCTGCGTGTTCATTTACAACGCCGCGAAACACGGGCGCTGGAACCCCGGTACCGGGACATCAGCATGAGTACGGAACCGGTATCCGGCGCCATGTGACATGCCGGTTCGATCGAATGGCCATCCATCGATTTTCCGGCCTCCCAACCGGGACGAATCTGCAGCGATTCGCCTCAATGCAATCGATTGCACCATAAGGCAGCGCGTCAGTCGGATGCAAGACGCTGTGCACGAATTCCATGCTGCGGAGCACAACGATCCGGATGTTGGCGGACGGCGGATGCCCCATGTCGTCGTGCATGTTTGCGAGTCGTCGCTTAGCTGCAGCGTCCACCCGACACCTGATGGGTGAAAACGTCCGCGGCTCATCGCCATTGCGCGACGCGCCGCGCATGAGGCCGCTGTGTTTGCCAGTTCTGCAGGGCACTTCTATTCACCCTCGCACCACATGCGCACTCCCAGACTCCGCACGCAGCGGGCCGCCACCATTTCGCGGCGAGGAAGCGCACATGAGCCGCAGTTCGCAACGCGCCATGGGTTCGATGCTTGTCGCTGTGTGTGGCCTGGTCGTGGCCCTCACCCACTTCAACGCACGTGCGGCCAACATTCCCGTCAGCAATTGCAATGACAATGGCCCCGGCAGTCTGCGTGCCGCGATCGCAGCCGCGGCCAGCGGCGATGTCATCGATCTGCGCGCCCTGGCCTGCCCTCGTATCGTGTTGAGTGGCGGCGGCCTGTACTTCGGACAGGACACTTTGACGGTCAAGGGACCGGGACGCCAACGGTTGGCGATTGACGGTGCGTGGTTCGGCAATCGCGCGATTGAGCACTGGGGAAACGGCACGCTGCGCATCGAAGGCCTGACGATCGAGAACTCGCGTGATGAGCTGGGCGGTTCGCACGACATGGGCGGCTGCATCAAGTCGCTGGGAAATGTCGAACTGCTGCGCACGCGCGTGCATCACTGCCTGCTCGTCGTCAGCGATGACATCTATTGGACCGAAGAAGGTCGCGGCGGCGCCCTCTATGCGTCCGGAAACGTCCGGGTGGACCGCAGCGTCATATCCGACGCACATGTCACGACATTCGGCTATGGCGGTGCGATCAATGCCGGCGGCACGGTGACCGTCGTGGATAGCGAAATCCGCGACAGCTCGGCGTATTACGGCGGAGGCATTGCGGCCAACGAACTGACGCTGCGCCGCTCCCTGGTCACCGGCAACCGCGCCCGCGTCGGCGGCGGGCTGCATGTCGAAGGCCCCGCGCTGATCAGGAATTCCACGATCTCCGGCAACATCGCGTCCGAACCGCAGCACCCGGCCCGCGACGAGGTACTGGCCGCAGGCGGCATGAATGCATATGCCCGCCCGGTCATCACCAACAGCACCTTCAGCGGAAACTCGGCCGAGTACTGGAGCGCGATCCTGTTCCAGGGCGACGGCGCGGACATTGTCAACAGCACGATTGCCTTCAACGACAACACTCGGGACTGCCGAGGCGCGGTACGTTCAATCCAGACCCTCGATCTGGAAAGCTCGATTGTCGCGAGGAACACGTGCGCAGGCGCACCTTCCACCGACCTCTCCGTGTACGTCGGCACCGTCGACGGTGCGCACAACCTCGTCGAGTCCTCCGATGCGGGCCTGCCCGTCGATACGATCAACGCGGACCCGCAGCTCACGCCGCTGGCGGACAACGGCGGGCCGACACCGACGCATCTTCTGTCACGCGGCAGCCCCGCGATCGATCGCGGCAGCAATCTGCCGGACCTGCGTTACGACCAGCGTGGCCGCCCGTTCCGTCGCGTCCGTGGCGCCGCGCCCGACATCGGCGCAACCGAGAGTGCGTTTCGCAGGCCGTGATGCATGTCGTTGATGCTTCACCGGCCTGCTGCCGGCATGTCCGGACGTGCCTGATTCCGCTGTTCACAGCTTCACGAAGCGCTGGATCTTCCTCGCCAGCCATCCGCTGAACACCAGCGGGGCGTCCAGTGCGGACACGCAGATGCAGGGCACGCCGGGTGCGGTGACGGGCTGGTGCTCCACGTCTTCATCGAGGTCGGCCACATCGCCGGGCGCGAAGGACCCCAGCGTGTCGTTGTAGGCGCCGCGCAGGATCTGGGTCAGTTCGCTGCGACCATGGCTGTGCATGGGGAGGCATTTGCCCGGTGCAATCTTCAGCATGATCAGCGACGGCATCTGCTCGGCGCGGATGCAGTGCACGCCCGGTGCGATCCAGCGCCAGCGCAGTGCGCGCATCGAGTCGCCGAAGTACGGATGCAGTGATGCGGGCAGATGATCGGGATCGGCTTCCGGTCGTTCGGACCGTGGCGCTGATTCGGTGTGCACGTTGGCTGGAATCGGCGCAGGCGTCAGCGCCGGTGCGGCTTCGGTGAGCCGTGCCAGCATGGATTCGCGCAGTGCGCTGCGCCGTTCATCGGTCACCACGGGCTGGGTCTGTTCCAGCAACGCCGAGCCGATGGCTTCGGCTTCACGGAGGCGTTTCCGGCACTCGGCGCAATGTTCCAGATGAGCACTGGCGACGATGCTCAGCGGTGCATCCAGCGCGCCCGCGGCATAACTCATCAGGGTGGATTCGTGCAGGTGGTGGCGCGGATTCATGGCGCGCCTCCCACCTTGGACTGCAGTTGCAGGAAGGCACGGCGCAGGTGCGATTTCACCGTGCCCAACGGCATGCCGAGCGCGTCGGCAATCTCGCTGTGGCTCTTGGCTTCGAAGTAGGACATCCGCACCAGTCGCGCCTGCACCGCGGGCAGTTCGTTGATGCGCTGGCGCAGGCGCGCCTGATCCGAGTACTGCTCTGCGCTGCTGCGTTCATACGCATCGCTCACGGCCGCGTTCTCGACTGCGGCCTGCACCTGAATCCAGCTGCGCTCGCGACGCACGCGATCGATATGCAGGTTGCGCGCGATGCGGTAGAGCCAGGTGCTCAACGTGCCCTGCGTTGCATCGAAATCCGAAGCGCGCTGCCACACCCGCAACAGACATTCCTGCGCAAGCTCCTCGGCCACGGCCTCGGTCGTGCCCAGTCCGCGCAGGTAGACGCACAGTCTGGGCATGAAGTGATCGTAGATGCGCATGAAGCTGTCGCGATCGAGCCGGCGCGCGACGCCGTCCATGTCATCGGTCCAGTTCATCGGCTCATTGGTCGGCTGCTGTGAACTGGACACGATGCGCGCGGTATCGAGGGAAATGTGGTTTTTGCCTGGGTCAGGGTACATCGGCATCGGCGGCACAGGGGTGAAGGCGGTTTCCTTCTCTACGTACCGGGGCGCCGTTTGGATGCATCGGGGCGGGTGCATCCGAATGCGACGCCCGTGCGTAAACCGGACAAAACCTCACGCGGAGTCTTTATGCGCATCGCCTGGCTGATGCTGTGCCTGCCCTTCGGCGCCATGGGCGCCCCGCTCCAGCGCTTCGACGGCACCGCCACGACCTCCGATGGGCGCATCGCCTATCGCGAAGTCCATTGGCAGCGCGGAACCGGGGACGGCGCCGAACGCTGGGTGCAGTACGAATGCCCGGATGGCCGACCGTTCGCCCGCAAGCAGATGCCGGCTTCGGCGCTGACGCAGGTGCGCGGCTATGGATGGGAGGATCGGCGCAGCGGCCAGGCCGCTTCCATCAATGCCGCCGGCGGAACCGTGCGCATCAGTTGGAAGGAGGATGCCTCGGCGAACGTGCGTGCGAGCCGGATTCCGCTTCCCTCGGATGCAGTGATCGATACCGGCTTCGACGCCGCTGTCCGCAATCACTGGGCGGCGCTGATGCGCGGCGAGCGTCTCAGCCTGTCATTTCTCGTGCCGGGCCGGCAGCGCTTCTATCCGGTGCAGGTGCATCGCCGCAACCCCGTGCGATGGCAAGGCATTCCCGCGCAATCCATCGAGGTCAAACTGGATACCTGGTACGGCGTGGTCGCGCAGCGCCTGTCATTGGTCTATGCGGACGCGGATCGGCGGCTGCTGGAGTTCCGCGGTCCGAGCAATCTGCGCAACGCGCAGGGCGGCTATCCGATGGTCACGGTGCGCTTCACCGAAGCGGCGAGCGCGCGTTCCGCGCAGGAATGGCAACAGGCATGGGGACGGCCTCTGGTGGACCGGTGCGCGGCGACAGGCTCCGCATCGGCCCGCAAGGCGGCCGCCGGTGCATCCATTGCTGGCTTCGGTCCGTAGACCTTCCTACGAACTTCGAGAACCCTGCATGGACTCCACAGCGCCCCTACCCCGCCGACGCGAGCGTCTGCTGCGCACGGTGCAACGCTGGTTCGATACCCGCAGCCGCGGTGATGCGCCGCCGATCGAACCGGCGCAGGCGGGCCGGATCGACGGGTTGCGTGCCATCCCCTTCGCGCTGCTCCATCTTGGATGCCTGGGCGTCCTCTGGGTGGGTGTCTCGGGTTTCGCCATCGCGGTCGCGGTCGCGCTGTATGCCGTGCGGATGTTCGCGATCACCGCGTTCTACCACCGCTATTTCTCCCATCGCACGTTCCAGGCTTCGCGTCCGGTGCAGTTCGTGTTCGCGGTCATCGGCGCCTCCAGCGTGCAACGCGGACCGCTGTGGTGGGCCGCACACCATCGCCAGCATCATCGCCACGCCGATGGCCCGCTGGATCCGCACTCGCCGCATGAGGTTGGATTCTGGCGCAGCCATATGGGCTGGTTCCTGACGCGGGAGGCATTCGCCACCGATGCCGCGCGCATTCCGGATCTGGTGCGTTTTCCCGAACTGCGCTGGCTGGATCGCTTCGACACGCTGGTGCCCGTGCTGCTGGCCGCGGGTCTATACGCACTCGGCGCGCTGCTGGAAACCGTCGCGCCCGACCTGCAGACATCGGGGCCGCAACTGCTGGTGTGGGGATTCTTCGTTTCGACGGTGGTGCTGTTCCATGCAACGGTCACGATCAACTCGCTGGCGCACCGCTACGGCCGCCGCCGCTTCGATACGCGCGATGACAGCCGCAACAATTTCTGGCTGGCGCTGCTGACGTTCGGCGAAGGCTGGCACAACAACCACCACTTCTTCCCGGGCACCGCACGGCAGGGTTTTCGTTGGTGGGAGATCGATCTGACGTGGTACGGCCTGCGTGCAATGGCGGCGCTGGGGCTCGTGCACGGACTCAAGCCCATTCCCGATTGGGTGCTGGCCAAGGCGAGGAACTGACATGCGCATCGCAATCATCGGTTCGGGCATTGCCGGACTCGCCAGTGCATGGTGGCTGGATGGCGAGCATGAAGTGACGCTGTTCGAAGCCAACGATTACCTTGGCGGACATACCCATACGCATGATGTCCGCGTCGGCGGGCGGCGCATGGCGGTGGATACCGGCTTCATTGTCTTCAATCCCCTGCATTACCCGTTGCTCACGGCCCTGTTCGATGAACTGGGCGTGGCCTCGCAGGCGACGACCATGAGTTTCTCCGTCCACAGTGAGCGCAGCGGCGTGGAATACAACGCCACCTCGCTCGACGGCCTGTTCTGCCAGCGGCGCAATCTGGCATCGCCGCGCTTCTGGGGCATGCTGCACGACCTGCGGCGCTTCTATCGCGACGCACCCGCGTTGCTGGACGCGCACGAAGGCCCGACGCTGGGCGAGTACTTGCGCAGCCAGCGCTATGGCGCCGCCTTCATCGAGGAACATCTGCTGCCGATGGCATCGGCCCTGTGGTCGTCGCCGACAGCGACCGTGATGGAGTTCCCTGCGCGCTATCTCGTCCAGTTCATGGCGAACCACCAGATGCTGCGCATGACCGGGCGTTCGCCCTGGCGCGTCGTGCAGGGCGGATCGGCGCGCTACGTGGACGCATTGCGCTCACGTTGGCAGGTGCGCGAACGGTTGGGCTGTCCGGTGCATGCGGTGGAGCGCATGCGCTGGGGCGTGCGCGTGCACAGCGCCGCCGGCGTGGAAGGGTTCGACACCGTCATCCTCGCTTGCCACAGCGATCAGGCGCTCGCGCTGCTGGCCGATGCCGACCCGGCCGAGCGTGCGGTGCTGGGCGGCATCCGCTACCAGCGCAACGAAGTCGTGCTGCACACCGACGCTTCGCTGCTGCCGCGCAATCGCAAGGCTTGGGCGGCGTGGAATGCGCACGTTCCGCGTGACCCCGCTGCGCCGTGCACGGTCAGCTATTGCATGAACCTGCTGCAGGGGCTTCCGGGTGATGTCCCGCTGGTGGTGACGCTCAATCGCGGTGATGCCATCGATCCCGACAAAGTCCTGCGGCGCATGAGCTACGCGCATCCCATCCACGATCACGCGGCGGTGCGGGCGCAGCGGCGGTGGGCGGACATCCAGGGCCGGCGGCACACGTGGTTCGCGGGTGCGTACTGGGGATGGGGCTTCCATGAGGATGGCATCCGCAGCGCGCGGCGCGTGGTCGATGCGCTGCGCGATCGGATGCCCGAGGCCGGCGCGTTGATCGAAGACGAGGTGAGCGCGTGAGCACCAGCGCACTCTACCTGGGCCACGTCGTGCATCGCCGGCATCATCCGCATGCGCACGCGTTCCGCTATCCCATCGCGCAACTGCTGCTGGATCTGGACGAGATCGACACGCTCTTCGAACGCCGCTGGCTGTGGTCGGTCAATCGCCGCAACCTGGCCGAGTTCCGCCGCAGCGACTACCTGGGCGATCCATCGCGCCCCCTCATCGACGCCGTCAAGGACCATGCCTGCGCCGCGATCGGCCACAGGCCGGCAGGCCCGGTGCGGCTGCTGACGCATCTGCGGTTCGGCGGCCACGTCTTCAACCCGGTCAGCTTCTACTACTGCTACCAGGCCGATGGCGCGACGCTGGACTGCATCGTTGCCGACATCACCAACACGCCGTGGAACGAGCGCCACGCCTACGTGCTGCCGGCAGAAAGCGCGGAAAGCCGCGGCCGTGCGCTGCGCTGGCAATTCGACAAATGCTTCCATGTGTCGCCGTTCATGCCGATGGACTGCCGCTACGACTGGCGCTTCACCGTGCCGGGCGACGATCTGCGCGTGCACATGCAGGTCTGGCGGCAAGGCATGCGGCAGTTCGACGCGACGCAATCCATGCAGCGGCGTCCGCTCGATGGCACGGGCCTGGCGCGCGTGCTGGCCGCCTATCCGCTGATGACCGTGCAGGTGGTCGCCGCCATCCATTGGCAGGCGCTTCGCCTGTGGCTCAAACGCAACCCCGTGCACGACCATCCTTCCCTCGCCCGGACTTCACGATGAACGAAACGACCGCTTCGATGGCAGTGCCGCGTCCCGCCGCGCTGGACGCGTTCCTGCGCAACCGTCTGCTGGCGCAACTGGCGACGTTGCGCGAAGGCGGCCTGCGCGTGCGCGATGCGTTCGGCGAAACGCGGCTGGGTGATCCAACGGGCGAACTGCAGGCCACGGTCACCGTCGATGGCCCGGCCTTCTATCGCAAGGTCGCCGCGCAAGGCAGCGTGGGTGCGGGTGAGAGCTACATCCACGGTGACTGGCATTGCGATGATCTGGTCGCACTGGTGCGGCTGCTGGTGCGCAATCGCGATCTGCTCGATGGCATGGAACGCGGGCCCGCCCGCCTCGGCGGATGGCTGCTGCGCGGCTGGAACCGGCTGCGACGGAACAGTCGCGCAGGCAGCCGTCGCAACATCGCCGCGCATTACGATCTCGGCAACGACTTCTTCAGCCTGTTCCTGTCGCAGGACCTGATGTACTCCTCCGCGCTGTATTCCGGCGATGACGAGCCTCTGGAAATCGCGTCGCGCCGCAAGCTGGATCGCATCTGCCGGCAATTGCAGTTGCGCCCCGGCGATCGCGTGATCGAGATCGGCACCGGCTGGGGCGGCTTCGCCATCCACGCGGCACGCCATTACGGGTGCCACGTCACCACCACCACGATTTCCGCCGAGCAGCATGCACTCGCCCGCGCGCGGGTCGAAGAAGCGGGCTTGCAGGATCGCGTCACGCTGCTGATGCAGGACTACCGCGATCTGGACGGCCAGTTCGACAAGCTGGTCTCGATCGAAATGATCGAAGCCGTCGGCGCAGAGTATCTGGACCACTACATGGGCACGCTGCAGCGGCTGTTGAAGCCCGATGGCGTCGCCCTGCTGCAGGCGATCACGATCGAGGATCACCGCTACGAGCAGGCGCGGCGCAGCGTGGACTACATCAAGCGCTTTGTGTTCCCCGGCAGTTTCATCCCCTCCCTCAATGCGATCCTCGCAGCCAAGACCCGGGCAAGTGACCTGCAACTGATCGCACAGCAGGATTTCGGCCACTCCTACGCGTTGACCCTGCGCGCGTGGCGGCAACGTTTCCTGGCACAGCAGCCGGCGGTGCTCGCACAAGGCTTCGATGCGCGCTTCTGCCGGCTCTGGGAGTTCTATCTGGCGTATTGCGAAGGCGGCTTCCTGGAACGCTCGATCGGTGTGTCGCACCTGCTGCTCGCGCGTCCCGGCTATCGGCCGGCCACCAACGCCGGACGGCTCTGACATGCGCCGGAGCGCGATCAATCTGATCGGCAACCAGCTGGTCTGGCTGTGCGCTGTCGCGGGCGCGGCACGCGGCTGGCAGTGGCCGGCACTGCTCGCAGCCGCGTTCTACATCCCCAGCCAGTTGTCGGTTGCGGCGCAGATACGCGTGGAGTTGCGGCTGGTGATGCTGTCACTGCTCTGTGCATTCCTCGTGGACGGCACGGCCGCTGCCAGCCGCAGCGTGCAGTACGCAGCCGCTCCCTGGGGCGCGCTGCCGCCGCCGTGGATCCTCGCGCTGTGGGCGGCCTTCGCGATGACGTTGACCTCGTCGATGCGCTTCCTGCAGCGGCACATGCTGCTGGCAGTGGCCTTCGGCGCGTTGCTGGCGCCTCTGGCCTATCTGTCCGCTGCGCACGCTTTCAATGCCGTGGAATTTGCGGAACCCGCATGGCGCGGCGTGGTGGTGCTCGGGCTCGGCTGGAGCGTGGCGCTTCCGCTGCTGTGCGTGGCCGCGCGCCGATGGTCCGGGACCATCGCATTCGCTCGATCTGCCGGAGCTCCGCGATGATCACTCTGGCCTGGGTACTGCTGTACGCCGTACTGATCATGACGGCCGGCTGGTTCTGGCAGCGGCGGCATCGCAACATCGGCGTGGTCGATGCGTTGTGGGCCGCGGGCGTCGCGACGGCGGCGCTGCTGCTGGCCTGGCTGGGCGATGGCGCGGCGATGCCGCGCATCGCGCTTGCCGTGCTGGGTGGCGCGTGGGGAATCCGGCTGGCGCTGCATCTCTGGCAACGCGTGCGCAGCGAGGCCGAAGACGGCCGCTATCGCCATCTGCGTGCGCACTGGCACAGCCATCAGGGAAAAATCTTCGGCTTCTTCATGGCGCAGGCGCTGCTCATCGTCCTGTTCGCACTGCCCTTCGTGGCGGTGGCAGTCAATCCGCGGAATGACGGACACGGCGCGCTGATCGCAGCCGTCCTCGTGTGGGTGCTGAGCGTGGGCGGCGAGTCGCTGGCGGATCGGCAGCTGTCGAAATTCCGCGCTGACCCCGCCAACCGTGGCCGCACCTGCCGCAGCGGGTTGTGGCGCTATTCGCGGCATCCCAACTACTTCTTCGAGTGGCTGCACTGGTTCGCCTACGTGCTGCTCGCGATCGGTTCGCCGCTGTGGTGGTTGGCGTGGTGCGGACCGTTGGTGATGTACGTGTTCCTCCGCTACCTCAGCGGCGTGCCCTTTACCGAACAACAGGCGCTGCGCAGCCGTGGCGAGGATTACCGCGAATACCAGCGCACCACGCCGATGTTCTTCCCCTGGTTTCCCAAGTCCACGAAGGAGCAATCGCCATGAACGCCACGTCATTGAGTCCACCCGTGGAGCGGGAAGCCGGCCTGACCGGCTTGGCCGAGCGCGGCTGGCTGCCCGACGCCGCGCTGCGCTGGGGCATCCGCCGCCTGTGCGCGCAACGTCTGCGCGAGGAGTCGTTCGGCGGACTGGAAGCGCAATCGGCCCGCTTCAGCCGCCGCATCGCCGAACTGTCGAACAGCCCGTTGGCGCTGCATGTCGATGCCGCCAACCGCCAGCATTACGAGGTGCCCGCCGCCTTCTTCCAGGCATGCCTGGGACACCGGCTGAAGTACAGCAGTTGCTACTACCGCACCGGCCGCGAAAGCCTGGACGAGGCGGAGGACGCGATGCTGGAACTGTACGGCCAGCGCGCCGGGCTTGCCGATGGCCAGCACATCCTGGAACTCGGCTGCGGCTGGGGTTCGCTCACGCTGTGGATGGCCGAGCGCTTTCCGAATGCGCGCATCACGGCCGTGTCCAACTCGCACGGGCAGCGGCAGTACATCCAGGCGCAATGCCGAGCGCGCGGCTTCGACCATGTCGAAGTACTGACGCGCGACGTGAACCAGCTGGAGTTGCCGGCCGCGACTTTCGATCGATGCGTGTCGGTGGAAATGTTCGAACACGTGCGCAACTACGAGCGCCTGCTCGCCCGCATCGCGCGCTGGCTGAAGCGCGACGGCGCGCTGTTCCTGCACATCTTCGCCCACCGCACGCTGATGTATCCGTTCGAAGTCGAAGGCGATGACAACTGGATGGGCCGCCACTTCTTTACCGGCGGACTGATGCCGGCGGCCGATACGCTGCTGCACTTCCAGCGCGATCTCCGGCTGGAGCAGCGGTGGTGGCTGGACGGCACGCATTACCAGCGCACGGCCAATCATTGGCTGGCCAACCAGGATGCTGCTCGCGAACGCGTCATGCCGGTACTGCGTTCGACGTATGGCGACGACGGCGCCGTGCTCTGGTGGCAACGCTGGCGCATGTTCTGGATGGCCTGCGCGGAGCTGTTCGGATACGACAACGGCCGGCAGTGGCTGGTCGCCCACTATCTGTTCCGTCCACGCTGAGGTGATCAGATGCCTGCATTGAAACTGGTTTCGCTGCTTGCGCTCGCGCTGTCCGGTGCGGGTTGCAGCAGTCACGACGTTCGACCGCTGCCGCGTCCGCCCTCGGTGGATGTCCCGCGCTTCATGGGCGACTGGTACGTCATCGCCCACATTCCCTCTTGGCCGGAGCGCAAGGCGTTCGACGCGGTGGAGCGCTACGCGCTGCGCCCGGACGGCCGCATCCAGACCACGTTTACCTACCGTCACGGCAGTTTCCAGGCGCCGATCAAGACGATGCATCCGATTGGCACGGTCGAACCGGACGGCGGTGGCGCGATCTGGGGCATGCAGTTCGTCTGGCCGATCCAGGCCGAGTACGTCATCGCGTGGGTGGATGCCGGTTACACGCAGACCATCGTGGCGCGCAGCAAGCGCGACCACGTGTGGTACATGGCGCGCACGCCGCAGGTGTCCGAAGCCGATTACGAACGCGCGGTCCAGAGCATCAAGGCCATGGGCTACGACACCGGCAAGCTGCGCCGCGTGCCGCAGTCGGCGCGCTGATCGGGGTCAGGCGCCTGCCGCGCTCCAGATGCTGTCGCGGTTCCCGTGCACGGCGCGCTTGTGCGTGTGGGCGGCGATGATCAGGAAGACGGGCGCCACGATCAGCGCCGTCAGATCGATCGCAATGCCGCTGCCGCCGTGGTTCCAGGCGCCGCCCACTCCGAGCACGCCCGCCACGCTGCCCAATGGAACCAGCGCGGTCATGAACGCCGCGACGCACAGCAGTTCCGTGGCGCCGCGCGCCGTTCCACGAACGAATGCCCAGATCACCGACGCACTGAAGACGGCGTAGTAGATGCCTTCGTGCCACGCGGCGACATTGTCCACCTGCGCCGGCAGCCATTTCGTCGCGGCAAGCGTTGCGGAGATACCGGCGACACTGCCGAGCGAGACACCGACGGTCAGCGCGCCCAGCACGCGCGTGGAGCGCTTCTGCAGCGGCAATCCGGCGTCGCGCTGCTTCCTGCGGCGCGATTCAAGCCACAGCAGATTGCCGGTGTAGAACACCAGCGCGCCGGCCAGTCCCAGCAGCACGTACAGCCAGCGCACCGCGTTGCCGCCATAGCTGCCGAAGTGCAGCATGAAGAACGCGTTGACCGCCGCATCCCATCCGGGCATATGTCCGGGGAGACCGTGCGTGTCCACCTGCCCCGTGTACGGATCCAGATGCGTGCTGGCGTAGGTGCGCGCACGCGTGCCATGCCGCACATCGAGGCCGGTGACTCGCGCCTCCAATCCGTGTTCCGTCTTCTGGAACGAGAAGCCATACACGTCGAAGCCCGGGAGCTGGGCCTGCACACGTTCGAGCAGCACACTCGCCGGCAACGGCTGCGCACCGGGCGGAGGCGGTACGTGCGCTTCTTCGCCCCATTGAATACCGTTCGGATAGACGACCTTGTCCTGCACTGCGTAGAACGGATCGTGGAAAGCGAACACCACGCACGTCAGCGCCATCACCAGATGAAACGGAAGACTGACGAAACCCAGCGCGTTGTGCACGTCGAGCCACAGGCGCTTGAGGTTCCGGCCGATGCGCAGCGCGAAGAAATCCTTGGCCAGCGTCGGCAGCAGGATGATGACGCCGGACACCAGCGCCACGGCGTACAGCAACGCGACGACGCCCATGATCGGACGCGCCACCGCATCCGGGAACGGCAGCCCCACCGTCTGGTGCAAGGTATCGATGAGTTGCGCCACCGGGGCCTTGCGCAAAGGCTCGACCTGCAACGCGCCGTCGGGCGCGAAGCTGGCGCCGAACTCGGTGAACTGCCTCGGCCGGTCGCCCCGCACGCGCCAGATGACCCGCGCAGGGGCGTCGGGCGTCGTCGTCACCATCACCGAATAGTTCTTCGCTGCCTGCGGATGCGCGGCGAGCACGGCCCGCACCAGCTCGGGCGCACGCTCCAGCGGCGGCGGCGCGGCCAAGGTGGAAGGCGGCGTGGCCCAGCGCTCGAGCGGCTTTTCGAACATGGTGATCGCGCCGGCATAGAACGCGATGAACAGCATCAGGCCGGCGATGATGCCGACCCAGATGTGCACGTCCTTGTAGACCTTGACGATGTCGTTGCGGATCTTCGGCATGCCCTACTCCAGGAATGCGCGCACGCACCACAGCAGGCCGAAGGCGAGCACGTTGGCCGCACCCAGCCACAGCCACGCGCGCAGGCTGTCGCGGAACAGGAAGACGAATGCCAGGACCGCGCACCAGACCGGCGCGATCCACCACATGACGAACTGGATCTTGCCGCCGCCCGCGTCGATGCCGTCCGGCCCCAGCCAGGCGAACAGGCCCGAGGTCGCGAGCGCCAGGCCGAAGCCGAGCACGACGCCCGCACAGGTCTTGCCGAACCAGTGCCGGCTCTGCAATCGCACGGATGGGCTGCTCACTTCCGCGCCCCACGCGCATGTGCGCGCCACGCGCCCACGAACGGCGCCAGCGATGCGACCAGCATCACCAGCACCAGCCAGGCCGACACGGCTTCGAGCGGTCCCAGGGTCGGCCAGGCCAGCGCGAGCGAAAGCAGCAGGCACGACACGCCCGGCCATGCAGGCCATCGTCCCTTCGCGCGCCATTGCTGCTGCGGCGACGCCAGATACAGCAGCCATGCCCCTGCAATGCCGATCGTTCCCGCGAGCGAAACCAGCCACACACTCATGCGTGGGACCTCACGGCGCCGTCGCCGCAACCGCGGCAAGGAACCGCGGCAGCGATGCGCCCAGCGTCTGTCCATGTGACAGTCCTGGCAACGTTTCCCATTCGACCGTCATGCCACGTGCGCGCTGGCGCTCCACCATGCGCTCCATCGCATCGGCAGGCACGCTCGCGCGTGCGCGGCGCATGGCGTCGATCGTTCCCGGATCACATCCCGCGGGAGCATGCGGTGCAGCCGCCTGCGGCCGCGCCGCTTGCCCCGTCCACAGATACACACGCGGCGATGCGCCGCTCCATTGCACGGCCTGCTTTTCTTCCGCCAGCAGATGGCCATCGCCCCACCACAGCGACGGATCCGCCGCACCGAACTGCGCAAACGCCTGCGGCCGCGTGAACAAGGCATGCAGCACGAATACGCCGCCGTAGGAGTGTCCCCACAATGCGTGGCGTGCGGGGTCGATCGGTGCCAGCTCACCCACCTTCTTCCGGGCTTCTCCGGTGAGAAAGTCCAGGAATGCGTCCGCACCGCCATTGCGTCGCGTGCCGAGCGGATCACGCTGCGCTTCTTCGCCGCCAGGACGGCGCGGCGTGTAGTCGTAGGCACGTGCATCGCCGTCGATACGCAGATCGTTGTCGTGCGCGACGAACACGATCACCGGAGGCGAAGGCGCCTGCGCCAACTGCTTCAACGTGTCGGCCTGGATATCCATCAACGCCGCATTGCCATCAAGCAGCCATGCCACCGGATGGCCTGCTCGCGGCGCCGGTCTTTCCGGCACCGCGACACGCAGGCGATAGCGTGTTGCACCATCGACGGTCGGAACGACCAGCGCATGGAAGCGATAACCCGGCACCGGTGCCTCGGCGACCGTTTTCCCCACGCGCCGCGACAGATCCGGTTGCGCCAGCGCCGGCAAGGCCAGCGCCATCGCGACCACGCACAGCATCACCCGCAGCCCACGCATCACCAGCTGAACCTCGCGGTGGCGGTGACCGTGCGGCCGGTGCCGTAATAGCAGGACGAAACGCCGCCGCAGGTGGACACATACTGCTTGTCCGACAGGTTGCTGATGTTCAGCGCAAACTGCGTGCCGACCGCGCCCGTGCGGCCCAGGTCATAGCGAATGGCCGCGTCCCACAGCGTGTACGACGGAATCAGGTAGAGGTTCGCACTGTCGCCGTAGCTTTCGCCGTTGTAGCGCACGCCGGTGGCCAGGCTCAGGCCCGCCAGTGCACCGGACTGGAAGGTGTAGTCGGCCCACAGCGCGGCCGTCCAGTCGGGCACCATCGCCAGCGCCTTGCCCTTGTAGCCGTTGTTGCTGCGGGTGATTTCCGAATCCATCCAGGTGGCCGCACCGATCACGCTGAAGCCTTCCAGCGGCGTCACGCGGCCTTCCAGTTCGACGCCGCGCACGCGACCTTCGCCGTCCTGCACCTGGCACTGGCTGCTGCCGTTGCTGCCGCAGGTCATGTGCGCCGGATCCGGATCGTTGGTCAGGATGTTCTGCTGGCGCAGGTCGTAAGCCGACAGCGTCACCAGTCCGTCGAAATCGGCCGGCTGGTACTTCACTCCGCCTTCCCACTGCTTGCCGGTGATCGGATCGAACGGCGTGCGGGTGAAGCTGAGGTTGACGTTGCTGCCGGACGGCTGGAACGACTCGGAATAGCTCAGGTACGGCGTGAGCCCGTTCTCGGCGACGAACAGCACGCCGGCATTGGCGGTGAACGCCTCGTTCTCCACGCGCGTCGGCACACGGGCGCCGTAGACGCGGGTGATCGCGTTGTAGGACTGCGTCCAGGTGTCGTCGCGCGTCCAGTCATAGCGCCCGCCCAGCGTGAAGCGCCACTTGTCCAGCGCAATCTGATCCTGCAGATAGAGGCCCGTCTGGCGGTTGATGCCACCGGTGTAGTTGATGCTCGTGGTTGCCGGGATGTAGCCGGTGTAGACCGGATTGAAGATGTCGATCGGGTCCGGCGTATCAGTCGCCGTACCCATCGCGCCGCGCGCGCCGGTCCAGTCGGCCTTCTGCCAGTCAACGCCGAACAGCACCGTGTGCTCGGCCGCGCCGGTGGCGAATTTTCCGGTCAGGCGCGTATCGACGGTCTCGCCCTTCGAATCACCCACGCCCCAGGTAGCGCGCCGCTTCTGTGTATGCCCGTCCGGATTCAGGCCGCCATTGGTCACCACGGTGCGGAACAGCGACTCGACATCCGTGTGGCGCGCGCTCTGCGCGAATGACCAGCCGTTGCCGAAGCTGTGTTCGAACAGGTAGCCCGCGGTCCAGATCGTGCGGTCGTACGTATTCCACTCCGGCTCGCCAATGAACGTGGTGTTGTACATGCGGCCGTAAGGCGTGGCGGTGAGCGTGCCGTTCATGGGCAGGAACTGGTACGTCGAGCCACCATCATCGCGCTGGTAGAGGCCCAGCAGTGTCAGGCGGGTCCGGTCCGCAATCTGGAACGTGTAGCTCGGCGCCAGGAACCAGTGCTGCTGATCGGTGTGATCGATCTGGGTGTCGCCATCGCGATAGAGGCCGACCAGGCGCATCAGGTGACGGTTGTCCTGCGTGCCGGTGCCCACATCGAACGCGGTGCTGTACTGGCCGTTGCCATCGATGCCCACGCGCAGGATCTGCTGTTGATCCGGCTGCGGCGTCTTGCTCACCTGGTTGACCATGCCGCCCGGGGCGACCTGGCCATACATCACGGCCGCCGGCCCTTTCAGGACTTCCACCCGTTCCAGGTTCCAACTGTCGACCATCGTGCGGTTCCACTGGCTGCCCTGCGGTGCGCGCATGCCGTCGACGGTGACGTTGTTGCTCCAGCTGCCGGCATCGAAACCACGGATACGGAAGTCATCGACGCGGTTGTCGATGCCGCTGCTTTCCAGCGCCACGCCCGCCACGTAGCGCATGGCCTCGTTGAGGTTCTGCACGCCGCGCGCGTCGAGCTCTTCGCGTGCGATGACGGAGACGGACTGCGCGGTTTCGGCGATCGAGGTGTCGGTCTTGGTCGCGCCGGAGGTATGCGTGGTGGTGCGATACGCATTGACGCGCACGGTGTCCAGCGTGGTGATGTCGGCGTCCTTCTCACCGCCCGAAGCGTTCGGGGCGTCCTGCGCGGCAGCCGCCATCGGCAGCGCCAGGACGAGGGAAAGGGACAGGGAAAGCGGAGAACGCACGAGCGTGCGCGGAATGCGGATCGAAGACACGGAGCCAGCCTGTGGGTAGTGAACGGTTGGCTGACTACGGATACGTAGCGGCTATTGGCGCCAGTTTAACAGATGAGAATTATTCGCAATTGATCCAGATCAAGGCGCATCTCGCGCGCCATGCAGCGCACCTCGACGTGCGCCTTCTAACCACCCCGGCAACGCTGCCAGCCGCCTGCGGGCGCGTGCACCTGCTCCCAACCATTCGCCAATCGCTTGAAGGCCTGGCCGCCGACGCAGGCATATCCGATCTGTTTTGCTTCCGGCGAACCCAGCGCCGGCAGCGTCACGATGGTGGTGGAAGGCGCGGGCCGCCCCGCGCGTTGCGCTTCGTTCTGCAGCGTCATGTTCTCGATGCTCTGGCAGAAGCCGACCATGCCTGGATGTGGATGACGGCGGTACTGCTCGCAGTTGAAAGGCGTCGTGTCCTTTGCCATCGAGTTGTAGGCCGCACGCGGTGCGGGCGGCACTTTCGGCACGCCGGCCCCTTTTGCCGTCCGCACCTGCGCCGAAGTGGATGCCGCTGCGGAAAGCAGCAGCATGAACAGAATCCTTGTCATGGCGTCCCCCCTCCGTGTGCGGAGAGGCTACTCCGGAATCCACGGGAGAGACAGTGCGTGATGCAGGAACCGGCGCTCGCCGATCACGCATTCCATGCGATGCGCTTCGCCTGTTGCACGTTACGTTGAAGCTGCGCCGCGCTTCAGAACGTCACTGGAACGCGCGCGGTCAGCGTGTAGTCGGGTGTGTCGCGGGTGAGGCCGGCGCCGAGGGCGACGTTGAGGGAGACGTGCTCGTTGAAGCGATAGGTGCCGCCGAGCAGCAGCGTCGCCAGCGTGACGCGCACGGAGCCGGCGACGTCATCGCCATTCTGCTTCGTCCGACCGACGACGTTCATCTCGGTGCCGATACTGATCGCCGCCTTTTCGTTCAACGCCAGACCCAGGCCGAGGTTGAGCCCGAAAATGTCGCCGGCCCGGATGTCGCCAAGCAGTTCGGTCTGGTTGTTGAGCAGGCGGCGGGAAACGTTCTTGCGCTCGAAGTTGTAGAGGTAGCTCAGGCTGCCGAAGAACACGACCGGATCCGACGGATACAGCCAGGTGACGCCGGGTTGCAGTGCTTCGAAGCCGCTGCCGGTCGGCAGATCCAGCGGAAGCCCGGTGCCCGTCGTATTGGCCACGCAGCGGGTCACGCAGTCGGTGACGACTTCGAACAGATCGCGACCGGTGCGGCTCTTGTAGCGCAGCCAGCCGATATAGAACGCCTTGTCCGGTCCGCCCTGGTTGATCTGGTAGCGCGCGGTCATTTCCAGATCGCCCATGCCGTGCCCGCGCGCGTTGAACACGCGATCCTGCGCGGAACCGGTAAACACTTCGCGGCTTACCGTGTCGCCATTGATGTAGACATACGGCATCTTGCCTTCCAGTTCGAAACGGCGCGTGAGGCCGTAGCGCGCAGTGAGCGTCGCCACTGCGGTCGTCGTCTTGACCTGCCGGACGTCGATGAGACCGATGAGGATGGCCGGAATCACCGTATAGCCGACCAATGCCACGCGGTCATTGGCCGAGTAGCCGTACTGGATGGAAGGCTCGAGTACGAGCTTCCCATTGGGCGTCAACACGCCGGGTTGCTCGAATATCTGCGCCACTTCCGGCGGGCGCGTGTCGGACTCCGGCGCCTGCCCCACCGGTTGCGGCGATGACGGTGCAGCAGGCGTTTCCTGCGCGGCGACCGTGCCCGCGGGTGCGCTCTGCGCCGCGATATACGGCGCCTGGTTGAGCGCAGGCACGAGATTCGGTGCAGGCGCGCCGCGCGCCCGCGCACTGGCCAGGATTTCCTCGTTGAGCGCGGACTGCAATCGCGTCAGTTCCTGCTGCTGGATGTCGAGCGTCTGACGGGTCTGTTCGAGTTGCTGTCGCTGATCATTGATCTGCCGCTGCAACGCATCCAGGCGATCGTCCGGCGATGCGGGCGGTGTCTGGAGTTGCTGTGCACCGGCAGCGACTGCGACGGCCAGGTTCAGCGCGACGGCAAGCGGCAGAAACGTCAACGACTTCCCTTTCATGGCGTACCCTCGTGCAGGTGTCAGTGGTTGCCGGCGACCGTGATCAATGCGTCATGCAGTGCGCCGCTGCTGTTGAGTTCCTGGAACGTGCCCAGCGCGTTGCTGCCGATTTCCAGATGCGTCACCGTCACGATGCGCTGGTCGTCCAGCGTGTTCTGGATGACGACGCCGCCTGGGACGCGGGTGGGTTCGAACCGGTTGCCGTCGCCAATCTGCACGACGATGCCTTCGTTGAAGGCGGCGAGATCGCGCGCTTCTTCCGCGCTGATGCGCGAGAGATCGGAAACACGCACCGCCATGTTCGCAGTCAATTGGCCATTGACGTAGACCGCGCGTTCGATGCCGAACGACAACATCGCGCCTGACGGCAATTCGAAGCCGCCGCGCATTTCGTCCAGGCGCGCCGGATCAATCGGCTTCCACTCTTCACCGAGCGGATTGGCCGCCTCCTCCAGCGCGCATGCGCTGCCGGCACAGCAGGCCAGCAACGAAGCGAACAGCGCGCGATGCGCATGCAGGCGAGCGTCCATGTCAGATGTCTCCCGGTCCGCGTCGCGGCATGGTGACGTTGCGCAGGCCGTCGCGCTGGATGCCGATGTCCAGCGGCGCGGGTGGCGCGGTCTGCCAGTCACGCGACTGGTTGAAGCGTGCGAGTTCGCGGCGGTTGTGCACGACGAACAGCACGCGGTTGTCCCAGAGTGCTTCGAAACGCGAGCGCGGCATCGCGCGCGTGCCCCGCGCGGGATCACCGATCAGCACGCGTCCGTTCTTGATGCCCTTGATCACGACGAAGTGCCGATAGCCCCGATCATTGAGCAGCACGATGGCCGGAACGCCCTCTTCCTGCAGTTTTTCCAGCGGCAGTTCGAAGCCGTCGGCCTCGAAGCCCTGCGACTGCAGGTAGCGGCGCATGTCCAGCAGCGAGAAGCCGTCGCGCCGGATGCGCGCCTGATCACCGTGGTTGTACATCCGAACGAAAACTTCTTCCTCGGTGACCGGATGGCCGTACTGGAAGGTCAGCAGCGTGGCGGTGGCGGCGGATCCGCAACTGAAGTCGTACTGCTGTGGAATGGTCGTGCGGAAGCGCGCTTCCTTCAGGCTGGTGACGCGCAGCTGGTAAGCGCCACCGGTCGGCACGCGCAGATCCATCTCCGACGCATGCGCGACCGCTGCCGCCATCAGGCCAAACGAGAGCAGCCACATCGGGCATGCGCGCTTCATCACGGCGTGGGGTCTGCGAAGTTGACGTTGACCACCATCGCGTTCTGTATCAGCACGTTGGTGCCGCTGTTCTGGATGACGGTGTTGATGCCGTTGGCGTTGTCGAACGCACCGCTGCCGACGTGGTTGTTGCCACTGACGATGCGGTCGGCGGAATTCCCGTCCACCGTGCCATCGACCACGATATTGCTCTGGTGATCGTCCTCGCCGCCGCGCATCGTCGCGAGGCGTGCGACATCCACCGGTGCGCCGATGCTGCTGACCGCGCGCTGCGGAAGCGTCGTCCATTGCGTCGGCAACTCCAGCGCGATTTCAGGTGCGCCGGTGTTCCGCGTTGCCGTGGTGTCGACCGGTTCGCCCGCGTAGGCGAGCGGCGAAACGGCCACCAGCGCCAGACCCATCAGGCGCAGGGGGCTTGATTTCAGATCAATGAAAGCGGGCATGGTCCATCTCCCTTGCCGTGCGATCCGTCCACGCGGACTTCATCGATGCCGGAACCGATCCCGCCGCAGACGGCGGGATCGGTTGCGCGTGGAGCAATACACCAGTCGCGGGGGCAACCGGCGATCACGTCGGAGCGCTTACGGACCGACGGTCAGGTTGGCCTGGACGGTGATGCCCTGCTGGATCAGCGAGGCAAAGCCGCTGTTCTGTGCCGCCACCATGATGCCCGCCGCCGATTGGCCGACGCTGCTCATGCTGTTCGACATGTTGAACGCGCCCGCGTCATTGGTGACTGCGCCACCGGCGCCACCGCTTCCGCCCGCTGCGCCCGTGCCTGCGCCACCGGTCGCTGCGCCGCCCATGCCCGCGCCACCCGTGGCCGCTGCACCTGCACCGCCCGCTCCACCATTGGATGCGACTGAACCGCTGCTTCCGCCGGTCGCCGTGGCGTCGCCACTGGTGGCCGTCGCTGCGCCCGCGGTTCCACCTGCGCCGGTTCCGGTGCCGGTGCCATCGCCATTCGTGCCGCCTGCACCACCGGCTCCGCCGGCGCCGCCGCTTCCGGAGGCATCGCCGTCGCCGCGTTCGCGCACGTAGCCGCCATCACCGCCGCGACCGCCGCGTGCACCGCCGCCGCCCCAGCCACCGCCGACGCCATCACCGCCACCGGCAAGGCTTGCGGATCCGGCATCGCCACTGTCGGCGTCGCCATCACCACCGCGACCACTCCAGGCCGCCGCATGTCCACCGCGACCGCCGTCACCACCCACGGCCCGACCGCCATCGCCGTCACCGCCATTCGCGCGGCCGCCGTCACCGTCGCCACCGCTTCCGCCGCGACCTCCGTTGGCGTCGCCCCAATTGCGCGCGACGTTGCCGATGTCATGCACGGACACGCCCGAAACGCTGCCGATCAGCTTCGTTTCGGCCACGGCCTTGCTGTGGTTGAACGCGTTGGAGAACGTGGAAGTCGCGGTGCCGCCGTTGTTCGCGGCAGCGGTTCCATAACCATCGGCACGCGCACGACCGCTGTTGTCGCGGTTGTCGCCATCGTGGGTGCTGTTGTCGCTGGAATCGTGGGTGCTGCTGTCCGTGGTGTCGTAGTCGACAGCGACGAGAATGTCGTCACCGTTGCCGTTTTCCGTGTTGGTCGCCTGTGCGAAGGCCTGTCCCGAAAGACCGAGTCCGAGCAGCACGGCGGATGCGATCAGAGTCTTACGCGTGCACATTTTTGATTCTCCTTGACGTCGCCTGCGCCCAGGGGAGGCGCTTTAAAAAACGACGGCGGTCACGCTTACATAGAGAATGTTAGTCAGCCGGGGCTCGAATGTTAGGATTTCGCTAACGCGCCGACCGCTCGTCTGCCGCTCAAACGATGGCCGCGCGCGCCGACAAACGGCTGCCGTTCAAGGGCTTCGCGCGCGTTGTTGCGCTTTCGCATGGCGCGTGCGACCCACGGCGTCATCCATGCCATACACGGAGAAGCGACTTCATGCATGCATTGTTCGCCATCGCCATCGGCGCCACGTTGGGCGCGTGGGCGCGCTGGGGATTGAGCGTCTGGCTCAGTCCGGCCGACGGCCCGTTTCCGTATGGAACCCTGGCGGCCAACCTCATCGGCGGTTACGTGATCGGCGTGGCGGTGGCCTGGTTCGGCGAGCATCCGCAGATTGCACCGGAGTGGCGATTGTTCGTGATCACCGGGCTGCTCGGCGGACTGACCACGTTCTCAAGTTTTTCGGCCGAAACGGTGCAATTGCTTCTGCGACAACAATACGGATGGGCCGCGACGATCATCGGCAGCCATCTGTTCGGTTCGCTGTTGCTGACGATGCTGGGCATCGCCAGCGTCCGCCTCTGGCGCTGACCGGCCCGACGACGGGCTAGCCTTCCCTCGCCTGCCGCCGCTGTTCGCGCAGTCGATCGAGTTTTTCCTTGAGTTTGATTTCGAGCCCGCGGTCAACCGGCTGGTAATAGACCCGTTCGCCCATCGAATCGGGGAACGCGGTCTGGCCCAGCGCGATGCCGCCTTCGACATCGTGGTCGTACTGGTAACCGGTGCCGTAACCGAGTTGCTTCATCAATCGGGTCGGTGCGTTGCGCAGATGCATCGGCACTTCCTCCGTGCCGGACTCGCGCACATCCTGCCGGGCCTGGCCGAATGCCTTGTAGGCGGCGTTGGACTTGGCCGTGCTGGCGAGATAGATCGCCACCTGCGCCAGCGCCAGATCGCCTTCCGGGCTTCCCAGTCGTTCGTACGTATCCCATGCATCCAGCGCCATCTGCCACGCCCGCGGATCGGCCAGACCGATATCCTCGATCGCCATTCGCGTCAGCCGACGCGCCAGGTAAACCGGATCGCAACCGCCGTCGAGCATGCGCGTGAACCAGTACAGCGCGCCATCGGGATTGGAACTGCGCACCGACTTGTGCAGCGCCGAGATCTGGTCATAGAACTGCTCGCCGCCCTTGTCGAAACGGCGCGTGCGGTCCGCCAGCACCTGCGCGAGCGTGGCCGGCGTGATGACGTTGTCTTCGTCCTGCGCGAGTTCCGCGGCGATTTCCAGCAAGGTAAGCGCACGCCGCACATCGCCATCGGCCGCACCCGCGATCTCGCGGAGCGCTTCATCGCTGGCCTGCAATTCCTGGCCGCCGAGGCCACGATCCTCGTCTTCGATCGCGCGCCGGAGCGCGTGCACGATGTCATCGGCGGAGACCGCCTCCATCACGTGCACGCGACAGCGCGACAGCAGCGCGGAATTGAGTTCGAACGAAGGGTTCTCGGTGGTGGCGCCGACAAAGATGATGGTGCCGCGTTCGATGTGCGGCAGGAAAGCATCCTGCTGCCCCTTGTTGAAGCGGTGCACTTCGTCCACGAACAGCACCGTGCGACGTCCGTCGGCGAAACGTTCCGCCGCTTCGGCCAGCACCGCGCGCACGTCGGCCAGGCCGGACAGCACGGCGGAAATCGCCTGGAATTCCGCTTGTGCGTATTGCGCCAGCAACAGCGCCAGCGTCGTCTTGCCGCAGCCCGGTGGCCCCCACAGGATCATCGAATGCACGCGACCGGATTCCACCGCGCGGCGCAACGCGCTGCCCGGCGCCAGCAGCCGCCGCTGGCCCACCATCTCGTCGAGCGTGCGGGGCCGCACGCGTTCGGCGAGCGGCCGGAGTGCCGAGCGATCCACGCTCAGCAGATCATGTTCGTCCCGGAAAGGATTGCGGGATTTCTTCGCCTTGGACATGCACGCATTCTAAGGGCGCTGCGACCGCACAGACGGTCGCGGCCCGTCAGGATTCGCCCACCACGTCGACGCCGGCCGCCGGCGTGTACTTGAACGTGCCGCTGGCGAAGCCCGGGTTGCGCTTCCATTGGGAGAACCGCAGCGTGGTGCGCTGGCCGACGGCGTCGACGACTTCCATCTGCACCAGTCCGTTGGCGTCGAAACCCAATCGCGCGGACTGGAAGCTGGCATCGCCTTCGCGCTTGGGCGTGAGCGTCAGCCATTCCAGGCCATTCTGCTTGCCGCCTTCCTTGACGTTGAATTGCTGGTCGAGCTTGCCCGGATCAATCAGCGCGGAAAGCGGACTGTTCTGTTCTTCGATGCCCTGCTCGCGCACGGTGACCTGCTGCAGATCGGGATCGTAGACCCACACCTTCTTGCCATCGGCGACGATCAACTGCTCGTACGGCTTCTGGTATTCCCAGCGGAACAGGCGGGGCGCGGACAACGCGACGCGGCCATTGGAGGTTTCCTTCAACTTGCCGCCGCCATCGTGCACCTGCTGCACGAATTGGCCGTCGAGCCCTTTCAGCCCGGCGGTGAAGGCTTTCAACTCATCGCGTGCGCCGGCGAACGCATTGCCCGCGAACGCGGCAACGGCGGCGAAAAGAACGGTACGGGTGGCAATACGGAGCATCGGGACATCCATCAAGACGGAAGACGGGGAAAGTGTGGCGACCTGAATCTGAACAGGATGCGTGAATCGGGCTGCCGAAGCGATGTGCCCTGAATCGGGATTCAGGCGCCGCGTCCGCCAGCTCAACGCGGCGGCGGCGGCGCCAGGACCTGCCGGTCGCCGTTGTGTTCCGGTGGCGTCACCACGCCGGCCGCTTCCATCGCTTCGATCAACCGCGCGGCGCGGTTGTAGCCAATCTTCAGGCGGCGCTGCACCCCCGAAATCGAAGCGCGACGGCTCTCGGTGACGATGCGCACGGCCTCGTCGTACAACGGGTCGCTCTCGTCGCCACCGGCGCTGCTCGATTCCGGCAAGCCGGTCGGCCCGACCACCACGCCGTCGCCCATCGTCTGCACTTCTTCCAGCACGCCTTCGATGTAGTCGGCGGTGCCGCTGGCCTTGAGGTGTTCGACCACGCGGTGGACTTCTTCGTCACTGACGAAGGCACCGTGGATGCGCTCGGGCATCGCGGTTCCGGGCGGCAGGTAGAGCATGTCGCCGTGGCCCAGCAACGTTTCCGCCCCGGACTGGTCGAGGATGGTGCGCGAGTCGATCTTGCTCGACACCTGGAACGCGATGCGGGTCGGGATGTTGGCCTTGATCAAGCCGGTAATGACATCCACAGAAGGCCGCTGCGTGGCGAGGATCAGGTGGATGCCGGCGGCACGTGCCTTCTGCGCCAGGCGCGCGATCAGCTCTTCGACCTTCTTGCCGACGATCATCATCATGTCGGCGAATTCGTCGATGAAGATGACGATGAACGGCAGTGGCTCCAGCGGGCGTGGCGCTTCGGCCAGATCCGGATTCGGCTTGAACAGCGGATCCATCAGCGGCTGTCCGGCGTCCTGCGCGTCCTTCACCTTCTTGTTGAAGCCCGCGAGGTTGCGCACGCCGACCGCGCTCATCAGCTTGTAGCGGCGCTCCATCTCCGCCACGCACCAGCGCAGGCCGTTGGCGGCCTCCTTCATGTCCGTCACGACCGGCGCGAGCAGGTGCGGAATGCCTTGGTAGACGCTGAGCTCCAGCATCTTCGGATCGATCATCAGCATCCGCAGTTCTTTCGGCGACGCCTTGTACAGCAGGCTCAGCACCATCGCGTTGACCGCCACCGACTTGCCCGAACCGGTGGTGCCGGCCACCAGCAAATGCGGCATGCGCGCCAGATCCGCCACCGTCGGTCGACCCGCGATGTCCTTGCCGAGCGCCAGCGTCAGCGAACTGGCCGACTTGTCGTATTCCTTCGAACGCAGCAGTTCGCTGAGGAAGATCATTTCGCGGCTGGTGTTGGGGATCTCCAGGCCGATGACCGACTTGCCCGGGATGACGTCCACGACACGCACCGACTTGACGCTCAGGCCGCGCGCGATGTCCTTGTCCAGCGAACTGATCTGGCTGACCTTGACGCCCGGCGCGGGCTCCATTTCGAAGCGCGTGATGACCGGGCCCGGATAAGCGCCGACCACCTGCGCGTCGATGCGGAAGTCCTTGAGCTTGAATTCGATCTGCCGTGACAGGGTTTCCAGCGTTTCTTCCGAATAACCCTTCGCCTGCGGCTTGGGATCATCCAGCAGCGAAAGCGGCGGCAGACCGGAATCGTCTCCGCCAGTGCCGTGGAACAAGGGGATTTGCTGTTCGCGCTTGGCGCGCTCGCTCTTCTCGATGACCGGCGCCGGGGGCGGTTCGATCTTCACCGGCTCGCGCTTGGCGCGCTGCACGGCATCGACGCGGCGGACTTCCTCGCGCTCTTCGCGCATCGCGCGCGTCTGCTGCCACTCGGCGGCCTGCTGGCTTCCCTTGCGAAACATGCCCGGCAACGCAAGCACCCATTTGCCGATGCGCTCCATCACGGCGAACCACGACAGCCCGGTCGCCAGCGTCACCGATACCAGGAACAGGGCCAGCAGGAACAGGTTGCCGCCCAGGCTGCCGAAACCGCCCAGCAGCGATTTGCCGACCAGCGTGCCGAGAATGCCGCCCGGCCCCGCCGAGAAATGCTCGGCGGACACGCCGCGCAGGAACAGCAGGCCGGTCGAGGAAATCAGGAAGCCGACCATGCCGATCAGTCGCAGCGCCGGACCGAGATCCGCATCGCCATCGCCGTCGGTGTCCATGCCGAACAGCGCAATCCACGCCACCGCTCCAAGGATCAGCGGAAGCAGGTAAGCCACGTAGCCGCACAGATACAGCAGCATGTCGGACAACCACGCGCCGACGCGGCCGCCCCAGTTGTGAATCGGTGCAGTCAGACTTCCCGCCTGCGACCAGCTCGGATCGTCGGGCGAAAAGGAGAACAGGCTGGCGAACAGATACAGCAGCAGCGGTGCAATCGCGATCAGCGCGAGATCGCGCCAGAGTCGTTGACGACGGGGATTGGCCGCTGCCTGCTTCCGCGCCGTCGCGCCGCCGGTCTTTGCCTTCGCGGTTGCACCCGCATTCTCGGGAAGCTCTTTTGCCACTTGGGACTGGACCTTAGGAAAATTCCGTTATTGGTTGATAGTAAACGAATGCCGGACTCATTTCAGCTCGCGCATTGGTGGCCGCGCCGGAAGGGCCGGCATCGGAGCGCTCGCAGAAAAAAAGGCGCTCCATCGCGCCTGGCTGTGGGGGTTGCACCGTGGTGACGCATCAACGAATTCCATCCGCGCGCCTTGATCGATCCAGACCGCACCCGCACTCTATGACGCCTGCGACGACGCGATCCACGTGGGCGAATCGCAGGTCAAATCCATCATTTTCGTGAGTATACATGAGCACTTCGAAGCACTGCCGCTTGTTGATTCTCGGCTCCGGCCCGGCCGGTTGGACTGCAGCCGTCTACGCTGCCCGCGCCAACCTGAAGCCGGTGGTGATCACCGGCCTGCAGCAAGGCGGCCAGTTGATGACCACCACCGAAGTCGACAACTGGCCCGGTGATGCGCATGGCCTGATGGGGCCGGATCTGATGACGCGCATGCAGGCCCACGCGGAGCGTTTCGACACCGAAGTGATCTTCGACCATATCCATACGGCCGACCTGTCGACGCGGCCGTTCAAGCTGATCGGCGACAACGGCGAGTACACGGCCGACGCCTTGATCATCGCGACCGGCGCCACCGCCAAGTATCTGGGCCTGCCGTCCGAAGAAGCGTTCAAGGGCCGCGGCGTGTCTGCCTGCGCCACCTGCGATGGCTTCTTCTATCGCGACCAGGACGTGGCCGTCGTCGGCGGCGGCAACACTGCGGTGGAAGAAGCGCTCTATCTGGCGAACATCGCGCGCAAGGTCTACCTCGTCCATCGCCGCGACACGCTGCGGGCCGAGAAAATCATGCAGGACAAGCTGTTCGCGAAGATCCAGGCGGGCAAGATCGAGCCGGTGTGGCATCACACCGTGGATGAAGTGCTGGGCGACGACACCGGCGTGACCGGGCTTCGCGTCAAGTCGGTGCAGGACGGCAGCACGCGCGATCTGCCGGTCCACGGCTTTTTCGTCGCCATCGGCCACACGCCGAACACCAGCCTGTTCGAAGGCCAGTTGGGCATGAACAACGGCTACCTGACCATCCGCTCCGGGCTGGAGGGCGGCGCCACCGCCACCACGGTGCCGGGCGTGTTCGCGGCGGGTGATGTCGCCGATCAGCATTACCGCCAGGCGATCACCTCGGCCGGTTTCGGCTGCATGGCCGCGCTGGACGCCGAACGCTACCTCGACAAGGACGCATGATGCTGCGGATCAGTGCGGATCCCGCCGAGCTGGATCTCGCGCTGATCCATGGCTTCCTCAGCCAGTCCTACTGGGCGGCGGGCATTCCGCGTGAAACCGTCGAACGCGCCCTCGCCCACTCGATTTGCTACGGCGGCTATTTCGATGGCCGCCAGGTTGCCTTTGCCCGCGCCATCACCGATCACGCCACGTTCGCCTATCTGGCCGATGTCTTCGTCGTGGAGGAAGAACGCGGCCGCGGTCATGGCCGCGCCATCGTCGCGGCCCTGCTGGCGGATCCGCGCCTGCAGGGTCTGCGTCGCCTGCATCTGGTCACCCGCGACATGCATCCGCTGTACGCCGGTCTCGGCTTCACGCCGCTCACCGAGCCGGATCTCCACATGCAGAAGCACGACCCCGACATCTACCGCCGCGCGACCGGATGACGCTGCGCCCGCGACTGCTGGATTCGCTTGGATCGGTCGAGGCATCCGCGTGGAACGCACTGCACGATGGACGCAATCCGTTTGTCAGCCACGCCTTCCTGCACGGCCTGGAAGAACACGGTTGCCTGCGTGCGGACTGGGGCTGGACGCCGCGCCACCTCACGATGTGGGAGGGCTCGCAACTTGTCGCCGCCGCCCCCGGATATCTCAAGGAAAACTCGCACGGCGAATTCGTCTTCGATCACGCCTGGGCGCGGGCCTACGCGGAGCGTGGGCTGGACTACTTCCCGAAATGGCTGTTCGCCGTGCCGTACTCGCCGGTGACCGGACCTCGGCTGCTCACGCGTGACGCGTCCGCGCGGCAGGCGCTGTTGCACGCGATGACCCGACTCGCGGGTGAGGAAGCCCTGTCATCCGTACACGTCAATTTCCATGCCGCCGAGGAAGACACCGCATTCGACGACGCGTGGCTGCGGCGCACCGACGTGCAGTACCACTGGTGCAACGAGTCAGGCTGGCCGGATTTCGACGCGTTCCTCGCGGCGCTCGATCACAAGCACCGCAAGAACATCCGGCAGGAGCGCGCCAAGGTCCAGCGGGCGGGCGTTTCGTTCCGCGTGGTGCACGGCGACGAAGCTGGCGATGACGACATCCATGCGATGCACGGGTTTTATCTCACCACCTTCCTCGAGTACGGCAATTCGCCTGCGCTGACGCTGCCATTCTTCCATCATCTGGCACGCGTGCTGGGCCGGCAGACGGTGATGTTCTTCGCGGACTACCAGGGCGAACCGATTGCCGGCGCGCTGTGCCTGCGCGGCGGTGACACGTTGTACGGCCGTTACTGGGGCGCGCAGGCCAACCTCTCCGGCCTGCATTTCGAAACCTGTTACTACCAGGGCATCGACTATTGCCTGCGCGAAGGACTGACCGTGTTCGAACCCGGCGCGCAGGGAGAACACAAGCTGGCGCGCGGTTTCCTGCCTGCGCTGGTCCGCAGCCGGCACTGGATCGCCCATCCTGCGTTTCGCGAGGCGCTGCATGAATGGTGCGCCGAGGAAGAGCGGACGATCCGCCGCTATGCGCGCAACCTGCAGGCGCATTCGCCGTTCAAGCAGCCGGCTGCGCCACCGACCGGGTGAGCCCGGATAATACGGCGATGAGCCGACGCCCGTTCCTGCTGTCCAGCGATCCGGAAGCGCCCTTTCCGCCGGCGGCACTGGCGCTGCGCCAGCCGGACGGTCTGCTCGCCATCGGCGGTGATTTGAGTATCCCCCGGCTGCTCAATGCCTACCGTGCCGGCATCTTCCCGTGGTTCTCGGATGGGCAGCCCCCGCTGTGGTGGTCGCCCGATCCGCGCATGGTATTCCGCACGGATGGCGTTCGCCTGTCCTCCCGGTTCCGGCGACAACTGCGACAGAGCGCCTGGACGGTGACCGCGGACACGGCCTTCGCCGACGTCATTGCAGCCTGCGCGCAAACGCCGCGGGCCGGCCAGGACGGCACCTGGATCACCGCCGAGATGCAGGCCGCATACGTCGAACTGCATCGGCGCGGACACGCGCACTCGGTGGAAGTGTTCGACGGCTCGATGCTGATCGGTGGCATCTATGGCGTCGCCATTGGCGAGATGTTCTTCGGCGAGAGCATGTTCAGCCGCGCGAGCGGCGGTTCGAAGGTCGCCATCGCCGCGCTCGCCCGTCATCTGCATGCAAGGGGCTGGCCGTTGATCGACGCGCAGGTGGAGAACGCGCACCTGGTGTCGCTCGGCGCGGAGCTCTGGCCCCGCGATGACTTCCTGCGGGAAGTGGCGAGCCTGACCGCACGAACTGCCCCGCCCGGTACATGGACCGGACGTTTTGGCCGTCAGCCGGCCGCCGCTTTGGCGCATCCGCGCACGGATTAACGGATTTTTGCCTGAGCGGCGCAGGCGGCGTACAATGGCGGACTTTATCGCCCCGGCCACCTCGGCCACACACCACAGGTTTGCATGTCGAAAGACGATTCCATCGAATTCGAAGGCACGGTCACCGAGACCCTGCCGAACACCATGTTCCGGGTGAAGCTGGAGAACGGGCACGAAATCATTGCCCATATTTCTGGCCGCATGCGCAAGAACTACATCCGCATCCTGACCGGCGACAAGGTCAAGGTTGAAATGACGCCCTACGATCTGACGAAGGGACGCATCACTTACCGCATGAAGTAATTCGCGCAAGTGATTGAAAAGAAAGCGGCCAATGGCCGCTTTCTTCGTTTCGGGCGATGCCGGATCAGACCGTCGCCGGCAGCAGCTTTTCCGGCTCTGACTGGCTGTCGACCACCAGGTCGCCGTCGCGGACGTCGATGCTCACCCGACCGCCCTGCACGAGCTTGCCGAACAGCAATTCGTCGGCCAGCGGACGCTTGACCTTGTCCTGGATCAAACGGGACATCGGGCGCGCACCCATCAGCGGGTCGAATCCATGCTGGGCCAGCCAGTCGCGCGCCGCGGGCGTGGCGGACAGGCTGACGTGCTTCTCCTGCAGCAGCATCTCGAGTTCGATGAGGAACTTGTCCACCACGCGCAGGATGTGTTCGAAGCCCAGCGCCTGGAACTGCACCACCGCGTCGAGGCGGTTGCGGAACTCCGGCGTGAAGCTGCGGCGGATGACTTCCATCGCGTCGGTCGAATGATCCTGCTTGGTGAAGCCGATCGAACGACGCGAGGCCTGCGTCGCGCCGGCATTGGTCGTCATCACCAGGATGACGTTCTTGAAGTTCGCCTCGCGCCCGTTCGTGTCCGTCAGCACGCCGCGGTCCATGACCTGCAACAGGATGTTGAAGATGTCCGGGTGCGCTTTCTCCACCTCGTCCAGCAGCAGCACGCAATGCGGCGTCTTGACGATCTTCTCGGTCAGCAGGCCGCCCTGGTCAAAACCCACATAGCCCGGAGGCGCGCCGATCAGGCGGCTCACCGAATGCGGCTCCATGTACTCGGACATATCGAAGCGGACGAGTTCGATGCCCAGTTGCAGCGCGAGCTGCTTGGTCACCTCGGTCTTGCCGACGCCGGTCGGACCGGCGAACAGGAAGTTGCCGATCGGCTTGTCGGGATTGCCCAGGCCGGAACGTGCCAGCTTGATCGCCGAGGACAGCGTCTCGATGGCCGGATCCTGGCCGAAGATCACCATCTTCAGGTTGCGCTCCAGGTGCTGGAGCACGTCCTTGTCCGACGAAGTGACCTGCTTGGCCGGAATCCGCGCCATCTTCGCCACGATCGTCTCGATCTCTTCGATGTCGATCAGCTCCTTGCGCTGATCCTCCGGCAGCAACCGCTGGCGTGCGCCGGCTTCGTCAATCACGTCGATGGCCTTGTCGGGCAACAGGCGATCACCGATGTGCTTGACCGACAGATCCACCGCCGCCTGCAAGGCTTCATCGGCGTAGGTGACGCCGTGGTGGGCTTCGTACTTGGGCTTCAGGCCCTGGAGGATCTGGAAGGTCTCGCCCACCGTCGGCTCGACGATGTCGATCTTCTGGAAGCGCCGCGCCAGCGCACGGTCCTTCTCGAAGATGCCCCGGTATTCCTGGAACGTGGTGGAACCGATGCAGCGCAACTCGCCCGAGGCCAGCGCAGGCTTGATCAGGTTGCTGGCATCCATCGTGCCGCCGCTGGCCGAGCCCGCACCGATGATCGTGTGGATTTCGTCGATGAACAGGATGGCGCCCGGAATCTTCTTGATCGACGCCAGCACGCCTTTCAGACGCTTTTCGAAGTCGCCGCGGTACTTGGTGCCGGCGACCAGCGCACCCAGATCCAGCGAATAGATCGTGGCGTCGAGCAGCACGTCCGGCACCTCGCCGTCGATGATGCGCTTGGCCAGACCTTCCGCCAGCGCGGTCTTGCCGACGCCGGCCTCGCCCACGTAGAGCGGGTTGTTCTTACGGCGGCGGCACAGGACCTGGATGGTCCGTTCGATCTCATCGGCCCGGCCCACCAGAGGATCGATGCGCCCCTGGCGCGCCATGTCGTTCAGATTGCTGGCGAATTCGGCCAGGGCATCGCCCTTGCCTTCGCCCTCCATGCCCTCGGCCTTGCTTTCGCCTTCAGGCGACCCCTGCACATCGCCTTCCTCGCCCTGCTTGGCGATGCCGTGCGACAGGTAATTGACCACGTCCAGCCGGGTCACGTCCTGCTGGTTGAGGAAATAGACGGCATGGGAATCCTTTTCGCCGAAGATGGCGACCAGCACGTTCGCGCCGGTGACCTCTTTCTTGCCGGAGGATTGCACGTGGTACACCGCGCGTTGCAGCACGCGCTGGAAGCCGAGCGTCGGCTGGGTATCGCGACCGTCGTCTTCGGCCAGGCGCGAGACCGAGGCCTCGATGGCCTGCTCGAGATCATGCTGGAGCCGGCCCGCATCGGCGTTGCACGCCTTGAGTACGGCCTGGGCCGACGGGTTCTCCAACAAGGCGAGCAGCAGGTGCTCCACCGTCATGAACTCGTGCCGTGCTTCGCGGGCGCGCTTGTAGCACTGGCCGATGGTTTGCTCGAGATCTTTGCTGAACATGATTGCCTCCGGGCCTAGGCGGACAATATGCGGCCTTGCGGGTGAAATTCCATCACTCCACCGGATCTCTGTGTTCAGGATTCGGCGCCTTGCAAGGGCGCGCCGCGCCCCAAACCCGAAACCTCAGGATTTCTCCATCGTGCACAGCAGCGGGTGCTGGTTCACCCGCGAGAACTCGTTGACCTGGGCCACCTTGGATTCTGCGACCTCCCGCGTGTAGACACCGCATACCGCCCGACCGCGCGTGTGCACGTGGAGCATGATCTGCGTGGCCTTTTCGAGGTCGAGCGCGAAGAACTGCTGCAACACCACGACCACGAAATCCATGGGCGTGTAGTCATCGTTCAACAGGAGCACCTGGTACAGCGGCGGGGGCGCGACTTCGGGCTTGCTGGTCTCGACCAGGATGCCGTGGTCGCGTTCGTTTTCGTGCTTGCGTGGCATGGCGCGATTATACGGATTGGACGCCCATGCGGCTTGCACGCACAATTAACCCTCCTCAACGGACTGCGCCCATGAAACCGACCTTCTTCGCCTGCTTCGTGCTTGCCCTGTGTGCCGCCCTGCCCGCCGCCCATGCCGCGGACGCCGACCCCGCAATCGCCAAGCAGTTGAAGGAACTGGGTTACGAGTACGAGGTCGACGAGGACGGCGACTACAAGCTGCTCATGGCCACCGGCGAGAACGATGAGCGCAGCCAGATCGTGTTCGTGCGCTCGGCCATCGAGACCTATGGCAATCATCGTGTGCGCGAAGTCTGGTCCTACGCCTACCGTTCCCCATCCGACGCGTTGCCGGCGCTGGTCGCCAACCGCCTGCTCGATGCCTCGAACCGGCTGATCATCGGCTCGTGGGTGAAGCAGGAGCGCAACGCCGTCTACGTGGCCAAGATTGCGTCCAACGCGACCACGGGCGAACTCGAGGACGCGATCGCCGCCGCCGCGGTGTCGGCCGACGCCATGGAAACCGAACTGGCCGACGACCCCAAGTCGGACGATTACTGAGGCGTCCGTGAGCTATCGCGAAGGCCGTTTCTGGCAGCCTGACGTCACCGTCGCCACCATCGTCGTGCGCGACGGTCGGCTGCTGCTGGTCGAAGAACGCGCGCATGGACGGCTGGTGCTGAACCAGCCTGCCGGGCACCTCGAACCGGACGAGACGCTGCTGGAAGCCGCCCTGCGCGAGACCCGCGAAGAAACCGGCTGGGATGTCCGCCTCACCGCGTTCGTGGGCGCCTATCAATGGAAGGCGACCGAGAGCGGCCGCCATTACCTGCGTTTCGCCTTCGCTGCCGAGCCGGTGCGCCATGACCCGGATCGGGCGCTCGATGAAGGCATCGTGCAGACGCACTGGTTCACGCCCGCCGAACTGCAGCAGGCGCACGCGCGCCACCGCAGCCCGCTGGTCTGGCAGGTGGTCGAGGATTACCTCGGCGGCCGCCGCTATCCGCTGGACATGCTCCACCACGTCGCATGAGTGCTCCGCGCGTCATCGTCGGCGTTTCCGGTGGCGTCGATTCTTCGGTCGCGGCGTTGCGCCTGGTGGAATCCGGCGAAGCGGTCGCCGGCCTGTTCATGCAGAACTGGGCCGATGACGGGACCGGCGAATGCCGCGCCGAGGATGATCGCCGCGATGCCGTTGCTGTCTGCGGGCGGCTCGGCATTCCGTTCCATTTCCGCGATTTTTCCAGCGAATACTGGCAGGGCGTGTTCGAGCATTTCCTCGCCGAGTACGCTGCCGGGCGCACGCCGAATCCGGACGTGCTCTGCAACCGCGAGGTGAAGTTCAAGCATTTCCTCGACGCGGCCCGCGAGCTGGGCGCGGAGAAGATCGCCACCGGGCATTACGCGCGCATCGGCTTCGAGCGCGGGCGCTGGCAACTGTTGCGCGGCGTGGATCGCAGCAAGGATCAAAGCTACTTCCTGCACCAGCTGGGGCAGGCGCAGTTGGCCGCCACGCTGTTTCCCATCGGCGACATGCAGAAGAGCACCCTGCGCCAGGTCGCGCGCGATGCCGGCCTGCCGACGCATGACAAGAAGGATTCGACCGGCATCTGCTTCATCGGTGAACGCGACTTCCGCGAATTCCTGGGCCGTTACCTGCCCGCCCGCCGCGGCGAAATGCGCGATCCGCAAGGCGCGGTGATCGGCGAGCATCCGGGCGTTTTCTATTTCACGCTCGGCCAGCGCGAGGGCTTGCAGATCGGTGGCGTGCGCGGGCGCCCGGCGGCGCCCTGGTACGTCGTCGGCAAGGATGTCGCGCGCAACGTCCTGTACGTGGATCAGGACACGCAGAGTCCGTTCCTGCAATCGCACGAACTGGAATCGGAAGTCGCCCACTGGACCGCAGGCGCGCCGCCCGCCGCGCGCTTCGCCTGCACGTCGCAGACGCGCTACCGGCAGGCGGACGAACCCTGCGAAGTCCACGTGCAATCGGACGGAACGCTGCGGGTCTGCTTCGAACGCCCGCAACGCGCCGTCACTCCCGGGCAGTCCGTCGTGCTGTATGACGGTGAGGTGTGCCTGGGCGGCGCCGTCATCGCCCGCACCGATGCCCCTCTCGAAAGAAGAATCGCGGAGCAAGCCGCTTGAGCAACCCGTACTCCGAACGCGTCATCGCATTGGCCGGCCTTGCGCAGGCGCTGCAACAGGTCCGTCGAATCGCCGAAACCGGCCATGCCGACGCCGCCACGCTGGAAACCGCGCTGGACAGCATCTTCCGCATCGACGCGGCCAGCACGCAGGCCGTATTCGGCCACGCGCGCGCCGTGCAGCCGGGCCTGCGCCTGTTGCGCAGCTACCTCACCAGCGAGAACAAGGAAGACACGTTGCCCCGTCTTGCCTTCGCAGTCATGCAGCTGGAGCGCCGCTTCGTGCGCCAGCACGGCCTGGTCAACGCCGTGACGGCCGGCATCGAACAATGGTCTGCGCAGGCGCGACAGAATGGCAGCACGCATCCGGAAATCATCGCCGGCCTCGGCAACCTGTACGCCGAAACACTCAGCCAGGTGCGGCCGCGCGTGATGGTGCAAGGCAATCCGCACTACCTCGGACAACCCGGCGTGGTCGCGGAAATCCGCGCGTTGCTGCTGGCCGCCGTTCGCGCCGCCGTGCTGTGGCGTCAACTCGGTGGACGCTTCTGGGATTTCCTGTTCTTCCGTCGCGGCATGGTGGCGGCGATCGACGCATTGCTGGCCTGAGTCCGCGATGCCTGTGGAGGGGGCGCAGTTTTGCGCTTCAATCTTCACGCCGAAAAAAAAGCCCGGCTTGAGCCAGGCTTTTTTCACTGCAGCCGTTCCGCTCAGGCGGTCACGGTGTCCGCCACGTCCTTGTAGTCGGCGATCTGATCGAAGTTCATGTAGCGGTAGATTTCCGCACCATTGGCATTGATCACGCCGATGTCGGCCATGTATTCGGCCTTGCTCGGGATGCGGCCCAGGCGCGAGCAGATGGCCGCCAGTTCCGCGGAGCCGAGGTACACATTGGTGTTTCGACCGAGGCGGTTCGGGAAGTTCCGGGTGCTGGTCGAGAACACGGTCGCGCCTTCGCGCACCTGCGCCTGGTTGCCCATGCACAGCGAGCAGCCGGGCATTTCCATGCGGGCGCCGGCGACGCCGAACGTGCCGTAATGCCCTTCCTTGGTCAGTTCGGCCGCGTCCATCTTGGTCGGCGGAGCCACCCACAGGCGGGTCGGGATGTCGCGCTTGCCTTCCAGCAGCTTGGACGCCGCGCGGAAATGGCCGATGTTGGTCATGCACGAACCGATGAAGACTTCATCGATGGTCGCGCCGGCCACGTCGCCCAGCGTCTTCACGTCATCCGGATCGTTCGGGCAGGCGACGATCGGCTCGTGCACATCGGCCAGATCGATTTCGATCACGGCGGCGTATTCCGCGTCGGCATCGGCCTTGAGCAGCTGCGGATTCGCCAGCCAGGCTTCCATCGCCTTGATGCGGCGTTGCAGGCTGCGCGCGTCCTGGTAGCCCTCGGCGATCATCCACTTCAACAGCGTGATGTTGCTGTTGATGTACTCGATGATCGGCTCCTTGTTCAGATGCACGGTGCAACCGGCCGCAGAACGCTCGGCGGACGCGTCCGACAGTTCGAACGCCTGCTCGACCTTCAGATCCGGCAGACCTTCGATTTCGAGGATGCGGCCCGAGAAGATGTTCTTCTTGCCCTGCTTGGCGACGGTTAGCAGGCCCTGCTTGATCGCATACAGCGGGATTGCATTGACCAGATCACGCAACGTCACGCCCGGCTGCATCTCGCCCTTGAACCGCACGAGCACCGATTCCGGCATGTCCAGCGGCATCACGCCCGTGGCGGCGGCGAACGCCACCAGACCCGAACCGGCCGGGAACGAAATGCCCACCGGGAAGCGCGTGTGCGAGTCGCCGCCGGTGCCGACGGTATCGGGCAGCAGCATGCGGTTGAGCCAGCTGTGGATCACGCCATCGCCCGGACGCAATGCAATGCCGCCGCGATTGCTGATGAAGGCCGGCAGTTCGTGGTGCGTCTTGACGTCGACCGGTTTCGGATACGCAGCGGTGTGGCAGAACGACTGCATCACCAGATCGGCGGAGAAGCCGAGGCACGCGAGATCCTTCAGCTCATCGCGGGTCATCGGGCCGGTGGTGTCCTGCGAACCCACCGAGGTCATCTTCGGTTCGCAATACGTACCCGGACGGATGCCCTGGCCTTCCGGCAAGCCGCAGGCACGGCCGACCATCTTCTGCGCCAGGCTGAAACCCTTGCCGGTATCGACCGGATTCTGCGGCAGTCGGAACAGCGCCGACGGCGCCAGGCCGAGCGCTTCGCGCGCCTTGGCGGTCAGGCCGCGGCCGATGATCAGCGGAATGCGGCCACCGGCGCGCACTTCGTCGAACAGCACGTCGGACTTCACCGAGAATTCGGCGATCACCTCGCCGTTCTTCAGCGCCTTGCCTTCGTACGGACGCAGTTCAACCACATCGCCCATGTCCATCTTCGACACGTCGAGCTCGATCGGCAGCGCACCGGCGTCTTCCATCGTGTTGTAGAAGATCGGGGCAATCTTGCTGCCCAGGCAGACGCCGCCGAACTTCTTGTTCGGGATGTACGGAATGTCCTCGCCCGTCCACCACAACACGGAGTTGGTCGCGGACTTGCGGCTGGAGCCCGTGCCCACCACGTCACCGACGTAAGCCACCGGATGGCCCTTGTCGGCCAGTGACTGGATGAACGCGATCGGGCCGCGCTTGCCGTCTTCTTCCGGCGTGAACGGTGCGCCTTCGCGCTTGTTCTTCAGCATCGCCAGCGCATGCATCGGGATGTCCGGGCGCGTGGTCGCGTCCGGGGCCGGCGACAGATCGTCCGTGTTGGTTTCGCCCGGCACCTTGAACACGGTGACGGTCAGGCTCTGCGGCACTTCCGGCTTGCTGGTGAACCACTCGGCATCGGCCCAGCTCTGCAGTACGGATTTGGCGTTGGCGTTGCCCTTGTCGGCCTTGTCCTTGACGTCATGGAACGCATCGAACATCAGCAGCGTGTGCTTCAGCGCGTTGGCGGCGATCCCGCCGACCTGCGCATCGTCCAGCAGCTCCACCAGCGGATGGATGTTGTAGCCGCCCAGCATCGTGCCCAGCAGTTCGGTCGCGCGCTCGCGGGTGATCAGCGGGCACTTCTCGTTGCCGAACGCAACCGCCGCCAGGTACGAAGCCTTGACCTTGGCCGCGTCGTCGACGCCGGCCGGAACGCGGTTGGCGATGAGGTCAACGAGGAAGTCCTGCTCGCCGGCCGGCGGCGCCTTCAGCAGTTCGATGACGTCGGCGGTCTGCTGCGCCGTCAGCGGCAGCGGCGGAATGCCCAGCGCGGCGCGCTCGGCAACGTGGTGGCGATAGGCTTCCAACATGGGTGACTCCGGATTCGTTGAATGACGGTACGACGGGGTGCTTGGGCTATTCGGCGACAGGCACGATCAACTTCAGGCCCTTGAAGTAATCGCGGTAGAAACGATCGTCACGGGTGATCAAGCCATTGCACTGGAGCAAGGCGTGGGCACCGATGAGGAAATCGGGGACGGCGCGGGTGCGTACGGCATCGCGTTGACGATGACGCCGCTGCATTTCCCCCGCACGCAGGGCGGATTTGGCTTCAAGCGGACTGAAACGGATGCTCATTTCCTCCAGCACCGCCAGCGCTTCGGATCCATCACGCAACGCGCTGCAGACTTCCGCCAGCGCGACATCGCTGATCACCACCGGCCCGGCGCTCAGGCATTGGCGCAGGCAGGCTTCGGCGGCGTCGGCCTGTGGGCCGTCGGACAGCAGGTCGATGAGGACGGAGGAATCCAGCGCGATCATGCTCAACGATCCAGCGGCTCGCCCGGCGCGCGACCGCGAATGGTGCGCATGGCGTCGTCGGTGCTTTCAAAGCCGTCCAGCTTGAAACGGCCCCGCGCGCGCGAAATGGCGTCATCGACGCTCTTGCGCAGGACGATGCGGCTGCCCTCCAGCTCCACCTTGAGCACGCTGCCCTTGGTCAGGCCCAGCGCGTCACGCACGGCCTTGGGCAGCGTGATCTGGCCGCGTTCGGCGACGGTGGCTTCCATCTCGGGCTCCGGGCAGGCTTGAGTATGCACGGATAATACATACTTTTCCCTGCATACTCCATCGGCCAGGCATACCGCCCGGCCCACCCGCGCCCCCTCCGGAAGTCGTGTCGGGCCTTTCCATCATTGTGTGGATAATGAATGCACACATTGCCAGCACCACGGACAGGGCGGGAACGCGCTTTCCGGGCGCCCTTTCCCCCAAGCCACAGGAGCCTCCTCCATGAGTGATTCCTTCGCCACCCGCAGCCGGCTCGACGTCAACGGCCAGTCCTTCACCTATTTCAGCCTGCCGAAGCTCGGCGAACGCTTCGACATCGCACGGCTGCCCTACTCCATGAAAATCCTGCTGGAGAACCTGCTGCGCTGCGAGGATGGCGTGACGGTCACGGCGGAACACATCCAGGCCGTGGCCCAGTGGGACGCTACACAGGAACCGGATACCGAGATCGCGTTCATGCCGGCGCGCGTGGTGCTGCAGGATTTCACCGGCGTGCCGTGCGTGGTCGATCTGGCCGCGATGCGCGATGCGGTGGTCAAGCTGGGCGGCGACGCGGACCGCATCAACCCGCTGATTCCATCCGAACTGGTGATCGACCACTCCGTGCAGGTCGATGTCTTCGGCAAGCCGGATGCGCTGGATCTCAACGGCAAGATCGAATTCGACCGCAACAAGGAGCGCTACGGCTTCCTGCGATGGGGCCAGAAGGCGTTCCACAACTTCAAGGTCGTGCCGCCCAACACCGGCATCGTCCACCAGGTGAATCTGGAAAACCTCGCGCGCGTGGTGATGACCGCGCAGAAGGACGGCGAAACCCTCGCCTATCCGGACACGGTGTTCGGCACCGACTCGCATACGACGATGATCAATGGCATCGGCGTGCTGGGCTGGGGCGTGGGCGGCATCGAAGCGGAAGCCGCGATGCTCGGCCAGCCTTCTTCGATGCTCATTCCGCAGGTTGTCGGCTTCAAGCTCACCGGCAAGTTGCCGGAAGGCGCGACCGCCACCGATCTGGTGCTGACGGTGACGCAGATGCTGCGCAAGCTGGGCGTGGTCGGCAAGTTCGTCGAGTTCTACGGCGATGGCCTGCAGCACCTACCGCTGGCCGATCGCGCCACCATCGGCAACATGGCGCCGGAGTACGGTGCGACCTGCGGCATTTTCCCCATCGACGCCGAATCGTTGAACTACCTGCGCCTGTCCGGCCGCAGCGACGCGCAGATCGCGCTGGTCGAAGCCTACGCGCGCGCGCAGGGCCTGTGGCACGACGCGAACAGCCCGCACGCGCAATACAGCGCGACGCTGGAACTGGACATGGGTGAAGTGAAGCCTTCGCTGGCCGGCCCGAAGCGCCCGCAGGATCGCGTGTTGCTGGAAGACGTGAAGCAGAACTTCCGCGACAACCTCACGCCGTTCGCCGATGCGCGTGACAAGCGCAGTCCGGCGGTGGCGGCGTTCGTCTCCGAAGGCGGCGGCTCGGCCGTCGGCAACGAGGCGCTCAGCCGGGGCTACGCCGATATCACCATCGATGATCAGACGGTGCGGCTCAAGGATGGCGCAGTGGTGATCGCCGCGATCACCTCGTGCACCAACACGTCCAACCCTGCGGTGATGATCGGCGCCGGCCTGCTGGCGCGCAATGCGGCAGCCAAGGGCCTGACGCGCAAGCCGTGGGTCAAGACGTCGTTGGGACCGGGTTCGCGCGTGGTCACCGACTACCTCGAAAAAGCCGGCGTGCTGGACGATCTGGAGAAGCTCGGCTTCTATGTCGTCGGTTACGGCTGCACGACGTGCATCGGCAATTCCGGTCCGCTGCCGGTCGAAGTCAGCGCCGGCATCGCGACCGGCGATCTGGTCGTCACTTCCGTCCTGTCGGGCAACCGCAATTTCGAAGGCCGCGTGCACCCGGAAGTGAAGATGAACTATCTGGCCTCGCCGCCGCTGGTGGTGGCCTATGCCATCGCGGGCACGACCGACATCGATCTCACCCGCGAACCGCTCGGTATCGGCAGTGACGGACAACCGGTCTATCTCAAGGACATCTGGCCCAGCAATCACGAAATCGGCGACTTCATCGCCAGGACGATCGGTCCCGAGATGTTCGCGAAGAACTACGCCGACGTCTTCAAGGGCGACACGCGCTGGAACACGATCGCCTCGCCCGATGGCGAACTGTATGCGTGGGACAACGATTCGACGTACATCAAGAACCCGCCCTACTTCGACGGCATGACGATGTCGGTCGGCCGCATTGGCGATGTGCATGGCGCACGCGTGCTGGGCCTGTTCGGTGATTCGATCACCACCGACCACATCTCGCCGGCCGGCAACATCAAGAAGGATTCACCCGCTGGACGTTTCCTCATCTCGCGTGGCGTGCAGCCGGTCGACTTCAACAGCTACGGCAGCCGTCGCGGCAACGACGACGTGATGGTGCGCGGCACATTCGCCAACATCCGCATCAAGAACCTGATGTTCGGCGGCGAGGAAGGTGGCAACACGCTGTATTTCCCGCGTGGCGGCGGCGAAACGGAGAAGCTCTCCATCTACGACGCCGCGATGAAGTACAAGGCCGACGATGTGCCGCTGGTCGTGCTCGCGGGCAAGGAATACGGCACCGGATCCTCGCGTGACTGGGCGGCCAAGGGCACCAACCTGCTGGGCGTGAAGGCGGTATTCGCCGAGAGTTTCGAACGCATCCACCGTTCCAACCTGGTTGGCATGGGCGTGCTGCCGCTGCAGTTCATGGACGGTGAAAACGCGCAGAGCCTGGGTCTCGACGGTTCGGAAGTCTTCGACATCACCGGGCTGCAGGATGGCCAGTCCAAGCGAGCGCAAGTGACGGCACGACGCGCCGACGGTACGGAAGTCCGCTTCGAAGCCAAGGTGCTGCTGCTGACGCCGAAGGAAGTCGAATATTTCCGCCACGGCGGACTGCTGCATTACGTGTTGCGCCAGCTCGCCGCGCGCAAGGCCGCGTGATCGCATCGGCCCGCTTCCCTTTTGCGGGAAGCGGGCCATTTCCGCCGAACGGTTGCCGCATTCGGTGCCGGCCTGCGTGGATGCCATCGAAGGGGCGTGCTTGCGTCCCGCCGGGAGCACGCCATGCGCACCTCAGCCATCGTCTCTGCACTGGGATTCGGTATCGCATCGGCGGCGGCGGTCGCACCCGCCTTCTCGGTGGAAATCCAGGGCATGAAGGATTTCGGCGCCCTGCACGGACGCTACGCGCCGGGCGGCGATTGCCAGCGCTCGCCCCGGTTCGAAGTGGATGCCGCGGGCATGCGCTTCGAAGTCGGCGGCAGGAGCGATCAGATCACGTCACTTGAATACGCGGCCAGCTTCGGCGGCAACACGTATGCGGGCAGCAGCCAGTGGTTCTTTCCGTTCGGACGTGACGGCAACTATCCGGTGCTGATGACATTCAACGCGGGCGAGAAGCCGGGCGTCGTCACCATCGAACCGCAAGACGAAGGCTATCCGGGCGGTCCGGCACTTTCCGCACGCAATCGCGCCCTGGTCGAAGGCTCGCCGTACATGCGTTGCCGATGACGGGCGCAGGGAGCCGCGATCAGCGACGTGCCTGCCAGTCGGCGTGATGCAACTGCCAGTCATCACCGCTGAATCGCCAGCCCGTCGTCACTTCGTACGCGCCCGCGCGATCCGGCATCCAGCGTCCTTGTCCGCTGCCGGTCAGCACCGCATCGAACGTCACCGTGGCATCGTCGCCTTGGATGTCGATCCGGAACGGTGTCGTCGTCACGCCGATCCGCCTGCCCCCGATCACCTGCATGCGCAACAGGTTGTGCAACGCAGCACGATCCATTCCGTTTGGTCCCCCGAAATCCTCGGACACCACGGAAATCGCCTTCTGCACATCGCCCTGCTCGATGGCTTCCTGCACGCCGGCAAGCTCCGCGCGCAACACTTGCTCGGGCGTTTCCCCGCTGCACGCCGCCAGCGCGAGTACTGCCGAAACCCGCAATGTCCTGGCCAGATCGCCGCTGATGCGCGCGATTACGCTTGCGTGGCGCTTCGCCTTTTCCATCCGGAACGGTATGCTCCGGACATTCGCCGGCATGTCGCACTCGTGCGTTCGTGTCATGACGTCACCCATTGCACAACCCCTGGGGAGGGATCGAAAGATGAGTCAGGAACGTCCGTGGTTCAAGAGCTACCCGCAAGGCGTCCCGCACGAAATCGATCTGGATGAATTCCGTTCCGTCGTGTCGGTGCTGGAAAACGCGATCGAGCGCTACCGTGATCGCGTGGCTTTCTCGAACTTCGGCAAAAGCCTGACGTACGGCGAAGTCGATGCACTGAGCCAGCAGTTCGCTTCCTATCTGTTGAACGAACTCAAGCTGAAGAAGGGCGATCGCGTCGCGATCATGATGCCCAACTGCCTGCAGTATCCGATTGCGATCTTCGGTGTGCTGCGCGCGGGACTCACCGTCGTCAACGTCAACCCGATGTACACGCCGCGCGAACTCAAGCACCAGCTCGTCGATTCCGGCGCGGCGGTGCTGCTGGTCGTGGACAACTTCGGCAAGACGGTGCAGGAATCCATCGCCGGCGGTGCCGCGCCCGCATTGAAGCAGGTGATCACCACCGGGCTGGGCGATCTGGTCGGCTTCCCCAAGGGTTCGGTAATCAACTTCGTGCTCAAGTACGTCAAGAAGATGGTGCCGGACTACGACATCTCCGGCGCCGTGCGCTTCAAGGACACGCTTACGCTCGGTCGCCTGCATGCACTGCCGTCGCTGGACATCGCACCGGACGACATCGCATTCCTGCAGTACACCGGCGGCACCACCGGCGTGGCCAAGGGCGCGATGCTCACCCATCGCAACATGGTCGCGAACATGCAGCAGGCGTCGGCGTGGATTGGCCGCAACGTCAAGCCTGACGGCGAGCTGATCGTCACCGCGCTGCCGCTGTACCACATCTTCGCGTTGACGGCGAACTGCCTGGTCTTCATGAAGTTCGGCGCTTCGAACCATCTGATCACCAACCCGCGCGACATGGCCGGCTTCGTCAAGGAAATCCGCGACATCAAGTTCACCGCCATCACCGGCGTCAACACGCTGTTCAACGGCCTGCTCAATACGCCCGGCTTCGATCAGGTGGACTTCTCGCGCCTGCATCTCACGCTGGGCGGTGGCATGGCCGTGCAGCGGGCGGTGGCCGAACGCTGGAAGAAGGTCACCGGCGTGACCCTGGTCGAAGCCTACGGCCTGACCGAAACCGCGCCGGCCGCGTGCATCAACCCGATGGATCTGAAGGACTACAACGGCGCCATCGGCCTGCCGATTCCGTCCACCGATGCGTGCCTGAAGGATGACGACGGCAACACGATGCCGATGGGCGAAGTGGGCGAGCTCTGCATCCGCGGTCCGCAGGTGATGAAGGGATATTGGCAGCGTCCGGAAGAAACGGCCAAGAGCATCGACGCCGACGGCTGGCTGCACACCGGTGACATGGCCAAGATGGATGCCGACGGCTTCTTCTACATCGTGGATCGCAAAAAGGACATGATTCTGGTGTCCGGGTTCAACGTGTATCCGAACGAGGTGGAAGACGTCATCGCCGGTCTTGAAGGCGTGCTGGAAGTGGCCGCCATCGGCGTGCCGGACGAGCGTTCGGGCGAAGCGGTGAAAGTGTTCGTGGTCAAGAAGGATCCGAACCTGACGGCCGATCAGATCAAGGCGTACTGCCGGGACAACCTCACCGGCTACAAACAGCCGCGCTACATCGAGTTCCGCACGGAACTGCCGAAGACCAATGTCGGCAAAATCCTGCGCAAGGAATTGCGCGACCCGGTCCCCCCATCTACCGCGACGCACTGAAGGAAAAAGGCCGGCGCAGACCGGCCTTTTTTCTGTCCGCCCAAAACTTGAGCGCCAAAGTTGCGATGTCCATCACATTTATCGACTTTGACCGGCTGGAATACCAGTGCGATGCCACATACATGGCGTGATGGAGCTTTTAACCTTTCGTTCAGGTGTAGCATCCGGCCGTGTCCGTCACATCCCCTTCCCGCACCGTTTCACCATCTGGCCTACCCCGCCAAACCAGGAGTCGTCATGAACAACGTCGAAAAGCTGCAGCGCACCCGCCATTTCTCCACCATCCGTGCGGAGTCCGCCCCCGATGGCAACAGCCATTGGATGTACATGCACAATGACGCTCCGCGTGGTTCCCGCCCCTGCTTCCGCAGCGAGCTGCTGGACGAAATGTGGAGCTTCACCTCGTCCATCACGCTGCGCGAGAGCGAGCGCCAGCCCGGCCGCCTGCGCCATTTCGTGCTCGCGTCCGCCTCGAACGCCTTCAACCTCGGTGGCGACCTCGACCTGTTCGCCAAGCTGATCCGCGCCAACAACCGCGAACATCTGCTGGCCTATGCGCGCCGCTGCATCGACGGCGTCTACACCCTGCACACCGGCCTGGGCGGTGACGTCCGGACAATTGCGCTGGTCCAGGGCGATGCGCTCGGCGGCGGCCTGGAAATGGCGCTGGCCTGCCACACCATCGTCGCCGAGGAAGGCGTCGAAATGGGTCTGCCGGAAGTGCTGTTCGGCCTGTTCCCGGGCATGGGCGCCTATTCCTTCCTGTGCAAGCGCGTGTCGCCGCAGCTGGCCGAGCGGATCATCCTGGAAGGCAACATGTACACCAGCGACGAATTCCACAAGATGGGCATCGTCGACGTGCTGGTGCCGAAGGGACAGGGCGAAGCCGCCGTGCAGGATCTGATCCGCCAGCAGCAGCGTGCGCCGTATTCGCACCTGGCGATGAATTCGGTGCGTGGAATCGCGCAGCGCGTGAGCTACGACGAACTGATGAACATCACCGAGGTGTGGGTCGATACGGCGCTGGCGCTGGGCGACAAGTCGCTGCGCATGATGGAGCGCATCGTGCGTGCGCAGGAAAAGCGTGCCGGCAGCCAGGCTGCGTAAGCACCGATGCAATCGCCTGACCTGATGCGCCTTTGAATCAAGCCATCACAGGGGGCGGGGATTGCGCAAGGCAGTCACCGAATGGCGGGTTGGCTTCGGCCGCCCGCCCGCACAGATGAAAACGCGGCGAGTCCGCTTCCTTCAGTTGTTCCGTTCGCTGTTGCCGCCCTGACCGGCGGACTGCCGGGCGCGTTCGCGTGCTTCGAGCGCCGCGCGTCCCTGGGCAAGATACGAGTTGACCGCCGCCAGGCGCTGACGCCATTCGCGCGCTACCTGCCAATCGGCCAGCCGCATCAGTTCACTCGCCGCCGCGGCGAGCTTCACCAGACCCAGGTTGCTCGCAACGCCCTTCAGCGCGTGCGCATGATCGCGCAGGTGCTCGCCCTGGCCGTGTTCCATTGCATGCGCCATCGCGCCAATGCAGCCGTCCGCATCGTTGAGGCACTGGGCGATGAACTCGCGCTCGAACGCCTCGCCCATGCTGAGCGCACTCAGTTCGTCGAGCACGGTGACGTCCAGAATTTCGTCGCCCATGCCGCGCGCGGACGACTGCGCGACCACGGGCGTAGCGGGCGCAATCGCACCGTTGGTGGCGATATCGGCCAGCGTATCCAGCAGTCGCGTGGCGACCACGGGCTTGGCGAGGAAGGCGCGCGCGCCGGCACGTTCGCAATTGCGGATCGCATCCGGGGTGACGTCGGCGCTGAGGATCACGACCGGCGTCCGCTGCGGGCTGCCGGCTTCCATGACACGCAACTGCTTGAGCAGATCCAGACCGCTCACGTCCGGCATGTGCAGGTCGCAGATCACTGCGTCGTAGTCGAACGACTCCAGCGCATTGAGCACTTCTTCACCGCCGTTGACGCAGGCGACGCGATGGCCGGCCTTCTGCAGCAGGCGCTGCACGACCATGCGGTTGGCTTCGTGATCATCGGCCACGAGGATCTGCATGCTGCGCACGCGGGCGCGGTGGCGCAGGAACGGATCCGAGAACGCGATGATGTTTTCCGCACCGGCCGGCGCAGTTTCTTCCAGCCAGTTGGCGGGCGCGTGCACGGCCGGCGTGACCACGCGCGGCTGCACTTCATCGAACGGCAGTTCGACCCAGAACGAACTGCCCCGCTGTTCGCTGCTTTCGAAACCGATCGTGCCGCCCATCGCTTCGGTCAGGCCCTTCGCGATCGTCGTGCCCAGACCGGTGCCGCCGTAGCGGCGGGCCAGGCTGACATCCGCCTGCTCGAACGCCTCGAACAGGCGATCGCGTACCGACGCCGGAATGCCGATGCCGGTATCCGTCACCGTGAAACGCAGCCGGCTGTGCGGGCCGTTCGCATCCGCAACCGCGACATGTAAGCGCACCTCGCCCTGATCGGTGAACTTGACCGCGTTGCCCGCGAGGTTCAGCAACACCTGGCGCAGGTGCCCGGAATCGCCGCGCAGCAGCCGCGGTACGTTGGGGTCGATCTGCACTTCGTAGTTGAGCTGCTTGCTGCGCGCCTGCGGCAGCAGGATCAAGCCGATGCTCTCCACCACTTCGCGCGGCGAGAACTCGACCACGTTGAGCTTCAGCTTGCCCGCTTCGATGGCGGAGATATCGAGCACGTCTTCGACCAGCGCCAGCAGGCTGCGGGTCGATGCCTGGATCGTCGAAAGGCATTCGCGCTGTTCGCTGTCCAGCCGTGTGGTCGCGAGCAGTTCCGACATGCCGGCCAGCCCGTTCAACGGCGTGCGGAACTCGTGGCTCATGTTGGCCAGGAAGCGGCTCTTGGCCTCGTTGGCGCGACGCGCCTCTTCGGTCGCGCGGGTCAGATCGCGCAGCAAGCCGGACAGGTACAGCGGAACGGCGACCAGGCCCGCCCACAGACCGAGGCCCAGCGGCAGGTTCTCTTTCCAGTAGTCATTGAGCGCCAGCACGATGCCGAAGCTGATGCAGGCCGAAGCCACCGCACCCAGCAGATAGCGATTGCCGTAACGCAGGCCGTTGCCGACCGTCACCCACATCAGGATCACGTACAGCCACGCGAGCGGCTCGCCCTTGAGCACCATCGCCACGGTCATCAGGCCGTAGTCGGTGATCATCCCGATGATGCGGCGGACATGGGATTTACCCGGCCGGATCAGGATTCCGATCATTATGGCAATGCCGACGCCCGCCCCGACTCCGCTCATGGCGGCGGACCAGCGGTACACGTCCGGCTCCAGCGTGCCGAGCACGGCGGAACCGGCCATGTAGGCGATGACGCCGAGGAAGATGACGATGCGGATCGCCGTCTGCCCGTGCTCGCTGTCCGGCCGATTGGCCAGACGGCTTTTCATCCAGGCGGCGAGATTGCGTTCCATGGATCATTCCATCCCGGGACGACTCTGCACCGTCGAGTAGCGCTGGCAGATATCGTCCAGGCGCTCGCGTCCACGGATCAGCGCGTCCACGCAGTTCGGATCAAACAGCCGGCCGCGCTGCGCATACAGGTATGCCAGCGCCGCATCCTTGTCCCAGGCCTTCTTGTACGGGCGCGGCGAGATCAACGCATCGAACACGTCCGCAACCGCCACTATCCTGGCTTCCAACGGAATTTCGTCGCCAATCAGGCCGTCCGGGTAGCCGCTGCCGTCGTAGCGTTCGTGGTGGCGCAGCGCGATGACCGCGCCGGTCTGGATGAAGCGGTTCTGGCTGCCGGACAGCAACTGGTGGCCGATCTTGGGATGCCGGCGCATGACTTCGGTTTCTTCCTCGGTCAGCGGGCCGGCCTTCATCAGCACCGAATCGGGAATGGCGATCTTGCCCATGTCATGCAGCGGCGCGGCCAGTTCGATGGCGCGCACTTCGTCTTCCGACAGGCCCAGCTGTTCGGCGATCAGTGCCGCCACGTGCGCCATCCGCTCCAGATACGCGCTGGTGCCGCTGTCGCGGTACTCGATGGCGCGGGCCAGGCGCGAAAGTGTTTCGCGTTCGCGCTCTTCGACTTCATGCATGCTCGAGAGCAGTCGCTGCTCCAGCGAAAGCGCGCGCTGCTTGACGTTCTCGGACTGCTGGCGCAGTTGCAGCAGGTTGCGGCAGCGGGCACGCAGTTCGCGCGGACGCACCGGCTTGACCAGGAAATCGATGACGCCGGCTTCCAGCGCCGCCTGGCGGATCGGCTCGTCGCCGACCACGGTGATCAGGATGATGGGGATATCGCGATGCAGCGGCAGGCGGCGGAACCGGCGGGCGAACTCCAGCCCGTCCATGCCCGGCATGCGGTAGTCCAGAAGCAGCAGATCGGTGCGGTTGCGTTCGCACCATTCCAGCGCTACCTGGGGATCGCCGAAATCGTGCACGTTCAGTTCCGAGGCGATGTCCTCGATCACGTGGCGCAGCATCGTGCGCGCCGAAGTCTGGTCGTCGACGATGACGATATTCAAAGCGCTTCCCGCCCCTTGAGGCCACATGAAGTGGCTGTCGGGCAAGAATACTCCGGTGTTGGCTGCACTGGCATCTAACATGGAATTCCCTGAACTCGCCGCTGGAACGGTTGATCGGAACGTGGGACGCGCACACCAGCACCCTCGTTCCTTCGCTGGCTGACACGGTATAGCGGCATCATTGCGGGAAATCTGATGCAGAAAGCGTGCCATCCCGGTGGGAAACTGAACGTCCTTGCGCGAAACATGACCGCGATCACGCTGGATGGCGCTGGCGCGGGGGCGAAACCGGATCGCGCCCCAGTGTATCGGCGGATACAGCGGCGTGCCTTGCCGGATCCCGACGCAGCCGTTTGGACCCGGTGCGTCACTCCTGCCCCATGAGGGCAGTCCGGTGGTCGCCGCGGCCGAAGATCAGCCGTGGTGTTCGGGCCGCATGTAGGGGAACAGCAGCACATCACGAATCGAGTCCGAGCCGGTCATCATCATGACCATGCGATCGATGCCGATGCCCAGTCCACCGGTCGGCGGCAGCCCCACTTCCAGCGCGCGGATGTAGTCGGCGTCGTAGTGCATAGCTTCGTCATCGCCGCCCTCCTTCGCCTCGACCTGTGCCTGGAAGCGTGCCGCCTGGTCTTCGGGATCGTTGAGCTCGGAGAAACCGTTGGCGATCTCCTTGCCGTTGATGAACAGTTCGAAGCGATCCGTGTAGCCGGGATCGCGATCGTTGGCGCGTGCCAGCGGAGACACTTCGACGGGATGATCGGTGATGAAGGTCGGCTGGATCAGCGTGTGCTCGACCGTCTTCTCGAAGATTTCCAGCAGCAGCTTGCCCCAGCCATACGACGGCTTCACGTTGATGCGCAGGCGTTCGCAATGGCGCACGAGCGCGTCGCGATCGGTGCAATCGGCCAGGCTGATGTCCGGATTGTGGTGGCGCACCGCTTCGTCCATGCGCCAGCGGCGGAATGCCGGCTCCAGATCGATGTCGCGTCCTTCCCATGTCACGCTGCCAGTGCCGAGCACTTCATGCGCGACATCGCGGATGACCGATTCGGTCAGGTCCATGATCTCGTTGTACGTGGCGTAGGCCTCGTACAACTCCAGCATGGTGAACTCCGGGTTGTGCCGCGTACTCACGCCCTCGTTGCGGAAATTGCGGTTGATTTCGTAGACGCGCTCCAGTCCACCGACGACCAGCCGCTTCAGGTAGAGCTCCGGCGCAACGCGCAGATAGAGATCCAGATCGAGCGCGTTGTGATGGGTGACGAACGGCTTGGCCGCCGCGCCGCCGGGGATGTAATGCATCATCGGCGTTTCCACTTCCAGGAAGCGGCGCGCATCCAGCCACTCGCGCATCGCGCGGATGATTTTCGAGCGCTTGATGAAGACTTCGCGCGCTTCCGGCGTGACAATCAGATCGACATAACGCTGGCGGTAGCGCTGCTCGACGTCCGACAGCCCGTGCCACTTGTCCGGCAGCGGGCGCAGGGCCTTGGTCAGCAGGCGCAGCGCGTCGGCCTTGACCGAAAGTTCGCCGGTCCGGGTGCGGGTGAGCGCGCCCTCGACGGCGATGATGTCGCCGATGTCCCAGCCCTTGAACGCGTCATAGACCTCGCCCAGCGTGTTCGACTGCAGGAACAGCTGGATGCGTCCGGACTCGTCCTGGATCTGCACGAAGCTGGCCTTGCCCATCACGCGCTTGGCCATCAGGCGTCCGGCCAGGCTGACGCGGCGGCCGCCGGCTTCCAGCGCTTCGGCCGTCCACAGCTCCTGATCCGCGTATTCGGCCTGCAGGTCGCCGGCGAAGGTGCCGCGGCGGAAGTCGTTCGGATAGGCGATGCCCTGCCCGCGCAAGGCCGTGAGTTTCGCGCGGCGCTCGGCGATGAGGCTGTTCTCGTCGGCGGGTGCGGGCGTCGCGGGCGTCTGTTCGGTCATGTCGGTTGGCGTGTGCGTTGGTTTTGCGGGCGGATGCGGGCGAAGAGCGACTCGGTGGAGCGAGCATGCCTGAGGTCGGGAGCGGGACGGGCCCGCACCGGATCAGGCGTCGATGCGTTTGGCGCCGGCTTCCAGGCCGGACTTGAGGCTGGCTTCGAGGAACTCGTCCAGATCGCCGTCGAGCACCTTCTGGGTGTCGGTGCGTTCGATGCCGGTGCGCAGATCCTTGATGCGGCTCTGATCGAGCACGTAGTTGCGGATCTGGCTGCCCCAGCCAATGTCGGACTTGGTTGCTTCCAGCGCGCTCTTCTCGGCGTTGCGCTTCTGGATTTCGATTTCGTAGAGCTTGGCCTTCAGCATCTTCATCGCGCGATCGCGGTTGGCGTGCTGGCTGCGCTCGGTCTGGCAGGCCACCACCACGCCGCTGGGCACGTGGGTGATGCGCACGGCCGATTCGGTCTTGTTGACGTGCTGGCCACCGGCGCCCGAAGAGCGATAGACGTCGGTCTTCAGGTCGGCCGGATTGATGTCGATGTCGATGTTGTCATCGACTTCCGGCGACACGAACACCGAGGTGAAGCTGGTATGGCGGCGGTTGTCGGAATCGAACGGCGACTTGCGCACGAGGCGGTGCACGCCGATTTCGGTCTTCAGCCAGCCGTAGGCGTAATCGCCTTCGACGCGGAACGTCGCGGACTTGATGCCGGCGACTTCGCCATCGCTGGCTTCCATCAGTTCGACTTTCCAGCCGCGCGAGTCGGCCCAGCGCAGGTACATGCGCAGCAGGATTTCCGCCCAGTCCTGCGCTTCGGTGCCGCCGGCGCCGGCCTGGATATCGACGAATGCGTTGGCGCTGTCCATCTCGCCGGAGAACATGCGCTGGAATTCGAGCTTGTCGACGTGGGTGGCATAGCGCTCCACGTCGTCCACCACGGCCTGCGCGGTTTCCTCGTCGTTTTCGCTTTCGGCCAGATCCAGCAGTTCGCTGGCGCCGGTCAGACCTTCATCGAGTTCGCGGATGCCGTTGACGGTCTTGTCCAGCAGCGAGCGCTCGCGCCCCAGTTGCTGGGCGTATTCGGGGTTGTTCCAGATGTCCGGGCTTTCCAGCTCGCGGTTGACCTCTTCCAGGCGTTCGCGCTTGGAATCGTAGTCAAAGATACCCCCGTAGCGAGGCCAACCGTTCCTGCAGATCGGCGATGCACTGGCGGATGGGGTTCAGTTCGATCATGGCGAGGCAGGCGGGCAGAAAAACGGTCGGCAAGGATAGCAGAGCCACGCCGCAGGCTGGTTTTCACGGGGCGTCATCGCCGAAGGCTGGAACGGAAATTGCAGATCCCTCATGCTCACCTCCCCCGTCGAAACGCGCGATGCCTTTGCTCCGTTCCGTGACTGTCACTTCCCCGCGCCGGCGGCGCACATGGCTGCTCCTGACGGGCTGGTGTCTTGTCGTTGCCGCTTCCGCGGACGCCGCGGGTCCGTCCCCGGCCGGCATGCAGGAACGCGTCGCTCAATGCCTGCAACTGCGCCGGAATGATCCGGCCAAGGCGCTGGAACTGGCCGCCGAGCTGCTGAAGACGCCCGGCCTGCCGCCCGAAGAGGAAATCAAGGCGATCAGCTGCCAGGGCATGGCGGCGAGCGTGCTGGGCAAGGACGAACTGGCGGTAAGTTCGGCGGCGCTCATGGAGCAACGCGTCCAGGCGCATCCGTCGCTGGCGCCGGACATCAAGCTGCGCGCGCATTCGCAGGCCGGACAATTCTTCCACAGCGCCGGCCAGATCCACCGCGCCGAGGCGGCTTACCTGAAAGCCCATGATCTCGCCGCCGGGCTGGGCAACGAGGACGCCGCGATGACGCGGCTGGCCACGCTGACCAATGTCGGCCTGATTCATGCCGACTACCTGGACTCGCCGGAAGTCGCTGACCGCTACTACCGCGACGCGATCGCCGCGGGCGCGGCGGTCGACTACCAGGACCCGGTCCTGCTCTACAACCACGCGGTCAACCTGGCGCGGCTGGGGCGCACCGACGAAGCGCTGAAGACGCTGGACGAAGGCGAGGCGGTCGCAAAGCAGCAGAACAACCAGTTGGTCGTCCAGCGGCTGCGCTCCGAGCGCGCCGGCATCTGGATCAGCCAGCACCGGCTCAGCCAGGCGCGCACCGTCCTGCAGGACGTGCTGGCTGCGCAGCGGCAGTCGGGCGATACCGGCGGCGAAGCGCTGACGCTGGCGAAGCTGTCCAACCTGCAACGCCAGGCCGGCGATCCCGCCTCCGCGCTCGACAGCGCGCGCACTGCGTGGAAGCGCGTGGAGGCTTCCGAGGAACCGCAGGAAAAGCGGGAAGCCCTGATGGCATGGATGGCGGCGCACGCCGCGCTGGGCCAGGCCGAAGAAACGCTGGCCATCGGGCGGCAGTTGCATACGCTGGAAACGCAGGCAATGAAGCAGCAACGGCTGGATCTGCTGGCCGATCTGCAGGCCCGCAGCCAGAACGCCGCCGCCCAGCGCGAGCTGGAACGCCTGCGCCACGACACCCAGATCCGCCGCCTGGCCGATGAGCGTTCGCGGCTGATCCGCAACGGCGCCATCGGCCTGCTCGTCCTGCTGGTGCTGGCCGCCGCCGCCCTCGCACTGTTGCAGCGGCGCAAGAACCGGCAGCTGCGCACCATCAGCGCGACCGATCCGTTGACCGGCCTGAAGAACCGGCGCGCCGCCACGCACGCGCTGGCCACGATGGCGCACCATCCCTGCGTACCGGGTTCGCGCAATGTGCTGCTGTTGATCGACATCGACCACTTCAAGGCGGTCAACGACAGCCTCGGTCACCATGCCGGCGATACGGTGCTGGTCGAACTGGCGCGCCGGCTGCGACAGGCCTGCCGTCCGGGCGACATCGTGGCGCGCTGGGGCGGCGAGGAATTCATGGTCGCCTGCGCCGACATGACCGCCTCGAAAGCCTGCGAACTCGCGGTGCGCCTGCATCAGGCACTGGGCGTGAGCCTGGAACTGGACGGCCGCCCGTGGCCGCTGACGGTCTCGATCGGTTTCGCGCCGTTCCCGTTCTTCCAGACGGATCCCTCCGGTGAAAGCGCCGACTGGGGTTACGCCCTGCGCATGGCCGATCGCGCGCTGTACGCCGCCAAGGACCATCGCAACGCCTGGGCCGGATTCTGGGGCCAGGCGTTGCCGGATGGACTGTCCGCCGTCGAAGTGCTGGAACAACCGCAGGGCGCGGTGCGCGCGGGCGCGATCGACATCATGTCCAGCCACGCCGTGGCCGGCATCCGCACCTAGCTGCCCGGCTCCGCGACCGAGCGTGCGCGCAGATCCGCCCGGTAGCGGCGGCTGCACGGCAGCGTGGTCGCGTCGCGCAGATGGATGCGTGCGTCGCCGGTGTCCAGTGGCTCGATGGACGCAACCTGATCGAGGTTGACGATGTAGCTGCGATGGATGCGCGCGAAGCGCCGCGGGTCGAGCTTGCCTTCGATGCCCGCGATGGTCGAGCGCAGCGGATAGTCATGGCCGCGCACGCGCAGGTTCACGTAGTTGCCGGCGGCCTGCAGCCATTCGATGTCGTTCGCCGCCACCAGGAACTCGCGCCCCAGCTTGCGCACGAGGAAGCGTTCGGGACGCTCCACCGGTTCCAGCGGCGGTGCATCGTCGGGCGCGTCCAGCAGGCTCGCTTCCCCTTGCCAGCGCCGCAGCAGCATCCGGTAGACCTCGATGGTCACGGCAATGCCGGCGAAGCTGCGGATGTCCTTCAGGTATTCGTAGAGCAGTTCACGTGGCCACGGTCCGAAGTCGTACGCACTGCCCTGCCAGTGATACGCCGCCATGCGCAGGGCGACCATGCCCAGCACGTGCACGAGCGAGAACACCACGCTGGCCAGCAGATAGCGCGGCAACTGGCGACGCCAGTTGTCCCAGAGGATCGGGAAGCGCCGGGTGAACGCGGCGACCGCCGGCACGAGCGCCAGCAGCAACAGCGAACTCGACACTTCCCACACGGCCGGTTCCCAGGCCTGGAACGACAGGCCCGCGCGGCGGACGTCCATCAGCGCGGTGATGCTGTTGCCGATGGCGTTGCCCATCATGTTCACGACCCAGAAGCCGACCTCCACGCTGCGTCGCCACGGTTGGTAGCGGTGGAAGGCGTCGTCGGGGGCGGCAGGATTCATCGGCGCATTCTAGGCGCAGGCACTTCCGATGCCGTCCCGGGTCGTCACTCCGGACCCGCGGTTCGTCCCCGGATGCCCGCCTGCAATCCCTTCGCGCTCGCAACGCGGGGTTGTTGACCGCGCAATGGTGTCCTCACGCACACGGAGCAAGCGGATGGAACGTCGCCACGATCTGGATTGGGTGCGCGCCTGCGCGTTCGGACTGCTGGTCCTTTATCACGTGGGCATGTACTACGTGAGCTGGGACTGGCACATCAAAAGCCCGCACGCAGGCGAAACACTGGAACCTTTCATGTTGCTGAGCAGCCCGTGGCGGTTGTCGCTGCTGTTCCTGGTCTCCGGCGCGGCCAGCGCGTTCCTGCTGGGCAAGCGCTCCGGCAATTTCCTGCGCAGCCGCTCATGGCGATTGCTGGTGCCGCTGATCTTCGGGATGCTGGTCATCGTGCCGCCGCAGTCGTACTACGAGGTGCTGGATTCGGGATATCCCGGCGGCTATCACGACGGCTACCTCGCGTTCTGGGCGCGCTACGTGGCCGGTGATCCGGGCTTCTGCGACCAGGACGGCTGCCTGGATCTGCCGACCTGGAACCACCTCTGGTTCGTCGCCTACCTGTGGGTGTACACCGTCGTGCTCTGGGCGCTGGATCGATGGGTGCCGCGCGGTCTGTCGGCGATGGGCGACTGGCTCGCCCGACGGTTGCAGGGCGCGGGCGCGCTGATCGGGCCGTGGCTGTGGCTGGCGGCGGTGCGCGTGCTGATGCTCGACCGCTTCGAATCCACGCATGCCCTCGTCGATGACTGGTACAACCACGCGCAGTACTTCAGCGTGTTCCTGCTGGGCTTCCTGCTGGCACGCGCCAACGGATTCTGGGAGACGCTGCAACGACTGCGCTGGACCTCGCTGGCGCTGGCGGCGGCGAGTTACATCTTCCTGATCGTCTACTTCTACGGCAGCGGCTACGACGATGCGCATCCGGCGCCCGAGCTGTTGCGGCAGCTCCAGCGGGTGATCTGGGCATTGAACGAATGGACGATGATCGCGGCGGTGTTCGGTTTCGCGTATCGCTTCCGCCATGCGGATCGCCCCCTGCTGCGCTACCTCACGCCGGCTGTGTTCACCGTGTACATACTGCACCAGAGCGTCATCGTCATCCTGGCGTGGCAGTTGCGTCCGTCCGCGCTGCCGGCCCTGCCGGAAGGCCTGCTGCTGGTGGCGTGCACGTTCGCGCTCTGCTTCGGCGGCTACGAACTGATCCGCCGCGTGCCCGCGCTGCGACCGCTGTTCGGACTGAAGTTCCGCGAGCGTCCGCCGTCACTCGCCGCGCCGCATGACGCCGAACGCATCACGGCGAACCGGTAATCGTGGATGCGCGCCGCTGTCCGTTGACGCGGCGCGCATCGAGATCAACGCACTTCGAATTCGCCCACGAAGACCGTCTGCTTCGCGTCCTTCAGGCGCAGCACCACCGGCACGACTTCTTCCCGGCGCGTTCCGAAATGGCGGCTCATCCGCACTTCCAGGCTGACCGCGCCCGTCAGCAGCGCCTGCCGCTCGCCGTAGAAGTTCGCTTCGACCGTGTACTTGCCCGGTTTGGCCTTGCGCAGCAGGAATTCCTCCGGGCCATAGCCGGCGGTGAAGTCGCGCGACATGCGCCCGCCCTGCCAGGTGCCCGGGTTGCCGTAGTAGCACTTCTCGCCGTTCGGATCGGTCACCCACAGATCCATGTCGCTGTCATCGGCGTCCCAGCCCAGCACCACGCGCAGATCCACCGGCAAGTTGCGCAGCAGGCGGGCGTCGATGCGGTGCGTATCGATCGGTTGCGGCGCGGTGGCGACGATGGCGTTAAGTTCGCCGAGCGCGATCAGCGCGATGCCGCCGAAGCTGTCATCCCAATCGCCGCGCACCACTTCATGCAGGCGATCGACCGCGGCCTGGTAGTGACCGCTGGCTGCGAGCGCCAGAGCGAGATCGCGATGGCTTTGCGGCTCTTCCTCCGACATCGCCAGCACGCGGCGCAGCACCGGCACGGCGAGCGCCGCCTCACCCGCCTGGTTCAGCCGGTACGC
>JAEZYE010000006.1 GCA_023419315.1 Pseudomonadota bacterium
CCATGGTGAAAGTGCTGCGCGACCAGTCGGCGGAGGTGCCGAGGCGACGCATCTGGCGCTCGATGGTGTCGCCGGACTGCTGCTTCCACTCCCAGACCTTGCCGATGAAGCCTTCGCGGCCCAGCGAGTCGCGGGTCTCGCCCTTGCCTTCCAGCGCCAGGTTGCGGCTGACCACCATTTCGGTGGCGATGCCGGCGTGGTCGGTACCGACCTGCCACAGCGTGTCGTAGCCGCGCATGCGGTGGTAGCGCACCAGTGCGTCCATCAGCGTGTGCTGGAACGCATGGCCCATGTGCAGCGTGCCGGTGACGTTCGGCGGCGGCAGCAGGATGGTGTAGGGCTCGCCTTCGCCGCGCGGCCGGAAATGGCCGGCGCTTTCCCATTCCGCGTAGAGACGGGATTCGAAGGTCTTGGGGTCGTAACTGGAGGCGAGGGACATGGGACGGGAGCAGAAAAAAGGGAAGGGGATGCGCGGAACTGCGTGGGGTCTGGCGGGCGAGGGCTGAACGCGGGGAAGCGTGGATTCCTTCCCGTTTCGTCGCCGCGCCCGGCCGGCTACATGTCGTACTTGTTCACGTCGAAGCCGCGCGCCTTGTACTGCTTCCAGCGCTCGCGCAGCGGATCGCGCGCGGCCGGATCGGCAGGCACGACTTCGAGGACGCGTTCGCACTGGCCGGCGTAGGCGTCGTCACGCAGGTTGATCACCAGCGTGCGCGCAGGCGCGTCGACGTCCGGCGTCGCGATCAGCACGGGTGTTACTTCGTCTTCTTGATCGGTGCCGGCGATCTGGTGAGGAACGTAGGCGTCGTCGTCGAACGCCCACAGCAACTCATCCAGTTCCTCGGCCTGCGCGGCGTCGCGCGCGAGGATGAGCGTCCAGTGGTTGCCGTCATACGCCTTGCGCGCGAGCTCGCAGACGAGCTTGAGCGGCTCGTCGAGGAAACGCGGCTTGGCGATGAGATAGAAGTCGGCGCGCATCAGACCGGCAGGAAATGGAGAATATGGAATGGAACGTGCGTCGGCGCAGGAACAGTCCGGTCACGAAGAACGCTCACCCGGCGTTCTCCGTCCCCGTGCCCTGCGGGCGACTTCACGCCACGCGATCCAGCAGCCATTGCGTCAGCAGGCCAACCGGACGGCCGGTCGCCATGCCGCGCTTGCCTTCGTCATTGGCGACGCCCGCGATATCCAGGTGCGCCCAGCGCTGGCCCTCGGTGAAGCGTGCGAGGAAGCAGCCCGCGGTAATCGCGCCGGCCCAGCGGCCGCCGATGTTGTAGACGTCGGCGAACGTCGATTCCAGCTGCGTCTGGTACTCGTCCCACAGCGGCAGGCGCCAGGCGCGATCGAACACCGTTTCGCCGGCGGCGATGAGTTCGCTGGACAGATCGTCGTGCTTGCTCATCAGGCCCGTGGCGTAGCGGCCCAGCGCGACGATGCAGGCGCCCGTCAGCGTGGCGGCATCGACCAGCGCCTGCGGCTCGAAGCGCTGCGCGTACGTCAGCGCGTCGCAGAGGATCAGGCGGCCTTCGGCATCGGTGTTGCCGACTTCGATCGTTTTGCCCGACATGCTGGTGATGACGTCGGACGGCCGGTAGGCGTTGCCGTCGATCGCGTTTTCGACTGCCGGCACGATGACGACCAGGTTCAGCGGCAACTGCATCTTCACCGCGGCCACGAAGGTGCCGATGACGCTGCCCGCGCCGAGCATGTCGTATTTCATTTCCTCGATACCGCCCTGCGTCTTCAGGTTGACGCCGCCGGTATCGAACGTGATGCCCTTGCCCACCAGCACGTAGGGTTTGGCGCCGGCATTGTCCGCGCCATTCCACTTGAGCACGATCAGGTGCGGACGGTTGGCCGAGCCGCGCGCGACGGCGAGCAGCGAGCCCATGCCGAGCTCCTGCATCTGCGCCTCGTCCAGCACCTCGCATTCGGCGCCGTTCTCGCCGGCGAACTTGCGCGCCTGTTCGGCCAGATAGGCCGGCGTGCAGATGTTCGGCGGCAGGTTGCCGAGTTCACGCGTGTACTTGACGCCCGCCGCGATGGCGATGCCCTGCGCCAGCGCGACTTCGTCGTCGCCGCTGATGGCCAGCCGCGCCAGACCGGTTTCATCGTTTTTCTTCTTGCCCAGCGTGGCGGTATAGCGATAGGCCGCGTGGTCGGCGGCGATCACGGCCTGGCGGATCTTCCACGCCTGGTCGCGGTCCTTGACCTCGACTTCGCTCAGCGTGAAGAGCGCGCTGCCGCTCGGACCGGTCTTCAGCGAGCGGGCGGCGTCACCGATCGCCTTCAGATACTGGGGAACGCCGAACTTGGCCGGCTCACCGAGCCCGACCACGAGCACGCGCGGGGCGGTCACGCCCGGCAGATCGAGCAGGAGCGAGGTCTTGCCCGTCTTGCCGCTGACATCGCCGCGAGCGACCAGGGCCGCCAGACGGCCGTCGCTGGCCGTATTGACGGCCTGCGCGGCAGGGGTCAGGGTCTTGTCGGCGTAGACGCCGACCACGAGGCAATCGACACCCGCGCTGGCGGGGGCTTCGTGGTTCAGGATGAATTCCAGGGTCATTGAGCAGATTCCGTGGGCAGTTCCGTACAATCGCGGGTCCAGTCGGAGGGCGGGCTTCCCGGGCGGAAGCTCAGGCCGGAAGTTTCCCGACGCCGGCGAACGAATACAGGATTGTAGAACAAGCAAGATGCCGAAGCTGGATCGCTACCTGTTCCGTGAATTTACCCAGAGCTTTCTGGCCACATTGATCATCCTGCTGATGGTCAGCGTGGGCGGCGTCATGGCGGACATCCTCGGCAAGGTCGCCGACGGCCGTGTGCCGGCCCGCCTCCTGCTGTCCCAACTGGGCCTGCAGTTCCTCGGCTACATGCCGTACATCCTGCCGCTGGCGCTGATGCTGGGCCTGCTGCTGGCGTTCTCCCGCCTCTATCGTGATTCGGAAATGGCGGTGCTGACCGGCACTGGCGTGGGGCCGCGCCGGCTGCTGAAGCCGCTGCTGCTGCTGGTCGCCCCGGTGGTGATGCTGGTCGCGGCCTGCTCGCTGTGGCTGGGGCCATGGGCGAAGCGGACCGCCGAGACCATGCTCGATCAGGCCAATCGCAGTCTTGTCGTGTCCGGGCTGGAAGCCGGCAAGTTCACCGTGCTGTCCAACGGCACGGTGGTCTACGTCGGCGCGATTTCATCCGACGGCACCACGCTGGAACGCATCTTCATGCATCGCCAGAAAGAAGATCGTCTCGATGTGGTCACCGCCCAGCATGGCCAGATGTTCTTCGAAGGCGAACGCAAGCGCTTCCTGAAACTCACCGAGGGCTTCCGGGTGGAAGGTCCCGCCGGCGCCGGTCTGGACTATCGCCTGATGCGCTACGCGAGCAACGAGTCGGAACTGCCGGACCGCAGCGAAACGCTCGACAAGGACGATCCGGAAATGCTGTCGACCCCGGCATTGTTCGGCGACGCGCGGCCCGGCGCGACGGCGCAGCTGCATGCGCGCATCACGCCGCCGTTGCTGGCGCTGGCCTTTGCCCTGTTGACGCTGCCGCTGTCGCGCAGTTCGCCCCGGCAGGCGCGTTACGGCCGCGTGATGCTGGGGCTGCTCGGTTATCTGGTCGGCATCAGCCTGATGTTCAACGGCACCCAGATGCTGGCCGACGGCAAGATTCCCGGCCTGGCCGGATTGTGGTGGCTGAGTGTTCCGCTGCTCGCCGCCGCCGTCTGGTTCTATCTGCGTGACGGACAACTGGCACGTGCGAGGCTGCGCGCATGAGGCTGCGTCCGAACCTCCATGATCTGTACGTGGGGCGCGTGGTCCTGGCGACCGTGCTGCTGACCTGGGCGGTACTCGTCGGGCTCGATGTGGTGATGGCGCTGTCGAACGAAGTCAGCGACATCGGCAAGGGCAACTACACGTTCGGTCACGCCATCGCGTGGCTGGCGTACACCGTGCCGCGCCGCGCGTACACGATGTTCCCGACGGCCGCCGTCATCGGCTCGCTGATGGGGTTGGGCCAGCTGGCTGCCAGCTCGGAACTGACCGCCTTGCGCGCCCTGGGCCTCTCGCGCAGGCGGCTGAGCCTGTCCGTGGCCGCGGCGCTGGCGCTGCTGACAGGGCTGATGGTGCTCAGCGGCGAGACGCTCGGGCCATGGGGCCAGCGTCAGGCCGACGTGCTGAAGAACAGCGCGCGCAGTGGCGACGTGGCGGTGGATCGTTATTCCGGCCTGTGGGCGCGCGAAGGCAACACCTTCATGTACTCGCAGAGTGGCGAGGAGCGCGAGGACCGTGGGCGTGCGTGGTTGCAGCTGCGGGATGTCCGCCTGTACGAAATCGCCGCCGACGGTCGGCTGGCCTCCATCGCCCATGCGGCGACGGCCGAACACCTCGACGGTCACTGGCTGCTCAAGAACGTGCGCCGGACCACGTTCCACGAGCGCTCCGTGACGCAGACCCAATCGCTCGGCGAACGCTGGGAATCCAAGCTCGACGCGGCGGTGCTTTCGTCGGGGCTGACCAAGGCGCGCAACATGCCGACGCGCGCGCTCGGCCAGAACATCGACTACCGCAAGCGCAATGGGCTGGATGCGCGCGAGTACGAAGATCTCTACTGGAGCCGCTGGTTCTATCCGCTCAATGTGCTGGCGCTGTGCCTGGCGGCGATTCCGTTTGCCTTCGGCAGCCTGCGCAGCGGCGGCATGGGCAAGCGCCTGTTCCTGGGCATCATGTTCGCGGTCGGATTCTGGGCGCTGCAACTGCAGTTCGTGCGCCTCGCGGGCGCATTCCACCTTGATTACCGCCTTGCCTATGCAATGCCGCCGCTGATCCTGCTCGGCATATCGATCTGGATGTTCAGGCGCCGAAGCACCTGAGTCCGCGCTTGCGGATCAGCGCTTCGGCAGGCGGATCGTGCGGGTGCCGCTGAAGCGGTCGTGCCACGTCAGGCGCTCACCGTCGAACCATGCCCACCAGAAGCCGAGTCCGCCGAGGGCAAGCGAAAACGTTGCGACGGCGAAGCGCACCCACAGCGCTTTCAGCGTCGGCCGGCCGCCGTCGCGGGCAATCACTTTCAGCCGCCACGGCCGCATGCCGAGCGTCTGCCCACCGCGGTGCCAGCTCACCGTGGCGTAGACGCCGGTCACCAGCCAGCACAGCAGCCAGAGCAGCAGTTGCATCGGGCTGTAAGGAGCGATGTTTTCGCGCGCGGCGTGATGGCCCAGGAACGTATACGCCAGCGTGAAGGCAAGCGAGATGACCATCCACACCGCGATCACCGGCCAGACGTCGTACACCAGCGACAGCAGTCGCCAGCCAATCAGCGCGGCGGGTTTCCCGGGAGATGGAGTAGTGGCAGTCATCGCGACAGGATACCGCCCGCCGCTTTTTCACGGCCATCGGCTGCTGGATCTGGGTTCCGGCGTGCGAGGTGGCTAGAGTGGCGCGATGACTGCACGCACGCCCGCCGAACGCCGGCAGCGCATCCTCTCCCTGCCTGCCGTGCCGGAAGCGGATGATCGCGCCATCGCCGCATTCCTTGACGCCACCTGGGCCGAAAGCGGCCTCGCGCGGCCCTCGCTGGACAGCTATCGCCGCGACCTCGAAGGCTTCGCGCGCTGGCGCAACGCCGCGGACGGCGGCCTCGCACAGGCGGATCGCCCGGCGCTGTTCGACTATTTCGCCTGGCGCACGCAGGAAGGCTATTCGCCGCGCAGCAACGCACGCCTGTTGTCGTCGCTGCGCGCATTCTTCGCGTGGTGCGTGCGCCGTGGCCACCGCCGGGACGATCCGACCGCGTTGCTGGATCCTCCAAAGCTGCCGCGTTCATTGCCCAAGGCGCTGGCGGAATCCGAAATCGACGCGCTGCTATCGGCTCCCGACATCGAGGATCCGCAGGGCCTGCGCGACCGCGCCATGCTCGAGCTGATGTATGCCGCCGGGTTGCGCGTGAGTGAACTGGTGAATCTGCCCGCCACCGCGGTGAACCTGCGGCAGGGCGTCATCCGCGTCACCGGCAAGGGCAGCAAGGAGCGGCTGGTGCCACTGGGCGAGGAATCGCAGCACTGGCTGGAAACCTACCTGGCCCGCGCACGTCCGCTGCTTGCCGGCAAGCGCAGCCTGCCGATGCTGTTCCTGACGCCCAAGGGAGAGGCGCCGACGCGGCAACAGTTCTGGGCGTGGGTGAAGAAGCACGCCGCCGTGGCGGGCATCGACCCGGTCCGCATCAGTCCGCACGGATTGCGCCACAGCTTCGCCACCCATCTGCTCAATCGCGGCGCGGATCTGCGCGCGCTGCAGCTGCTGCTCGGCCACAGTTCGCTGTCGACGACGCAGATCTACACGCTGGTCGCGCGCGAGCACCTCAAGCAGCTGCACGGCAAGCACCACCCGCGCGCGTGAATCGCGGGATTCAGCGTCGTCCTGCGGCGCTGTGCGAAAATGCCGGCCTCGTCGCGCCCCCGCGATGTCGGATACAGGACCCCGCATGACCCGTCTTCTCGCGACCGCGCTGCTCGGCGCGCTCAGCCTGACCGCCTGCGCACAGGCCCCGCAGGCCCCCGGCGCGACTTCCTCGCCGGCCAAATCGACTGGCGCGAAGGCATCCAGTGCGACGACGGCCGCTTCGGGCGGTACTGCCGATTCGCGCGCACGCGACGCCATCCAGCGGCTCAACCCGCAACTTAAGGTGGAATACGTCGGCGCCGCGCCGGTGCCGGGCTTCCGTGAAGTCATCGTCGGTGGGCAGGTGCTGTACGTCAGCGATGACGGCCGCTATCTGGTGCAGGGCGCCGTGTTCGATTTCGAGAAGGAGAAGGAACTGATCCGCGAGAGCGACGCACTCGCCAGGTTCCGCGCCGATTTGATCGACACCGTGCCGCATTCGGAGCGCATCGTCTTCGCCCCGCCGAATCCGAAGTACACCATCTCCGTCTTCACCGACATCGAATGCGGCTACTGCCGCAAGCTGCACGGCGAAATCGCCGAGATCAACCGCCAGGGCATCGCGGTCGAGTACCTCGCGTTCCCGCGCATGGGCCTGGCCAGCCAGGACCACAAGGACATGATCTCGGTCTGGTGCGCCCCCGATCGCAAGCGCGCGCTGACCGAAGCCAAGACCGGCAAGCCGGTGCAGGCGCGCAACTGCACCAACCCGGTGACGATGGAATTCAACGTCGGCCAGCGCGTGGGCGTGGACGGAACTCCGGCCATCTTCACGCAGGACGGCGTCCAGCTGGGCGGCTACCTGCCGCCGCAATCGCTGCGCCAGGCGCTGGACAAGCTGGAAGCGGAGAAGGCCAAGGGCCAGGCCGGCTCGCCGTAAGGCGCCGCCGCGCGGGTCGCCCCAGGGCGGCCCGGAGACGGAGGGCCGGCGACGCCGGCCTCCGGTACAATGGCGAGCCCCGTCCTGACGGCACGCCCCCACGGTTTCGGACATGATCGTCCTCGAAGGCCAACCGGCCTTGTCGCAATTCCGCCGCGCGCGGCTCGAAAGCAAGCTCCAGTCCCTGGTTCCCGGCGTCCGCATCCGCGGCGCATGGCATGTCTATTTCATCGACGCCGACACGGCCGACGGCCTGGACGAGGCCACGCTGCTGCGCGTCCTGCAGGCCAGCCCGCAGCCCGCCCCGCGCGAGGATGGCGCCCTGTCGCGCTTCGTCGTGCCGCGCCTGGGCACGTTGTCGCCGTGGGCCAGCAAGGCCACCGAACTGCTGCGTGGTGCCGGATTGAAGCTGCGGCGTGTCGAGCGCGGCATGCGCATCGATCTCGAAGGCTGGCAGGACAACGCCACCGCACTGGCGCGCGCGCTGCACGACCCGATGACGCAGTCGCTGCTGGCCGAACGCGATCATGCGCAGGCGCTGTTCTCGGCGCCGCCGCGTGGCGAGCTGGAACGCATTCCGCTGGCGGACCTGCACGCGGCAAACGGCCGGCTCGGCCTTGCGCTGGCCGACGACGAAATCGAATACCTGCGCCAGCGCTACGGCGAGCTGGGCCGGGACCCGTCGGACGTCGAACTGATGATGTTCGCGCAGGCCAATTCGGAACACTGCCGCCACAAGATCTTCAACGCGTCCTGGAACATCGACGGCAAGGACATGCTGGTCAACGGCGGCCCGCAGTCGCTGTTCCGCATGATCAAGCACACGCACGCGCAGACGCCGCAGCACACGCTGTCGGCCTACAGCGACAACGCCGCCGTCGTCGAAGGCTATCCCGGCGCACGTTTCCGCCCCGACAGCGAAGGCCGTTACCGGATTGAAGCCACGCTGGATTCGGCGTTCTGCATCAAGGTCGAAACCCACAACCATCCCACCGCGATTGCACCGTTTCCCGGCGCCAGCACGGGAGCCGGCGGCGAAATCCGCGATGAAGGCGCGACCGGCCGCGGCGGCAAGCCGAAAGCCGGCCTCACCGGCTTCAGCGTGTCGCATCTGCGCATCCCCACGTTGCCGCAGCCGTGGGAAACCGGACGCGCGCTCAATCCGCGCATGGCGCCCGCGCTGGAAATCATGCTCGACGGCCCGCTCGGCGGCGCTGCGTTCAACAACGAGTTCGGGCGGCCGAATCTGCTTGGCTATTTCCGCAGCTTCGAACTGTCGCAGGGTGAAGCGCTCGATCGCGCCTACGACAAGCCGATTATGCTGGCCGGTGGCCTCGGCGTGGTCGATCGCATCCAGGTGCAGAAGAAGACGCTTTCGCCCGGCGATGCCGTCATCGTGCTGGGCGGACCCGCGATGTTGATCGGGCTGGGCGGCGGCGCCGCCAGTTCGGTGGCGTCTGGCGAAAGCGCCGAAGAACTCGATTTCGCCAGCGTGCAGCGCGACAACCCGGAGATGGAGCGCCGCTGCCAGGAAGTGATCGATCGCTGCGTCGCGCTCGGCGAGGACAATCCGATCCTCTGGTTCCATGACGTTGGCGCGGGCGGCCTGTCCAATGCCATTCCCGAGTTGCTGCACGATTCCGGCGTGGGTGGCGTGATCGATCTGGCGAAAGTGCCGGCCGATGATCCGTCGTTGTCGCCGATGCAGCTGTGGTGCAACGAATCGCAGGAGCGGTACGTGCTCGGCGTGCCGCAAACGCGTTTGGCCGAGTTCGCCGCACTGTGCGAACGCGAGCGTTGTCCGTTCGCGGCGGTCGGCGTGGCGACGGCCGAGGAACGACTGGTCGTGGGCTATGGCGCCAGCATCGACAGCGTGCGTGGCATCGCGGCCGGACATGCGGATTTCCCGATCGATCTGCCGATGGACGTGCTGTTCGGCAAGCCGCCGAAGATGCATCGCGAAACCCGCCATCCTGCGGCCGCGCCGTGGCCGGCCCTGGATACGCGCGCGATCGACCTGCACGAAGCCGGCTTGCGCGTGCTCGCGCATCCGACCGTGGCGAGCAAGCAGTTCCTGATCACGATTGGCGATCGCAGCGTCGGTGGCCTGACCGCGCGCGACCAGTTGATCGGCCCGTGGCAGATGCCGGTGGCCGATTGCGCCATCACGTTGACCGATTACCAGCAGTATTGCGGCGAAGCGATGTCGATCGGCGAACGCACGCCGCTGGCGTTGCTGGATGCCGCCGCCGCCGCGCGCATGGCGGTGGGCGAAGCGATCACCAACCTGTGCGCAGCCCCGATTGAATCGCTGCATCGCATCAAGCTGTCCGCCAACTGGATGGCGGCCGCCAACCACGATGGCGAAGACGCGTTGCTGTTCGATGCGGTGAAGGCGGTGGGCATGGAACTGTGTCCGGATCTGGACATCAGCATTCCGGTCGGCAAGGACTCGCTGTCGATGCAGGCGCAGTGGAACGCTGACGGCAGCGCGCGCAAGTCGGTGTCGCCGGTGTCGCTGATCATCAGCGCCTTCGCGCCGGTCACCGATGTGCGCCGGCAGCTGACGCCGCTGCTCGCGCGCGAAGAAGCCAGCGACCTCTGGCTGATCGGCTTGGGCGCCGGCAAGAAACGCCTGGGTGGTTCGGTGCTGGCGCAGGTCTATCCGGATGCGACGTCCGGCCACGGCCTGCCCGCGTTTGCCGGCGAGGACAGCGACGATGGTGTGCCGGATCTCGATGATCCGCAGCGCCTGCGCGATTTCTTCGAACTGATCCGCGATGCGCGCGAGGCTGGGCTGCTGCTGGCGTACCACGATCGCAGCGACGGCGGCGCGCTGACCACGCTGTCGGAAATGGCGTTCGCCTCGCATCTGGGCCTGGACATCAATCTGGATGGCTGGGGCGATGATCCGTTCCGAACCCTGTTCGCCGAGGAACTCGGTGCGGTCGTGCAGGTGGCCGATGAGGATCGCGCCGCGTTCGCGGATCTGATCGAACGCCACGCGCTGACCGAATGCGCGCAGCGCATCGCGCGGCCGACGACCGCGCCCGTCATTCGCGTCCAGCAGTACGGCGAAGTCCTGACCGAATGGCGCTGGGAAGCGTTGTTCGATGCATGGTGGTCGGTGACGCATGCCATGCAGAAGCTGCGTGACAATCCCGAATCGGCCGATCAGGAACGCGACGCCGCGCGACAGTTCAACGCGCCGGGCCTGAAACCGAAGCTCGCATTCGATGCGGCCGAGGACGTGGCGGCGCCGTTCATCGCCACCGGCGCTCGCCCCAGAGTGGCAATCCTGCGAGAGCAGGGCGTCAACGGGCAGATCGAAATGGCGTCGGTGTTCACGCGCGCGGGCTTCGACGCGTTCGACGTGCACATGAGCGATCTGATTGCCGGCCGCGTGGCACTGGAAGATTTCCATGGCCTCGCCGCGTGCGGCGGGTTCAGCTATGGCGACGTGCTCGGCGCAGGTCGCGGTTGGGCCACGTCCATCCTCGAGCGCGCCGCGCTGCGCGATGCATTCGCGGCCTTCTTCGCGCGCACCGACACCTTCTCGCTGGGCGTATGCAATGGCTGCCAGATGATGAGCCAGTTGAAGGCGATCATCCCCGGCGCCGGGCATTGGCCGCGCTTCCTGCGCAACCGCAGCGAGCAGTTCGAGGCGCGCACCTCGCTGCTGGAAGTGATGGAGTCGCCGTCGGTGCTGCTGCGTGGCATGGCCGGTTCGCGCATACCGGTGGCGGTCGCGCATGGGGAAGGCCGCGCCGAGTTCGACAGCGCGGTCGACCAGGCTGCCGCACGCGTCGCGCTGCGCTACATCGACGGTGACGGCAAGGTGGTCTCGGCATACCCGGCCAATCCGAACGGTTCGCCCGATGGCATTACCGGCCTGACCAGCGAAGACGGGCGCGCCACCATCCTGATGCCGCATCCGGAACGCACGCCGCGCAGCGTCAACCTGAGCTGGGCGCCGGCCGATTGGCCGGACGATTCGCCCTGGCTGCGGATGTTCCGCAACGCGCGTGTCTGGGTCGGTTGACGCACCTGTCGCTCGCAACGGAAACCCGGGTGAAAGCCCGGGTTTTTGTTTGTCCGGACCAAGGCACCACGGCGGCTCGATGCGATGCGAATGAGTGACCTGATACAGTCGCCCGGTCCTGGATGACCGACCGCCATGAGCCCTGTTCCCGCCCTCCGTTCCGAACCCGGCAGCGAAGCCGCAGCGCCCACCGCCGATGTCCGGATCGTCGATGCCCTGCTGGCGAAGAACCGCTTGAAGGAAACCGATCTGGCACGGGCGCGGCGGTTGCAGGAGGAGACCGGCGGGTCGCTGCTTTCGCTGCTTTCGCGACTGGGCCTGGTTTCCGAGCGTGATCACGCCGAGACGGTGGCCGAAACGCTGGGCCTGCCGCTGGTCAGCGCCAAGGACATGCCTGACGTGCCGCCGGACACCACGCCGCTGTCGATCCGTTTCCTCAAGCAGTTCCATGTATGCCCCGTCAGCGAGGACGCGCATGCGATCGATCTGCTCGTGGCCGATCCGCAGGATGCGTACGCCACCGAAGCCGTGCGCCTGGCGAGCGGCAAAGCGATCCGCCAGCACGTGGCATTGCGTTCCGAAATCGACGATCTGGTCGAGCGCTATTTCGGGCAGGGCCGCAGCGCGATGGGCGCCATCGTTGAGAACGCGGACGGCGAAGCCAGCGTGGACCTCGATGACGTCGAGCATCTGCGCGATCTCGCCTCCGAAGCGCCGGTCATCCGCCTGGTCAACCTCATCATCCAGCGTGCGGTGGAAGTGCGCGCTTCGGACGTGCATATCGAACCGTTCGAGAACCGGCTGAAGGTGCGTTACCGCATCGATGGCGTGCTCGAAGAAGGCGAGAGTCCGCCGGCCAACCTGACGGCGGCGGTCATCAGTCGCATCAAGATCATGGCCAAGCTCAACATCGCGGAACGTCGCCTGCCGCAGGACGGCCGCATCATGTTGCGCGTGCAGGGCAAGGAACTGGATCTGCGTGTCAGCACCGTGCCGACCGCGCATGGCGAAAGCGTGGTCATGCGCCTGCTGGATCGCGAAACCGTCGTGTTCGATTTCAAGCGGCTGGGTTTCACCGATGCCTTCCTGCCGCAGTTCCAGCGCGTGCTCGAACAGCCGCACGGCATCCTGCTGGTGACCGGGCCGACCGGTTCCGGCAAGACGACCACGCTGTACACCGCGCTGAGCAAGCTCAACACCAGCGACGTCAAGATCATCACGGTGGAAGATCCGGTCGAGTACCAGATCGAAGGCATCAACCAGATCCAGGCCAAGCCGCAGATCGGGCTGGATTTCGCCAATGCGTTGCGCAGCATCGTGCGACAGGATCCGGACATCATCATGATCGGCGAAATGCGTGATCTGGAAACCGCGCGCATCGCCATCCAGTCCGCACTCACCGGCCATCTCGTGCTGTCCACGCTGCATACCAACAACGCGGCTGGCGGCATCACGCGCATGCTCGACATGGGCGTGGAAGACTACCTGCTGACCTCCACCGTCAACGGCATCCTTGCCCAACGGCTGGTACGCCGCCTGGAACCCGTGCATGCGGAGCGCTATCCCGCCTCGCCGGAAGAGATCGAGAAGTTCGGCCTGCGCCGCTTCCAGCCCGAAGGCGATATCCACCTGTATCGCCCGCGCGGATCCGCCCTCGCGCCGACCGGCTATCTGGGGCGGACGACCATCGTCGAATTCCTGGTGATGAACGATGAGCTGCGCCGCGCGGTGATGCGTCACGCCGGCATGGGTGAACTCGAACAGATCGCGCGCGGCAGCGGCATGCGCACGATGTACGAGGACGGCATCATCAAGGCGATGGCCGGCGAGACCACGATCGAGGAAGTGCTGCGGGTGACCGAGGACGCCTGATCGGCGCTTGCCTCATGCGGTGCGGACCGAGGATCTTGCATAGCGGCCCGGCGCGGTGCCGACGGAACGGTTGAAGGCGACGCAGAATGCGCTGCCCGATCCGTAGCCGATGCGCTCGGCGACTTCAGCGATGGTCATGCCATCGCGACGCAAGAGATCCTTGGCGACTTCCATGCGCCACGCCAGCAGGTATTCCATCGGCGGCACGCCGACCGTGCGGGTGAAACGCTCGAAGAACGTCGAACGCGACAGTGCGGCGACGCCGGCGAGTTGCTTCACCGTCCAGGGATGGTCGATGCGCCCGTGCATCCGTTTCAGCGCGACGGCCAGGCGCGCGTCGCCCAGTCCGCGCAACAGGCCCGGCGGTGCGCCGCCCATCGTGCTCGCGCGCATCGCTTCAATCAGCAGCATTTCGGCCAGTCGCGACAGCATGTAGTCGTGACCCGGCTGCCGTGCTTCGTATTCCTCACCGACCATCCGCACCCATTGCATCAGCCGGTGCGAGCCCGGAACGTGCACGACGGCCGGCAGCATCGCCACCAGCAATCCGGCGTTGGGGGTATCGAACAGGAACGCGCCGCCAAGTGAACGCATGTCCGGCGGCCCCTCCAGATCGCCGTGCCGCAGTTCGCCTTGCCCGCCGGGCACCCGGTCGGGATCGATGAATACCGGCGGCGCCGGGAGGAAGCTCGACAGGACGAACGGCGGCGTGGTCGGCAGCAACACGAAATCACCGGCGCGCAGGGACACGGGCTCGTGTCCGTCGACGGCGAGCAAGGCGCTGCCTTCCAGGACGATGCAGAAGCCGGGCCGGCCGTATGCGGCATAGCGCACGGCCCAGGCGCCCTTGCCGCTGATGACGTTCGCAAACACGGCCCGCGGTCGCAGCAGTTGGACGACATCCGACAGGGGATCGCTCATCCGGACGCTCGCGAAAGAAATGCGGATGTCTTGATATCGAGCATCCGGCGAGGCTGGCCTATCGTCTTCCCCACGTCAACCGCCCGGAGAACACGAATGAAGACCGTACTGATCACCGGCTGCTCCTCAGGCTACGGCCTGCAGACGGCCCGCCACTTCCTGTCGCAAGGCTGGGAAGTCATCGCCACCCTGCGCCGGCCGCGCCCGGACCTTCTGCCGGATTCGCCGCGCCTGCGCGTGCTGCCGCTGGACGTGACGGATGCGGCCAGCATCGCGTCGGCACTCGATAAGGCCGGACCCATCGATGTCCTGGTCAACAACGCCGGCATCGGCCTGTTCGGAGCCTTCGAAGCCACACCCATGTCCACGGTGCGGGAGGTCTTCGAGACCAACACGTTCGGTGTCATGGCCCTATGCCAGGCCGTCATTCCCCAGTTCCGCGAACGCGGCGCGGGCGTCATCGTCAACGTCACTTCCAGTGCAACGCTCGCGCCGTTCCCGCTGGTCGCGGCGTACACGGCCAGCAAGACCGCAGTGGAAGGATTCACCGCCTCACTGGCGCACGAACTGGATGCGTTCGGGGTGCAGGTCAAGCTGGTCGAGCCGGGATACGGCCCCTCGACGCGTTTCACCGTCAACGGCCAACAGCGCATGCAAGGGCTGATTCCCGAAGCGTATGAGCCGTTCGCGCAGACCGTCTTCGCCGGACTGGCGCGCACGACCGAGGTCACGCAGGAGTCGGATGTCGCCGAAGCGGTATGGCGTGCCGCCCACGATGCCTCGCGGCGCCTGCATTTCCCTGCCGGTGCGGATGCCGTGGCGCTTGCAGCGCAGCGCTTCGAAGCCGCCCTCCCAAGGTAACCCGCTCAGCGTGTCGCGATCACGAACAGGCGAGGGAAGGGCAGCAGGACCGTGCCGTCAGGCAGCTCGGGATAGCCAACCGCGATGCGCTGACGATATTGCGCCAGGAAAGCGTTCTGTTCGTCCGTATCGAGCAACGCCAGCCAAGGCCGTAACGCCGAACCCTTGAACCATTCGACGATGGCGTCGTGATCGCGCAGCGGATGGAAGTAGGTGGTACGCCAGATATCGACGCGGCGGCACAGCGGCGTGAGCAAGGCGTAGTACCAGGCCGCGTCATGGCGATCGGGATGCTTCACGGCGCCGAGTTGCGACGCCCATGCGCCCTCGGCAGCCAGCTCACGGGCAATCCGGTGGGCCGGCTCGTCGAGGTTGTCCGGCGTCTGCACCGCCAGGCATCCACCCGCGGCCAACTGCCGGATCAGCCGCGGATACAACGCGGCATGGTCCGGCAACCATTGCAGCGAGGCGTTGGCCAGGATGACATCCACGGGCTGCCCAGACCGCCAGTCCGCGATATCGGCGTGCTCGAAGGCGACGCCGGGCAAGCGCTGCCTGGCGGCACGGATCATGTCCTCCGAATTGTCCAGGCCGCGAATTTCCGCGGACGGATAGCGCGCGGCCAGCACCTCGGTGGAATTGCCCGGCCCGCAGCCGAGATCCACGGCCCGCTTCGCCTCCGCGCGCGGAATGGCGCCGACCAGATCGCGCACGGGCCGGGTGCGCTCGGTTTCGAACTGGCTGTATTGGGCGGCAGACCAGGTCATGGCTCTCTCCTTGGGTAGTGATTTCGCGCGCCGGAATCGCGGGTGGGGCTGGATTGGGGCGAGTCGAGGCTGGAAATCGCTGAACAGGGGTTGAAAAATGCGAATCATTCGCATTCAATACGCAACTGACAAGTGCCATCGTGATTCGCTGCGGGACCCAGCCGCTCCTGACGGGAGTGAGCTCACAGTGCTAACGGCTGCGCTGCATATCCACTCCATCTCCTGACAAGCCCATGCATCCCAAGCCCGCCTCCCGCCCGACGTCCGTCGTCCGAAACGCCCTTCGCCCGAATCCGCTGCGCACGCACAACCGCTTGCGCCTGGCAGTCTGCCTTGCGCTGGCAGGCAGCTCCACCG
>JAEZYE010000055.1 GCA_023419315.1 Pseudomonadota bacterium
GCGGAGCCCCCATGCGTACCCATTTCTGCGGCCTCATCGACGAGGCCATGATCGGTCAGACCGTCACCCTGTGCGGCTGGACCGACGTCGCCCGCAACCTCGGCGGCGTCTGCTTCATCGACCTGCGTGATCACGAAGGCATCGTGCAGGTGACGGTGGAGCCGGATCAGGCCGACGTATTCGCGGTGGCCGCGGATCTGGGATACGAAGACGTGATCCAGGTCGAAGGCGTGGTGCGCGCGCGCCACAGCGTCAACGACAAGATCCGCACCGGCAAGGTCGAGATCGTCGCCAGCCGCATCACCGTGCTGAACAAGGCGGCGCCGCTGCCGTTCCACGCGCACGAGAATGCAGGCGAAGACATCCGTCTCAAGTACCGTTACCTCGATCTGCGCCGCCCCGAAATGCAGCGCATGCAGCGCACGCGCATCCGCCTGGTGCAGGCACTGCGCCGCTGGCTGGACGCGCGCGGCTTCCAGGACATCGAAACGCCGATTCTCACCAAGGCCACGCCCGAAGGCGCGCGCGACTTCCTGGTGCCGGCGCGCATGCATCCCGGCGAGTTCTACGCACTGCCGCAGTCGCCGCAGCTGTTCAAGCAGATCCTGATGGTGGCCGGCTTCGATCGCTACTACCAGATTGCGCGCTGCTTCCGCGACGAAGCGCTCCGCGCGGATCGCCAACTGGAGTTCACCCAGCTCGACATGGAGTTCGCCTTCGTGCAGGAGCGCGATGTGCAGGACACCGTCGAAGGCATGATTCGCACCATCTTCAAGGAAGTGATGGACGTGGATCTGGCGGATCCGTTCCCGCGCATGACCTATGCCGAGGCAATGCGCCGCTACGGTTCGGACAAGCCGGATCTGCGCATCGATCTGGAACTGGTTGACGTGGCCGAACAGGTCAAGGGCAGCGAGTTCAAGGTGTTCTCCGACGCGGCTCAGAATGAAGACGGCCGTGTCGCGGCGCTTCGCGTGCCCGGCGGCGCAGCACTGTCGCGCAAGCAGATCGACGAGTACGCGGCGCACGCCGCCAAGTACGGCGCCAAGGGCCTTGCCTACATCAAGCTCGGAGAGAACGGCGAAGTCACCTCGCCGATCAGCAAGTTCTTCAGTGAAGAATCCTTCGCCGCGCTCATCGCGCAGGTCGGCCTGCAGAATGGTGACCTGGTGTTCTTCGGCGCCGGAGACTACAAGGTCGTCAGCGACTTCATGGGCGCGTTACGCCTGAAGGTCGGCAAGGACACCGGCCGCGTCGCCAATGCCTGGAAGCCGCTGTGGGTGACCGATTTCCCGATGTTCGAATGGGATGAGGAAGCGCAGCGCTACGTCGCCCTGCATCATCCGTTCACCGCGCCCGCCGTGGACGACATCGCCGAACTGCGCGCCAACGCGAAGATCGCTGTTTCGCGCGGCTACGACATGGTGCTCAACGGCAACGAGATCGGCGGCGGTTCGATCCGCATCCATCGTCCCGACATGCAGAGCGCGGTGTTCGAACTGCTCGGCATCGGCGCGGAAGAAGCGGAAGCCAAGTTCGGCTTCCTGCTGGATGCGCTCAAGTACGGCGCACCGCCGCACGGCGGCATCGCCTTCGGTATCGACCGCATCGCGGCGTTGATGGCGGGCACCGAATCCATCCGCGACGTCATTCCGTTCCCGAAGACGACGACCGCACAGTGCCTGATGACCGGCGCTCCCTCACCGATTCCCGACGCGCAACTGGCCGAAGTGCACGTCCAGGTCCGCCCCAAGAAAGACTGAGAACGAGAAGACAGACATGACCGAACACGCTTTTTCCCTGCAATGGGAACGACTGGGCAATGAAGGATCCGACACCTCGCTGGTGACCGAGCGCGCCCGCGTCTTCGGCGGCTGGCTGGTGCGCGTGGGCAGCAACCCCGCCTCGATGGCGCTGACCTTCGTCGCCGATGGCCAGGGCCGCTGGGACGGCGAAGACTTCGGCGAAGACGATTACGAAGAAGAAGAGTACGAAGAAGACGAGGACGAAGAGGAAGGGGACTCGGACGAAGAGTACGAAGAAGAGGAAGACGAGGACGAAGAAGAGGACGGCGCGTAAGCATGCGTATCCGTCGCGCCAACGTCGACGACGCCCTCCGGCTGTCAGCGCTGGCGTCGCGGACCTTCACCGAGACCTTCGGCCATCTGTACCCGCCGGAGGATCTCCACGCATTCCTCGAAGAGGCATACGCCGAGGAGCGCCAGCGCATCGTGCTGGCGCATCCGGACTACGCCATCTGGCTGCTGGAAACCGATGCGGGCGAGGCGATTGGCCATGCGGCCGCGGGCCCCTGCGGGCTCCCGCATCCCGAAGCCGACGCGAGGGACGGCGAGCTCAAGCGGCTATATGTGTTGCAGGCCCATCAGAACGGCGGCTGGGGCGCGCGCATGTTCGAACAGGCACTGGACTGGCTTGAACGCGACGGCCCGCGCCGGCTCTGGATTGGTGTCTGGTCGGAAAACCTGGGCGCCCAGCGCTTTTACCAGCGCTACGGCTTCCACAAGGTCGGCGATTACCAGTTCGCGGTCGGCCGCGTACGCGATCACGAATTCATCCTGAGGCGGGATCCCGCCGGGCATTGAGGCACCGGGCCTGTGGATTGCGGCGTTCACGCCGCATCGGCCAGACTGGCCGCATGAATTCCCCGCACCGAAGCGAATCGACACCGCGCGTTCTGTTGCTGCATGGCATCTGGAACGCACGCTCATGGGTCGCGCCGCTGGCGTGGCGACTGCGGGCGCAGGGATTCAAGGTCGATGTGTTCGGCTATCCCAGTGTGTTTGGCGGCCCGGATGTGGCATTGCCGGCGCTGGTGCAGCGATTGCGCGAATCCGGTCCTGTGAATGTCGTCGGGCACAGCCTCGGCGGGGTGATGGCGTTGGAGGCATTGCGCCGCGCGCCCGACGCGCAGGTGCCGCGGCTGGTCTGCGTGGGCTCGCCGTTGTGCGGCAGTCTGGCGGCGCGCAACCTGGCGCTGCGTCCGTGGACGGCGCCCTTGCTCGGTCGCAGCGCGGCCCTGCTGCAATCCGGGTGCGAACCCTGGAAAGGCCCGACCGAAGTGGGTGTCGTCGCGGGTGTGCGGGCGCGCGGCATCGGCCGTCTCCTCGCGCGATTCGACGGCGATTCCGATGGCACGGTCTCGGTGGCCGAAACCCGCCTCGAGGGACTGGCCGACCATTGCACCGTGTCAGTGAGCCATACCGGGCTGGTGTTCTCGGCCGAAGCGGCGCGGCGGGTGGGGGAATTCCTGCGCGAAGGGCGCTTCCAGGGCGCGGGCGCGACGGAAATGGCAAGCCCGGACGGCGTGATGAAGTAAAATCCCGGCCCCGCCAAACGCAGCCGGAATACCCATGGGTAGAGGTCCTTCCATCGAGGCCCGCAAGAATGCCAGCGACGCCAAGCGCGGCAAGATCTTCACCAAGATCATCCGCGAGATCGGCGTCGCCGCCCGCGCCGGGGGAGGGGACCCGCACAACAATCCGCGACTGCGCGCGGCGATGGACAAGGCGCTTACCGCCAACATGTCCAAGGACGTGATCGAGCGGGCCATCAAGAAGGCCACCGGCGAACTCGAAGGCGTCGAATACGAAGAAGTCCGCTACGAAGGCTACGCGCCGGGCGGCGTCGCGGTGATCGTGGATTGTCTTACCGACAATCGCGTGCGCACCGTGGCCGACGTCCGCCACGCTTTCAGCAAGTGCGGCGGCAACCTCGGCACCGAAGGTTCGGTCGCCTTCATGTTCAAGCGCCAGGGCGTCATCAGTTTCGCGCCGGGCGCGAACGAGGAGGGCATCACCGAAGCCGCCATCGAAGCCGGCGCCGATGACATCGTGGTGTATCCGGACGACGGTTCGATCGACGTGCTGTGCGCGCCGGATCAGTTCGATGCCGTGCGGCAGGCGATGGAGGCGGCCGGGCTCGCCGGCGATCAGGCGGAAGTGACGTTCCGCGCCGACAACGACATCGCCGTGGAAGGCGACACCGCCAAGCAGGTGGTCAAGCTGCTGGACATGCTGGAAGATCTGGACGATGTCCAGAACGTCTATTCCAACGCGCAGCTTGGCGCGGAAGCCTATGCGTAATTCATGGCTGCCGGTGCCGGTTGCATCGGTTCGGGACGGATTCGCGTGAACCTGCCTCCGCGCGGTCTCCGGATCCGCGCACACCTTCCCGTACCGCCACGCGGCGTTCGACCCTTGTCATGACCCGCATTCTCGGCATCGATCCCGGTTCGCAGCGCACCGGCATCGGCATCATCGATGTCGATGCCGCCGGCCGCACGGTCCATATCCACCACGCGCCGCTGGTGTTGCTCGGCGCCGAGGATTTCCCGCAGCGGCTCAAGCTGCTGCTGACCCAGTTGTCAGGCATCCTGGAACAATGGCGGCCGGATGAAGTCGCCATCGAACGCGTATTCATGGCGCGCAATCCGGATTCGGCGCTGAAGCTGGGCCAGGCGCGCGGCGCTGCGATCTGCGCAGTGGTGATGCGCGATATCCCTGTGCACGAATACGCCGCCAAGGAAGTGAAGCTGGCCGTGGTCGGCAAGGGCAGCGCGGAAAAACAGCAGGTGCAGCACATGGTGGGCGTGATGCTCGGCCTGCATGGCAAGTTGCAGGCCGACGCCGCCGACGCGCTCGCGGTCGCGATCACGCACGCGCATGTGCGCGCGACCGCTCACCGGCTTGGCGTGCATGCGCGCCAGGCATGGAGCCGCAAATGAGGTGCGCGAACACGGTTGTCTCCGCGTTCGCTTGCCGGAGGACCGTAGCCGGTCGGCGCGGTTTCCCGCGTTCTGCATTTGACGGCCGCATGCAAGCATGCCGCAGCCCGCGTCCTGACCTTTCCAACCGGAGTTCCCCATGATCGGCCGACTGCGCGGCATCCTGGCGTACAAGTCACCGCCATGGCTGGTGATTGATGTGGGCGGCGTGGGTTATGAGCTCGAAGCGCCCATGAGCACGTTCTACGATCTGCCGGAAGTCGGGCGCGAGGTCAGCCTGTTCACGCACTACGCGCAGAAGGAAGACAGCGTGTCGCTGTACGGCTTCCTGCGCGAGAGCGAACGCCGCCTGTTCCGCGACGTCCAGAAGGTCAGTGGCATCGGCGCGAAAATCGCGCTCGCGGTGCTGTCGGGGGTCAGCGTCGACGAGTTCGCGCGACTGGTGCAGGCCGGCGACATCACCGCACTGACGCGCATTCCCGGCATCGGCAAGAAAACCGCCGAGCGCATGGTGGTCGAATTGCGCGACCGTGCCGCGGACCTGGCTGGCAGCGGCGTCACGATCAGCAGCGGCATGCCGGTCGATCCGCAGTCGGAAGCGACAATCGCATTGCAACAACTCGGTTATAAACCCGCCGAAGCCACGCGCATGGCGCGCGACGCCACGGCTGCCGGCGACGACGCCGCCACGATCATCCGCAAGGCTTTGCAGTCGGCCCTGCGCTGATTGTCCTAGAGCCTTTCCTCACCTCTCGCGCGCTAGCCTGTCGCCATGTCCGCATCCCATTCTTCTTCTTCGTCCGCGCACGGCCACGGCCACGGCAAACAAGGGCTGGCCGGACTGGTCATCGCGGCGGCGGGCGTCGTCTTCGGCGACATCGGCACCAGCCCGCTGTACACGCTGAAGGAAGCCTTTTCGGAACACTTCCACCTGCAGGCCAACCACGACACCGTGCTCGGCATTCTCTCGCTGGTGTTCTGGGCGATGATGATCGTGGTGACGGTGAAATACGTCTCCATCATCATGCGCGCCGACAACGAGGGCGAGGGCGGCATCATGGCGCTGATGGCGCTGACCCAGCGCACGCTCACGCGCGGATCGCGCACCGCCTACGTGGTCGGCATCCTCGGAATTTTCGGGGCCTCGCTGTTCTTCGGCGATGGCGTCATCACGCCCGCGATCACCGTGCTGGGTGCGGTCGAGGGCCTGGGCGTCGCTGCGCCGGGGCTGGAACATTTCATCGTGCCGATCACCATCGTGATCCTGCTCGCGGTGTTCATGGTGCAGCGTTTCGGCACGGAGAAGGTCGGCCGCGTGTTCGGCCCGGTGATGATGGTGTGGTTCCTGTCGATCGGCGCGATCGGCATCCACAACATCGTCGATGCGCCGGAAGTGCTGAAGGCGCTCAATCCGCTGTGGGGTGCCAAGTTCTTCGTGCAGCACGGCTGGCAGTCGGTGCTGATCCTCGGCGTGGTCGTACTGGCGGTGACCGGCGGCGAAGCGCTGTACGCGGACATGGGTCATTTCGGCGTCAAGCCGATCCGCTATGCGTGGTACACGCTGGTGCTTCCCTGCCTGACCTTGAACTACCTCGGCCAGGGCGCGTTCGTGCTCGAACATCCGGCCGCCGTCGTCAATCCGTTCTACGAAGCGGTACCGCGCTGGGCGCTGTATCCGATGATCGTGCTGGCGACGATGGCGGCGGTGATCGCGTCCCAGGCGGTGATTACGGGCGCGTTCTCGGTGGCGCGGCAGGCGATGCAGCTGGGTTACATCCCGCGCATGCAGATCAAGCACACCTCGCACGACACCATCGGTCAGATCTATATCCCCGGCATCAACTGGATCCTCATGGTCTGCGTGCTGGCCGTCGTGCTGATGTTCCAGGATTCCACGCGGCTGGCGGCGGCCTACGGCATCTCCGTATCGGCGACGATGCTGATCGATACGCTGCTGCTGGCGCTGGTTGCGCGCGCGCTGTGGCCCAAGAGCAACCGCGTGGTGATTGCGCTGTGCGTGGTGTTCTTCATCGTCGATATTGGCTTCGTCATCGCCAACGGCGCCAAGTTCTTCCAGGGCGCCTGGTTCCCGGTCGTGCTCGGCCTGCTGGTGTTCACGCTCCTGCGTACCTGGCGTCGCGGCCGCGAACTGCTCAGCGCGGAAATCCGCAAGGAAGGCATCCAGCTCGACAGCTTCCTGCCCGGTCTGATGCTCGCGCCGCCGGTGCGCGTGCCGGGAACGGCCGTGTTCCTCACCGCGCAGACCGGCGTCGTTCCGCATGCGCTGCTGCACAACCTCAAGCACAACAAGGTGCTGCACGAGCGCAACGTGTTCCTCACCGTCGAAACATTGCCGGTGCCGATTGCGCCGACGGAAAAGCGGTTGCGGATTGAATCCATCGGTGACGAGTTCTACCGCGTGATCGTCAAGTTCGGCTTCATGGAAACACCGGATGTGCCGCAGGCACTGATGCGGTCCTGCGATCGCGGCGGCATCTACTTCGATCCGATGGAGACCACCTATTTCGCCAGCCGCGAAAGCATCGTGGCGACCGCCCATCGCGGCATGCCGGTCTGGCGCGACAAGCTGTTCGCGGTCATGCACCGCAACGCCGCGCCCGCCACCGGCTTCTTCCGCATTCCCGGCAACCGTCTCGTGGAACTGGGCGCGCAGGTGGAGATCTGACGGTCCGTGCGACGAATCCGCGGCAGCAGTGAACTTTCCTCCGGCGTTCCCTGTTCCCTGTTGCCGCTTCACCCCATAATCGCGCCATGACCGAAGACCGCATCATCTCCTCCGGCGCCACGCGCGAGGACGAGGCCATCGAGGCCAGCATCCGTCCCAAACGGCTGGACGAATACCTCGGCCAGAAGCCGGTGCGCGAGCAGCTGGACATCTACATCCAGGCCGCCAAGCAACGCGGCGAAGCGCTGGACCACGTGTTGATCTTCGGCCCGCCCGGGCTCGGCAAGACCACGCTGAGCCACGTCATCGCCAACGAACTCGGCGTCAACATGCGCGTGACATCCGGCCCGGTCATCGAAAAGGCGGGCGACCTGGCGGCGCTGCTGACCAACCTGCAACCGCATGACGTACTGTTCGTGGACGAAATCCACCGTCTGTCGCCGGTCGTCGAGGAAGTGCTCTATCCGGCGATGGAGGATTTCCAGATCGACATCATGATCGGCGAAGGACCGGCCGCGCGATCGATCAAGCTGGACCTGCCGCCCTTCACCCTTGTCGGCGCCACCACGCGCGCCGGGCTGCTGACCGCGCCGCTGCGCGATCGCTTCGGCATCGTCCAGCGCCTGGAGTTCTACAACGCCGAGGAGCTGACCAGCATCGTGCGCCGCTCCGCGCGCATCCTCGGCATCGACTGCGAGCCCGAAGGCGCGGCCGAGATCGCGCGCCGATCGCGCGGCACGCCGCGAATCGCCAACCGGCTGCTGCGCCGCGTCCGCGATTTCGCGCAGGTGCGTGCCGCCGGCCGCATTGATCTGGCAGTGGCCGACGCGGCGATGCAGATGTTGAAGGTGGACCCGGAAGGGTTCGACGAACTCGATCGGCGCATGCTGCGGACGATCGTCGACAACTTCGACGGCGGCCCGGTGGGGGTGGAGTCCCTGGCCGCCGCGCTCTCCGAGGAACGTGGAACGCTGGAAGACGTCATCGAGCCCTATCTGATCCAGCAGGGATTCCTGGTCCGTACCGCGCGCGGGCGCATGGCGACATCCAAGGCCTATCGCCACCTCGGGCTCAAGCCGAGTCGCGAAGTTTCCATGGGCGCCGCCGGTTCGGAAGAGCTGTTCTGAGCGCGATGCCCCACGCAAATACCCGGAGACCGGCTTGACCCTCGAGTTGACATCGCCGTCACGCACGGGCCCGTTATTCAGTTGGCCGACACGGGTCTATTGGGAAGATACCGACGCGGGTGGCGTCGTCTACCACGCGCAGTACGTGGCGTTTCTGGAGCGCACACGCACCGAATGGCTGCGTGATCGCGGGCATAGCCAGGAACAGCTGCGCGGCGCACACGATCTGGTGTTCGCTGTCCGTTCCATGCGCTTGGACTTCCTGAAGCCCGCGCGCCTGGACGATCTGCTGCGCGTTGAGTTGTGGCTCACCCAATGCAAGCGTGCCAGCGTGGTGTTCGGCCAGCGCATCCTGCGCGGCGACGAACTCCTGCTGGAAGCGGAGGTCAAGGTGGCCGCACTGGCCGCTTCGACGTTCAGACCCAAAGCGCTTCCCGATACGTTGTACGAAGAATTCAACCAGTTCGTGATCCGAACCGCCCCCACCGAGACATCGAGGAATACCGGATGATTGCACCGTTCCTGGCCGCCGTGGTCGAAGCCCTGCCCGAGGAGACCGCCGCTGCCGCCGCGCAGGCGACTGCCGCGACTGCGCACGGCGGCATCAACTATCTCGACCTGATGCTCAAGGCCAGCCTGCCGGTCAAATTGATCGTGCTGCTGCTGCTGCTCGGATCGCTGATCAGCTGGGTGATCATTTTCCGCAAGGCGCGTGTGTTCAAGGCCGCCAATCGCGAAGCGGACGAGTTCGAAAGCCGCTTCTGGTCCGGCGCGGACCTCGGCAAGCTCTATTCGGGTGCGGTGGACCGCAACCGCGTCGTGACCGGGCTCGAAGCCATCTTCGAAGCCGGTTTCCGCGAGTTCACCCGCCTGCGTGAAAAGCGCCGGCTCGATGGCCGCGCGCAACTCGAAGGCGCGCAGCGCGCGATGCGGGCGACCTATGCACGCGAAGTGGATCAACTGGAACGCAACCTCGAACTGCTGGCGAACATCGGTTCGACCGCGCCTTACGTGGGCCTGGTCGGCACGGTGTTCGGCATCATGGTGACGATGCACGACATGCTCAACAGCGGCGAACAGGCCGGCATCGCGTCCGTTGCGCCGGGCATCTCCGAGGCGCTGTTCGCCACCGCGATCGGTCTGTTCGTCGCCATCCCCGCCGTGTGGGCCTACAACCGTTTCACGACCCGCGTCGAGCGCATCTCGGTCCGCTATGAAACCTTCGCCGAGGAGTTCAGTTCGATCCTCCAGCGCCAGGCCTCGATCGACGAATAAGCGGAGTTCGCCATGACAGCCGCCATTTCCCGCCTGCGCAAGCGCCGCAAGCTCAAGTCCGAAATCAACGTCGTGCCGTATATCGACGTGATGCTGGTGCTGCTGATCATCTTCATGGTCACCGCGCCGCTGCTCACGTTGAGCGTGGACGTCGATCTGCCGCAATCCACCGCCCGTTCGGTGGAGAGCAAGCAGGACCCGATCATCGTCACCGTGGATGCGCAAGGCGCGTACACGCTCACCTTGCAGGACGGCAAGCCGGAGGCGCTGGACGGCCCGACCCTGCAGGCCAAACTCAAGGCTTTCGTCGATCAGAACAAGGACGTGCCGGTATTCGTCGCCGCTCCGGGCAATTCGGACTACCAGAAGGTCATGGACACGATGGTCATGCTGCAGCAGTCGGGCGTGAAGAAGGTGGGCCTGATGAGCCAACCGGGCAACCATGCACGCTGAAGCGCTGCCACCGCGACATCGTCCCGGCGAGGACGACATCGGCGTACCGATTGCGCTCGCGATCGGTGTGCATGCGCTGATTGCGTTGCTGTTCGTGGCCGCCTATCTGTGGTCGCCGCGCCACGCGATCGAGCCGGCCGCGGGTTCGCCGATGGTCGAAGCTTCGCTGGTGATTTCCAGCGCCGACATCCGCTCGGCCGAGCGCGCCCTGCAGGACGCGCCGAAGCCGCCGGAGCCCTTGCCATCGCCGGTCGAAGAGACCGCCCAGGAAGAAACCGTACCGCCGCCGCAGCCCATTCCGGAGCCGCGCCCTCAGGATTCGCCCGTGCCTCAGCAACAGCAGGCCCAGGAACGCATTCCGGTTCCGGATACGGAAAGCCGGGAGGCGGCCAGCCGCTTGGCCATTTCGCGCGAGAAAGCCGAGCGCGAGCAGGAGGAGAAGCGTCGGCAGGAGCAGATTGACCTGACCGAACGCGAACGCCAGCAGGAAGCCGAGCGCAAACAGCGCCTGGCCCAGCAGCAGGCGGAAGCCGAGCGCGAGAAGAAGCTCGCCGACATCCGCCGTCGCCGGGAGCAGGCCGCACGCGAAGCCAGCATGGCCGAACAGCGCCTGCGCCAGTTGGAGAACGTCCAGCAGCAGCGCGCGACCCAAACCGCCAGCGCGGCCGCGCCTGCGGCAGCGACGCGCAGTGCGCCTGGCCACAACGGCACCAGCAACGATCTGACCGCGCAGTACGCCGCCGCCATCCAGCGCGCGGTACTGAGCCAGTGGATCCGGCCGGACAGCGTGCCGCGAGGGCAGCGCTGCCGGATCACCATCCGCCAGTTGCCGGGCGGCGAGGTGCTTGACGCCGAGGTCGACCCCAGCTGCCCGTACGACGAAATGGGGCGGCGATCCGTCGAAGCCGCCGTGATGCGTGCGCAGCCATTGCCGTATCGCGGGTTCGAGAGCGTTTTCCAGCGGACCCTCAACTTCAACTTCGAAGCCCAGGATCGCTGAGCGTTCCCGCCTGGAACCGCCGTCGCGGCGCCGCTTCGCGAGTCCAGCGTCGGCTGCGCCGTAACCTGCGTTCTGCCGGCCTCCACGGGGCGTGCACATTCTTCGTTCATAATTGCGAAAACATTCACGCTGAAGCTGGTATCCCTTACCGTTCAGTCAGACCGAGACCCTCCGCCCTGCCATGAAGACGTTGCCGCGCTGGCTCACTCTTTTCAGTTTCCTGCTGTTCCCCCTGATGGCCTTCGCGCAGGAGCGCGGCCTGGACATCGACATCGTGGGCGGCAACGCCTCCGCATTGCCCATCACGGTGGTACCCATGCCCTATCAGGGCGCGGGCGCTGCGCCGCAGACCGATGTCTCGCAAGTCGTGCGCGCGGATCTGGAGCGCTCGGGCGCGTTCCGCACCTTGCCGGAGGCCAGCATCGTCGAGCGCCCGACACGTGGCAGCGAGGTGCAGTACGCCACCTGGAAAGCGCTCAAGCAGGACTACCTCGTCGTCGGGCGCGTGCTGGAAGCCGGCGAGGGCAGTTATCGCGTCGAGTTCGAGCTGTTCGACGTCGCCAAGCAGGAGCGCATGCTCGGCCAGGCGATGACCGCCCGCGGCAGTTCCATGCGCGACGTGGCGCACCAGATCGCCGATGCCGTCTACGAAAAAATCCTCGGCATCCGCGGTGCATTCTGGACCCGCATTGCTTACGTCACCGCCAGCGGCAGCGGCAAGGGCGCGCGCTACGCGCTGATGATTGCCGATTCCGACGGTTTCAATCCGCAGACCGTGGTGCGCTCGGCAGAGCCGCTGGTTTCGCCGTCGTGGAGTCCGGACGGTCGCCAGCTGGCCTACGTCAGCTTCGAAGGCGGCAATTCGGCCATCTTCATCCAGGACATCACGACGGGTGCGCGCCAGAAGGTATCCAGCTTCCGCGGCATCAACGGTGCGCCGTCCTTCTCGCCGGATGGTCGCCAGCTTGCGCTGACGCTGTCGCGCAGCGGCAATCCCGAGATCTACGTGATGGACATCGCCAGCCGCCAGCTCCGGCAGCTGACCAATCAGTCCAGCATCGACACCGAGCCGGTGTGGAGTGCAGACGGCGCTTCCATCTATTTCACGTCTGATCGCGGCGGCCGCCCGCAGATTTACAAGGTGTCGGCAGGCGGCGGTTCGGCCACTCGCGTGACCTTCGATGGCAGCTACAACGCGACGCCGACGGTGTCGTTCGATGGCAAGAAAATCGCCGTCGCGCAGGGCAGCGGCAACACCTATCGCATCGCCTTGATGGACAGCAGCCTGGGTTCGGCGCGCTGGTCGCTGCTGTCGCCCGGCTCGCTGGATGAATCACCCAGCTTCGCTCCGAACGCCAGCATGGTGCTGTATGCGGCGCGCGAGGGCGGCCGTGGCGTCCTGTACGCCGTCTCGGCCGATGGCCGGGTCCGCCAGCGCCTGGTGCTGGCCGATGGCGACGTGCGCGAGCCGTCGTGGTCGCCGTACCGTACGAAGCGTTAACATATTGTCCACGTTTTACCCCCCGCTCCCGCGACAAGCACAAGGAATGACAATGAACAACACCGCACGCGTCTTGATGATTTCCCTGATGTCCGTGGCCGTCCTGGCCGGTTGCAAGAAGAACGTCAAGGAAACGCAGCCGACCGATACCACCCCGACCACGCCGACCACCACCGAGCCGACCACGTCCGGTGTCTACGGCCCGGCGGATCTGGATACCGATGCCTGCCTGCGCCAGCGCGTCGTCTACTTCGATCTGGATCAGGACAGCTTGAAGCCGGAATTCCAGGCCATCATGGGTTGCCACGCCAAGTACCTGCGTGATCGTCCGTCGGCCCGCATCAGCCTGGAAGGCCATGCCGACGAGCGCGGCAGCCGCGAGTACAACCTCGGCCTCGGCGAGCGTCGTGGCAACGGTGTGTCCTCGGCCCTGCAGGCCAATGGCGGTTCGGCCAGCCAGCTGACCGTGGTCAGCTATGGTGAAGAGCGTCCGACCTGCACCGATTCCAACGAATCCTGCTGGGCGCAGAACCGTCGCGTCGAAATCGTGTACACCGCCAAGTAAGCGATGCACATGATGGCGATCGGCAAGCGTTGCATGCTGGTCATGGCGGCGGCCCTCGTGGCCGCCGCTCCGGCGCATGCACAACGTCAAAGCCTGGCCGACCGGGTTGCGGCGCTCGAAGCGCAGGCGAACAACTCGCAAGCCAACATGGAACTGCTGAACCGACTGGGCCAGCAGGAGAACGAACTGCGCGAGCTGCGTGCGCAGATCGAGAAACTCCAGCATGACCTGCAGGAGTTCCAGCAACGCAACCGCGACCAGTACATCGACCTCGACGGTCGGCTCAACCGCATTGAAGGCGGCGCTGCTCCGCCCGTGGCCGCACCTCCCGCGGCTTCCACAGGCAAGCCGGCTACACCGTCAGCGCCACCGGTCGCTGCACGTGTTGAACCCGCGCCGACCGTGCACGGCGATGCCGGGCTGCTGGCCAACGCCGGCGATGAGCGCACGGCCTACAACCAGGCGTTCGACAAGCTGAAGGCAGGCGATTACGTCAGTTCCGCGCAGTTGTTCAGCGCCTTTCTGCAGGCTTATCCCAACGGCGTGTACGCGCCGAATGCGCTGTACTGGCTGGGCGAGAGTTACTACGTCACCCAGAACTACCCGCTGGCCGCCGAACAGTTCCGTGCGGTGCTGGAACGCTATCCCACCCACGACAAGGCCGCCGGCTCGCTGCTGAAGCTGGGTCTGTGCGATTACGGCATGGGCAAGCTCGACGCCGCCGAGCGCACCTTGGCTGACGTGGTCAGCCGCTACCCGGGTTCCGATGTCGCCCGCACTGCCGACAATCAGTTGCGCGTCATCCAGTTGGGCCGCCTGCGCTGAAGCGCGGTCGCTGAATCCGCAGGGATGACGCTGGGCGGGACGCATGACGGCCCGTCGGCGATAATGCCGCCGCCATGAACGCTGTCCCCGTATCTGAAACCGTCCCCCAGGAACGCCTCAAGCTGACGGAAATCTTCCTGTCGCTGCAGGGCGAAGCCAATGCCGTCGGCTGGCCCACCGTATTCGTGCGACTGACCGGCTGTCCGTTGCGCTGCCAGTACTGCGATACCGAGTACGCCTTCTACGGGGGCGAATGGTGGGACATCGACGCGATTCTGGCCGAGGTCGCGCGGCTCGGTGTCCGCCACGTCTGCGTCACCGGCGGGGAACCGCTCTCGCAAAAGCGTTGCCTGGTCCTGCTTCGTCGGCTGTGTGACGCGGGCTATGACGTCTCGCTGGAGACGTCCGGCGCCCTGGACATCGGCGAGGTGGATCCACGGGTTTCCCGCGTCGTTGATTTGAAGACACCGGGCTCGCGCGAGATGGCACGCAACCGCATGGGAAACCTGTCGTTGCTGACACCGCATGATCAGGTCAAGTTCGTTCTGTGCAGCCGTGAAGACTACGAATGGGCCAGCGCCCTCGTGGCCGAGCATGAACTCGACAAGCGTTGCGACGTGCTGTTCTCGCCATCCAAATCCGAGCTCGACCCGCGTTCGCTCGCGGACTGGATCGTCGAAGACCGGCTTCCGGTCCGCTTCCAGATGCAGTTGCACAAGCTGCTGTGGAATGATGAGCCGGGCCGCTGAGCGGCCGCTATGCTCGGCCCCGTCTGCGGAAGTCGCAGCCCCCTTCACTGATACGCCGTTTACCTCATGAAAAAAGCCGTCGTCCTGCTCTCCGGTGGCATGGATTCCGCCGTCGTTGTCGCTATCGCGCGCGAACAGGGTTTTGCGGTCCATGCGCTCAGCGTGCGCTATGGGCAACGCCACACGTCCGAACTGGAAGCGGCCGAGCGCGTTGCGCGTGCGCTTGATGTGGCGGCCCACAAGACCGTCCATGTCGATCTGCGCAGCATCGGCGGCTCCGCGCTGACCGACGACATCGACGTTCCCGAAGCGGGCGGAGCCGGCATCCCCATCACGTACGTGCCGGCGCGCAACACCATCATGTTGTCGATTGCGCTCGGCTGGGCCGAGGTGCTGGGTGCGAGCGACATCTTCTGCGGCGTGAACGCCGTGGACTATTCCGGCTACCCGGATTGCCGCCCCGAATTCATCGCGGCGTTCGAGAACCTGGCCAACCTTGCCACCAAGGCAGGGGTCGAGGGCGCCGGATTGCGCATCCACGCGCCGCTCATGTCGATGGGCAAGGGCGACATCGTGCGGGAAGGCATGCGCCTGGGCGTGGATTTCGCGCTGACGGTGTCGTGCTATCAGGCCGATGAGCAAGGCCGCGCCTGCGGCCATTGCGACGCATGCCGCCTGCGCGCAGCCGGATTCGCCGAAGCGGACTGCGCCGATCCCACGCGCTACGCCTGAACACCCGGTTTTTCAGGCGGCGTCCCATGCGGTAGAATTCGCAGCCCGGCGCAACGCCGGCGCAATGGGCCGTTAGCTCAGTCGGTAGAGCAGAAGACTTTTAATCTTTTGGTCGAAGGTTCGAATCCTTCACGGCCCACCATCGAATCAACGACTTGCGTCGAGAAAGCCGCAGTTTCGTTGGAAAACAAGTCGGATGTTTCACGACGAAACGCAGGCGGCACGGCATCCTTGCGACTTGCGCACGAAGATTTGACTGTTGTCCGTGGCGGCGGCTTCCGACCCAAAGCGGATATCCCATCCGCCAATACCACCTCGGTATCGCTCCTCTTTGTGACGGCGACGACTGCTATGATTTAGAGTTGATCAATGAGCTATGACCTCCTCCTCAAGCCCCGCAGCGGCTTACTGGACCGTGCGACATTCCAGGCCCATTTCGCTCAGAACCCCTTGTTTGAAATCGGCGATGCCGGAGTGGCATATCAGAACGAAGATACGGGAACGTACTTCACTTTCGACTGGCACGACATTGACGCGATGCGATCCGAAGAACCGGAGCCAGAACCGCTTTTCCCTATTTGGTTCAACCTCAACTTCTTCCGGCCATCAACCTTCGCACTGGAGGCGGCGCCGCATGTCACGGCGCTGGTTCGCGCACTCGACCTCGTTGTATGCGACCCACAAGCCCATGGCATGGGTGACGGCGACTTCAGCGTCGAAGGCTTCTTCGCCGGATGGAACGCCGGAAACGACTCGGCCATCAGCCAGATCATTGAGGAGCACGGGGTCGACGAGTGCGGCGGAATGCTCCCACGGTCAGAAATACATCGCACCTGGCGGTGGAATCTCGGCAGAGCACAACGACAAGCGGCGCTCGAGCAGCGCGGCATCGACCGCTTCGTTCCTAGGCGGATGTATGCGCGCGTGGATGGACGGGTGGCCAGCATGATCGTGTGGCCCGATGGCATACCGTTCGAATCCGCTTCGACGGATTATGTATTGGTGATTCGCGAAGCATTGGCGCCACGCGGCTTCCTGCGGCCCAAACCGGAAAAAGTGCTTGTTCCCTGGTCTGACCTGAGCGCCGTGATGGAGCGTCACGCCTCCTCGGACGCGGATGGGGTCATGGCCTTGAAATACGATAGCGTCCCGCGGGACGTCGCAACCTTTGTCAGGAAGCTGCCCGCGCGCGTACCGGAGATCGAGCTATTAAGTCCCGATCGCGTGCTGGATGCCGAGTGCGCGCCATCATCGACGATGGGGTAAGGGCGTACAAGTAGAAGTGTGCGATTCCAGAGAGCTTCGCTTTCTCGGCTACGCTGGTTATGTTCAAGTCGGGCAGAAGGCGAGCTGACCCATGTCCGCTTCTGGCCTTGGATTCAACCGATCGACGCAACAGTTTGTCGATATCGCTCTGCCGGTGTTTCGTAGCCGAGCGTCTTGCGTGGCCGCTCGTTGAGTTGGCGTGCCACGGCATCCAGCTTGGCCTGCGAGACAT
>JAEZYE010000064.1 GCA_023419315.1 Pseudomonadota bacterium
ACTGCCGGTCAGAAGCGCTGGAAGTACTTCAGGTAGAAGAAGCGGCTGGTGTCGAATCCACCGTAGTACGGATAGTCGCTGTGCCGGGCATCGGAGTTCGAGAACAGCAACGGGCCCTGGTGATTGAACATGTTGTTCAACCCGAGCGACACAGTGGCGCCCCACGGCAGATTCACTCGACCCTGGATGTCGTGGAAAGTATTGGCGCCCACCTTGCGAATCGGATCCGCTTCGCCGTTCGCATAGTGATCCGGCTCGGAGCAGGGACGGTTCGGTACGCAGGATTCCTTCATGCCCGAGTAGTAGCGCGCGGTATACGAAATGCCGAAATCACCCAGCGTCCAGTCCAGGCCAAGATTCGAACGGATGCGGAAGATGCCCGGCTCGCCGACGCGCCCGATCATGATGTCGCCGCCGTCCTTGTTCTGTCCCAGTTCGTCGTACTGGCTGAGATAGGACGTCTGCCAGTCGATCGCGAACTGGCCGAAAGACAGCTCGGGCAAGCGGTACTTCACGCCCAGATCGTAGCCCTCGGTTTCCATTTCGCCCAGGTTGATCAGCCCGTACGTCATGCCGCTGATGTGGCCGTCCGTCGCACGCTGCACGGTCGCGCAGCGCGATGCATTGCCCAGGACTTAGCAGTCACGAAGGATGCGATCCACGCTGTCGGAAATGATCATGTTCTTGAGCGTGTAGCGGTACCAGTCAAGCGAGATGTCCAGCCCTTGCACCCAGCGCGGGCTCCACACCAGTCCGGCGGTCTTGCTGCGCGAGGTTTCGGGCTGCAGCGCGGCATTGGGAATGCTCAGGAACTGGTCCGGCGTCTGGCAGGGGTACGAGGTGCAAGGCACCAGACCCTGGCCCAACTGCTCGTAACCCACGGGAACGCCCGCTGCGCTGCAGGCCGGGTTGCCATTGACGCTGTTGGGAGCCTCGACGCCGCACGGATCAACGTAGCGCTCGAAGCTCGTGCTGAAGCCGCCGTAGAGGTTGTCGATGCTGGGCGCACGGAAACCCTCCGCCAGCGTGGCGCGGACGAGCACATCTTCCACCGGCCGCCAGGTCAGGCCGAACTTGCTGTTCGTGGTGTCGCCGAAGTTGCTGTAGTCCGAATAGCGGCTGGCGAGGTTGAATGCCAGTTCCTGCGCTCCCGGCATGCCGGACAGCACTGGAATGTCGAGTTCCAGATAGGCTTCATCGAGCGAGTAGGTAGCGTCGGTGGTCGAGCCGCCCAGCCCGGTGCTCTGGCCCGATTGCGAGAACGCATCGGGAGTGAACCGGCCTTGCTCCTTGCGGTGCTCGACACCGAACGCCAGGCCGAGATCACCGGCGGGCAGTGTGGCGATGCCGCCGGCCACGTTGGCGGTGAAGCTGGTGGTGCGGGTCAGGCCCGTGTCCGTGTAGGTGGGGAACAGGAAGGATTGCAGTCCGGCATCGGCCAGCGAGCCGGCGCCTTCAGTGCCGTAGGGCAGAAGCGGATTCCAGGGCCGGCATGCGGTGAGGGGAACCGGACTTGCCGAAGTGCCGCATTGCGCCACGCCATCCGCGTTGATGAAGGACGGGCCGAGCGCCTGTCGCGTGGCGATCAGGCTGGCATCTCCGTGGCCGGTCTTGGTGGACTGGTTGCGGTTGAACAGCGCGCCGACGTCCCAGTTCCATGCGCGGCTCGCGATTTCGAACCCGCCTTCCAGGCCGAGCGCCAGTCGGAAGGTTTCCAGTTCGCTGCGCGTCGTGCGGGGGACTTCCCACAGGCGACGACGGAACGTGAGATCGCTTCCGGGCATCGGATTGAATGCGCTGTCGGCGGAGATCGGTGTCTCGAATGCCACGGACTGATAGGGATATCCGGCAATCTGCTGGTCGGTGGTGCGGTGGTTGTACAACGCATCCAGCTTGAACGTGACGTTGTCGGTGACGTCGTAGTAAGCGCTTCCGAACAACGAACGGCGTTCGATCGCCGTCTGCAGCAGCATCTGGAGGTTGGAGTTGGCTTTGTCTGCCGGCATATGCGGTCGATAGTCGGCGCGGTTGGCCGGATTTCCGCCATCGCTCAAGGTCCACCACAAAGCATCATCTTTCGTAGGTCCGCAAGGGTCGCAGAACGAGCCATTCTGGCTCACATCGCTCCAGCCGGAGCCCGGGTAGTCCGGACCCGCATCTCCCCACTTGCTGAACCAGCGATCCGCCGCGTAGACCGGATCCTGCTTGTAGTGTTCGACGGTCAGCACAGTGCCGCTGCGTTCGCCTTCGCTACCCAGTGTGAGCGAGTACGTCTGGGTATCGCCATCGCCCTGGGAATTCTGGCCCCAGTAGACATTGCCTTCGAGTCCGGTGAATTGCTTGCGCGTGATCACGTTGACGACGCCCGCAATCGCATCGGAACCATAGATGGCCGACGCGCCATCCTTCAGCACGTCAATCCGCTCGATCGCGGACATCGGAATCTGGCTGAGATCCTGATAGCCGCCCGTGGTGGCGCCGATGCGCTTGCCGTTGATCAGCACCAGCGTGCGCGTGGCGCCGAGATTGCGGATGTCGACGTAGTAGCCGCCGACGTTCTCGCCGGACGCCAGCGCTTCCGAGCGCGCGATGGCCGGTGAACCCACCGACGTCAGGTTCTGCAGGATATCGGCGACCGAGGTGAATCCCTGGCGCGCGATTTCCTCGCGACCCAGTGTGATGACCGGCTGCCGTGTCTCTATTTCCGCACCGCGGATACGCGAACCCGTGATCTCCATGCGGTCCATCGTCTGCACGTCCGCGTCACCGGACTGCGTGCCGTCCTGCGCGCTCGCATGAAGCGGCCCCAGGACCATCAGCACCGCGGCCTGCAGTGCACCCAAGCGCAGCGAGGTGCGCGCCTTGTTTCTGTTCATTGCAACATCTCCGGTAAGCAATCGATCGCGGCAAAAAAAACGCCCTCGCGACCTTAGCTTCCGGTCCCGCTTTTTCTTTTGCTTAAAACGGGATTTGGATGTGCATGGATTGCGCATTTGCTGCGCGGCTCATTCTGTGCGCGCAAAAGCACAAAAGGCGCGAACATCTCGCGCCTTTTGTGTGTGCAACCGGGTGAGTCAAGGAAGCGGAATCAATGCAGCCCTTCCGCATCCAGTGCGGCGCGCACGCCGGGATCGGATTCCATGCGCTGGCGGAATGCGGCCAGGTGATCGAGGCCTTGCGCCCAGTGGGGAGGGGGCGCGAATTTCGAACTGATGAGATTGTTCTTATGGACGATGCTGTGAGCGGTTGATTGGATTCTTGCGACTGATGAATCAGTCTTCGGAACAACTATCCTCGAGAATCCAAAGGAAAAAATGATGATGCGCGAGATAAGTGATGAAGAGATCGATGCAGTTGATGGAGGAATAGTCCAGGCGCTTATGGTGGCTGTTGCAGTGTATGCGGCGGCAGATGCCTTGAATGACTTCCGGAAAGGCTTCAGGGATGGGCTGAGCGCATGAAAGAGGAGCGTTCAATGTGCGAATTGAATGAGGCCGAGATCGAACTGGTTGACGGCGGTTCGCTTGCTTACGACATCGGTAAAAGTATAGGTATGACGGTAGGGGGTGCTATCAGAGGCGCGATGGAATACGTATACAACCAGCCGTTCCGCGACAGATACAGCTAATTCAAAACATGTCTGAAGCCGCATCCCGTCAGGCGGGATGCGGCTTTCTTTTGTCCTGACGATGAGCGGCGAATACGCGGCTCCAGGAGTGCGCACAACATGAAGTTGAGTCGACGCAGCAGAGTTTTTGATGCGCTATTTGTGGTGGTTGGAATCTACTGCATAAGCGATTTTGCATACATGAGGTTCGCCTATGGTGAATGGAGATTTCAAGGTCTTATGTTGGGCGGCGGATTGCTTGTGTACTGCTTGCGCGCAGGCGAAGGGTCGAATGGAAGGCGTGACGGCTCTGAGCATGGGGGGGAGGGCAGCTTTCAGGCTCATGTTCTTGCCATTGGTCAAAAGCTCTATCTTTCAGGGAGCTCCAGGTGATTGATTGAAGTTTCTAGTCTCTGCATTTGCTGCATCGTCTCCACGCTCGCGGAATCTAGTCATGGAAGTCATTCTTCAATCCGAATCGTCCGAGTGTGGTCTGGCCTGCTTGGCCATGGTGGCATCGCATCACGGCAATCCGGTGGGGGTTCGTGATCTGCGTCGCCGATTTCCGCTTTCTTTGAAAGGCGCGCCACTCAAGCGTTTGATTGCAATCGCTGGAGAGCTTGATCTTCAGTGCCGTCCGCTGCGGCTCGATCTGGACAATCTATCCAGACTGGCCAAGCCTTGTCTGCTGCATTGGGATCTGAATCACTATGTCGTGCTCGTAAAGATTCGCGGCGATCGAGTCACGATCCACGATCCGGCCATCGGTCGACGTGTCCTTCCCTTGGCTGAGATCTCCAAGCACTTCACTGGCGTGGCGCTTGAACTGGAGCCTACGGCTGCGTTCAAGCGGCAGCCGAGACGTCCTGCAATATCTATCCGCCAGCTTACGGGTCCCGTGAGAGGGCTGGGCCGTACGTTGCTCTTGCTTCTGACCCTGTCATTTGCGCTGCAGGTGTTCGTGTTGTTGGCGCCGTTCTTCATGCAATGGGTCGTCGATCAAGTGCTCGTAGCGGCCGATCGAGATCTGCTTGGTGTACTGGGGATTGGCTTTGGTCTTGCGTTGCTGTTGCAGGTATCTATAGGTGTATTGCGCAGCTGGATCGTGATTCATCTGTCCGCGCGTCTCGGAATGCAGTGGATGCGCAATGTGTTCGTACATCTGATGCGACTTCCACTGGACTTTTTTGAGAAGCGCCATCTGGGCGACATGACCTCCCGAATGGGTTCGGTGCAGGAGATACAGAGGACGCTCACCACAAGCTTCGTCGAAGTGCTCATTGATGGCGGTAGTCACGTTCAGCATGATGCTGCTTTATAGCTGGAAGCTGGCGCTGGCGACATTGTTGGCAGTAGGCCTATATCTTGGTCTGCGGTGGTTGGCGTATGGTGCAGTAAGAGGCGGGACCGAACAGCAATTGGTCTCTGCAGCCAGGCAGCAAAGCCACCTGCTGGAGTCAATCCGTGGCATCCAGTCGGTCAAAATTGCAAACTGCGAGCCGTTGCGTCAGGCGACTTATGCCAACTTGATGCATGACACAGTGAACTGTGAAGTGAAGTTGGCTCGCCTTGGTATCGCATTCAGCTCGTCGAGCCAGCTGATTTTCGGGGTCGAGAGAATAGCTGTTATCTGGATAGGAGCAGTGTTGGCTCTCCAGAACGTGTTTTCAGTAGGGATGCTGGTCGCGTACCTGGCTTACAAAGATCAGTTTGCTCAGCGGGTAGCTGGATTGATCGACAAGTGGGTCGAGTTCCGCATGCTCCGCCTGCACGGGGAACGTTTGGCGGATATCGCCTTGGCCACGCCAGAGCTCGATAGTTGTCAGTCTGGGGATTTCCATGTCCCTGATATGGCTCGTCTGGAGGTGGCCCATTTGAGTTTTCGCTACGCAGATGGCGAGCCATGGATATTGAAAGATTGCTGCTTCACGGTAGAAGACGGAGAGTCAGTCGCAATTGTCGGTGCATCCGGCGCCGGGAAGACCACTTTGGTCAAGCTGCTGCTCGGGCTACTGTGCGCCAGTAGCGGATCCATAATTATTGACGGAAGGGATGTGCGACGAATTGGGGCCAGACACTATAGAAGTTGGTTTGGTGCGGTTATGCAAGACGACCAACTTTTTGCGGGGAGCGTCGCAGACAACATTGCGTTTGGTGAGGATGGCTACGATCTGCAGCGTGTGAAGGACGCTGCCCGGCTTGCTGCAGTCCACGAGGATATTGCGGCGATGCCCATGGGCTACCACAGCCTGATTGGTGATATGGGGACGGTTTTATCCGGAGGGCAGAAGCAGCGCGTGATTCTGGCTCGAGCACTTTATCGAAATCCACGTTTCTTGCTTCTGGATGAGGCGACCAGTCACTTGGATGTGACACGCGAGCGCTTGGTCAGTGCAGCCGTGCAAGCGCTGAAGTTGACTCGAATCATCATCGCCCATCGGCCCGAAACAATCGCCAGTGCTGATAGGGTATTGGTGTTGCAGGACGGTCGGATTGCGGAGGAGTTTCGTCCTCGAGCGCAGTCAATGTTGATGGAGAGGGAACTGGGACATGAGCGGGGAACTGTTTCGCCGTGAGGTGCTGGATGCGAGGCGCCAAAGCCATCTGGGCACCATTTCGCTGTCCCAGCCGATAGGGTTGTGGATGCTTGTCGCTGTTGCTGCTTTGCTAGCTTCGGCTATCGTTGGGTTTCTCTTCCTCGGCGAATACACGCGACGTTCGCGCGTGACTGGGCAGCTGGTGCCTAGCCTGGGGCTTTCGACGTTAGTTGCGCCTGCTTCTGGCGTGGTCGGCAGACTGTCGCCGGAGGAGGGCGGCTACGTTGCTGCTGGAAACGCACTGGTGAGGATTGATGCGCCGCGTGTAATGAAATCTGGGGATGATGCGCTTCTGCTGATCCACGCGGAACTGAAAGCGCGCGAGGCGAGTGTGCTGCAGTTGGGCAAATCGAAAGATGCGCAAATTGAGGCGCAGATCGCCGGGACGTCGCGCCAGTTGTCGATCGCGCGAGGGGAACTACGGCAGCTTGAGGATGCCGTAGTCACTCGCAACGAACAGATTCGTCTTGGGCGTAACACGCTGGATAGGTATCGGCGCATCGCCGACCATGAATTCGTCAGTCAAGCGCAGGTCGATCAACAAGAGCAGGTGTTGCTGGAAACGGTCCATGAAGGACAGGTGCTTGAGCGACAGGTGACTATGATTCGCCGCAATATCGCTCAGATGGAGCAGTCGCTCCGGGAACTGCCGGCGCAGCGGGAGGCACAGCGTGCCGCAATTCAACTTGATCAGGCGCTGCTTCGCCAGGAACGAGTGCAACAGGAAGCCACTGGAGGAATGATGGTGAAAGCACCAGTCGCCGGACTGGTGGCCAGCCGTTTGGTCGAGGTGGGGCAGGCAGTGCAGACAGGACAACCGCTGCTCAGTCTGCTGCCACAAGGCTCCGAACTCCAGGCGCAGTTGCTGGTTCCTAGTCGTGCCATTGGATTCATCGAGCCAGGCGACAAGGTGCTGTTGCGCTATCAGGCCTATCCGTATCAGAAGTTCGGCCAATCAAAGGGACGTGTCCTTCGTATATCGCGGAGTGCGATCAATCCGCTCGAATCAACGGCTTTCAGCGGCAACGCATCGGGTAGCGAGCCTCTTTATCGCGTGCAGATTGCGCTTGAAAGTCAACATATCCTCGCATATGGAAAAGCGGAGTCGCTGCTTCCCGGCATGGCACTGGAAGCGGAGATTCTGGGCGAACGCCGCAAGCTCTACGAATGGCTGCTGGAGCCACTGTACTCGCTGCATGGCAGAGTTGGCTCGAGTGACCATGATTGAAGCCGTGCGCTGACCACAGGCGCTCCGGCTGTACTGCAGGCAGGTGAATCCGCAAAAGCACAAAAGGCGCGATCAATCTCGCGCCTTTCGTGTGCTCCACATGATGAATCAAGGACGCGGAATCAATGCAACCCTTCCGCATCCAGTGCGGCGCGCACGCCGGGATCGGATTCCATGCGCTGGCGGAATGCGGCCAGGTGATCGAGACCGGACAGATCGATGCCGAGGTTCGAGGCCCAGCGCAGCGTGATGTAGAGATAGGGATCGGCGAAGCTGCGGAAGCCGGCGATCCACTGCTTGCCGTCGAGCTGGCGGTCGGCAGTTTCGAACAGGCCGCGCAGGCGCTTGCGTGCGGCGTCCTTCACGGCGGCGTGCTGGCTTTCGTCACCGATGAACTTGGCGGGTGCGAACAGCGGCGAGAACGCCGGATGCAGATCCGAGTTCACGAAGGAGAGCCAGCGTGCCGCGATGGCGCGCTGTTTTGCGCTGCCGTCACCCCCCAGTTTCGCCTGCGGATGCGTGTCGGCGATGTAGCCCATGATTGCGGCGTTCTGGGTGAGGACGAAATCACCATCCTGGATGGCAGGCACCGCGCCTGCGGGATTGATGGCGAGGAACTCGGGCGACTTGAGTTCAGCTGCGCTCAGTACCTTCACCTCGAACGGCTGTTCCGTCCATTGCAGGGCGATGTGGTCGGCGGTGGAGCACGCGCCGGGCTTGGTAAACAGCTTCATGGGATCTCCCGGAGGTCGGACGAAAACGAGCCGGCACTTTCACCGAACTCGTGATCCATGCTCAACCTCGCTGGCGTAACGATCCGTCACGGCAGTCGTGCTTGCGTAGCGTGTTGCTTCGGCAACTGGGAGAAGAAATCCCGCAGCGATGGCATGCGGGAGCACTCCGGACAAGCGCGCTCAGGAGCGCGGCTTCAACTTCTGTACGCGCAGGAAGGTGTGGTCGCCGATGGTCGCGACGCGATACGCGTTGCGCCAACTCGGGCTGGCGATCTGGTGGGCCATGAAATGGCTGGCGCCGGGCACGATTTCCTTGCGCTGTCCGGGCGGCAGGGCCCAGTTGCGCTCGGCGCCCAGGGCGACGTTCACGGAGGTGGCCCAGGCGTCCGCGTTGCGCAGGCGCGTTCCGGGCGCCACCAGCGTCGGGGCGAACTGCTTGCGGGCGGTGACGACTTCACAGACCGAATCGCCCCAGAGGCCGCTGTCTCGGCGACGGAGGGCCACTTCGGCGACGGCCTGCTGGCCGCGGAGGGTCTGGTCGCGGGCTTCCAGATATACGGTGGTGCTGAGGCAAAGCGAATCGGCGGCTGGCTGCGGCAGCATCTGCGACAACCAGAGAATCCAGGCCAGTTTCATTCGGGGGAACTCCTTGCTCCGTCTTTCCCGTGTCCCGGTTGCTTCCGCTGTTCTGGAAGCCACGTGGTGGAACACGGCAGGGCGTCATGGGGAGGCAGCCTTCACACGGGCTGCCCGTTTCCGGCCAAATCAGTCGGCGGCCGGGGTGACCCGCCTGAACTGGGCGGCGGGCCGAAAGTGGGCGCAAGGTACGTTCAAAAATTGGAATGCCCCCTGAATGCATCAGGTTGACAATCACAATAAGCCTTTGAATGGAATGCGAGTTTCTGAGTTGCCTGGCGACGATTAAGCGGTCATTCGGCTTGCCGTGCCGACGGAGGAACTTGGCCTAAATTAGTGATTTCCGTCATGAAATTCCGGCGTTGAACGACTGAATCAGAGCGTGGCTGCGAGGCGACTCGCCTGGGCGATGGCGCGCTTCGCGTCCAGTTCGGCAGCCACATCCGCCCCGCCGATCAGATGAACGGTGCGGCCCGCCGCCTGCAAATCGGGCAGCAGATCCCGACGGGGCTCCTGGCCCGCACAGATCACGATGTGATCGACCCGCAGCAACTGCGGCTGTCCATCCACACGGATGTGCAAGCCCTCGTCATCCACGCCGACATATTCCACGCCGCCCAGCATCTGCACGCGCTTGGCCTTCAGCGTGGCCCGATGCACCCAACCGCTGGTCTTGCCCAGGCGGGCGCCGGGTTTGCCGGCCGTGCGCTGGAGCAGCCAGACCTCGCGGGCCGGCGCCTCGGGACGGGGCGACGCCAAGCTGCCGCGCGTGTCAAAGCTGGAATCCACGCCCCATTCGGCCATCCAGCGGTGCGGGTCGAGGCTGGCGGAGGGGCCTTCCTGCACCAGGAACTCGGCCACGTCGAAACCGATGCCGCCTGCGCCGATCAGGGCCGCACGCGACCCGACTTCGACCCGGCCCGACAGTACGTCCGTGTAGCTGACCACTTTGGCGTGGGTCGCGCCCGGGAAATCGACCTCCCGCGGGGTGATGCCGGTGGCCAGCACGACTTCGTCGAAGTCGGCCAGCATCGCCGCGTCCACCGAAGTGGACAGACGCACGTCCACGCCAGTCTCCTCCAGTCGATGGCGGAAATAGCGCAGCGTTTCGTGGAATTCCTCCTTGCCGGGAATCCGCTTGGCGAAATTGAACTGGCCGCCGATTTCATCCGCCGCATCGAACAGCGTCACCCGATGGCCGCGTTCGGCGGCCACGGTCGCGCAGGCCAGCCCGGCCGGGCCGGCGCCGACCACGGCTATCCGCTTGGGCGAGACGGTGCGTGCATAAACGAGTTCGGTTTCCGCACAGGCGCGCGGATTCACCAGACAACTTGCGGTCTTGTTCTCAAACACGTGATCCAGGCAGGCCTGGTTGCAGGCGATACATGTATTGATCGCCTGCGACTGACCGCGGCGGGCCTTTTCCGCCCAGCGCGGGTCCGCCAGCAGCGGGCGCGCCAGCGAGACCATGTCGGCCTTGCCGCCGGCAAGGATGTCCTCGGCCACTTCCGGCATGTTGATCCGGTTGGTGGCCACCAGCGGAATCGCGACGTGCGGCTTGAGCTTGGCGGTGACATCGACGAACGCCGCGCGCGGCACCGAGGTCACGATGGTCGGCACACGTGCTTCATGCCAGCCGATGCCGGAGTTGATGATCGTCGCGCCGGCGGCCTCGATGGCCTTGGCCTGGGCGACGATCTCGTCCCACTGGTTGCCGTCTTCCACCAGATCCAGAAGGGAAAGCCGGTAGATGATGATGAAGTCCGGCCCGCAGGCCTCACGCACGCGGCGGACGATCTCCACCGCGAAGCGCATGCGCTTTTCCGGTGTGCCGCCCCAGGCGTCGTTGCGGCGGTTGGTGCGCGGCGCGGTGAACTCGTTGATGAGGTAACCCTCCGAGCCCATGATTTCGACGCCGTCATAGCCGGCGTCGCGCGCGCGCGCGGCGGCGCTGGCGTATGCCTTGATGGTGGCATCCACGCTGCGCGCCGACATCGCGCGCGGCGTGAACGGGTTGATCGGGGCTTTCAGCCGCGACGGCGCCTTGGACAGCGGGTGATAGGCATAGCGCCCGGCGTGCAGGAGTTGCAGGCAGATCTTCGCCCCATGCGGGTGCACGGCCTCGGTCACGAAGCGGTGCGGACGCACTTCCCACGGCCAAGACAGCTTGCCCCCGAACGGTTTGAGCCAGCCGGTCAGGTTGGGCGCGAAGCCGCCGGTGACGATCAGTCCGACGCCGCCGGCCGCCCGTTCCGCGAAGTACGCGGCCAAGCGCGGGAAGTCCTTCGCCCGATCCTCCAGGCCCGTATGCATCGAGCCCATGAGGATGCGGTTGCGGATCGTGGTGAAACCCAGATCCAGCGGAGTGAACAGGTGGGGAAACGGCGATGGGGTTTCGGCGCTGGACGACATGCGGGCGATGGATACGCTGGCGTATGGAGGGCGACACGATGCCGTGAGGCAGGGTCGAGCGCAAGTCTCCCATGCCGGCCTCATCCCTGTCGGCACCGGCACAGTCGGCGGCCGCTTTCAAGAGTTGTTACACCCGCCGGGCTCGGGGACCATAGGGGACCTGCGCATTCGGGCTTCCATGGACGCCGCGACACCTCCTCTCCACGAGTACCTCCGCGAAGGCGTGTCCGCCGCGGACTTGCCGGACCTCCATCCCCTGCTGGCCGCCCGTGATCTGATCCGGGCGTTCTCGACCCTGTTCCACGGGGCCGAGGAAAACGTCATGGTCCGCCTGCTGGTGCTGCGCACGATCGGCGAGCGCGGACAGGCGCCCGACTGGACGCCGCAGGAACTGCGCGATCAGTTCGCCTATCTGGATGCGGTGAAGTTCGACACCGTGCTCGGCCGTCTGCGCGAGAACGGGCTGCTCGCCTGGGATGCCGCGAGCCAGCGCTACCGCATCAGCCCGGTAGGCCGGCAGGCGTTGTCGGCCATCGGCATGCTGTTGCAGTTCAATCGCGAAGGCGACGAGTTGGCCTACGTCACCGCGCAATTGGCTGCGGGCCAATCCGTCGGCCGCGTCGGCGCCGATGATCTGCAGCATCTGCTCTCGCGCCTCAACGAACTGCGCGAGGATTTCGACCAGGCCGTCCTGAGTGGATCCGAACACCGGATCCAGCAGGCGGCCGACACCCTGCAATCGGTCTGGCAGTGGGTGGAGAAGGGCACCGCCCTGATCCGCGACATCGCGGCCGAAGCGGATCTCGACGTCGCCACCCATCGCGTCGCCCAGCAGATCGGCCGCGCGCAGAGCGCGCTGCTGCGGCAGGCGTCGGTATTCCAGCGCGCCCTGAACCAGTTGGACCGGCATCGCGTGCATCTGGGCGCGAGCGGCCTGTCATCTTCCGATGTGAATCGCTATCTGCGCGTGCTGGATGTCGATGCGCTGGTCGCGCTGGCCGATGACGTGCTGGCGCGCACGCCGATGCCGGCCTTCGTCCTCGCCCCCATCGCCCTGGACATCGCCGAGTGCGAACTGGTCGAACGCGAGCGGGAGGCGCAGATCGATCATGCGTTGCCGCCGGCACGACACGCGCCCAGCGATACGCCGCCTGCCGCCACGCGCAACGACTACGCACATGCCGAACAATGGCTGGATCAACTCGCCACGTTGCAGGAGCCCGCGCCGCTGGCGGACTGGGTGCCGCAGGAGAGCTTCGCCGTCAGCGCGTATCGCCTTTCCCTGCTTGGCCTGATCGGCGATGCCGGTGCCGAAAACCGCCAGGGCGTCAGTGCGTCGCTGGCGCAGTTGCCCCTCGAATGGCGCGTGGAGACCTCCTGGGAGCCGGTGCAGCGCGCCGGCGTGGCCTACATGAGCCGTGGACGGCTGCATCCCGGAACCGAAACCGCCGCAACCGCCGCACCGCCCGAGGCGGCGGCCCCGGCCAGAAAACGGAAAAAGACCGCCGCATGAGTGACCCCATTGCTTCCCTGATCGCCCGCCTGTTGGCCGAGCGGTGGCTGCCGCGCGAGGACCGCGCGGTCCGGCAGATGCTGGTCGATGCCGAACAGCGCGACGAACTCGATCGTCGCCTCGCCGCCGCGGGGCTTCGCCTGCTGGAACATCCGTATGCAGCGCATGTCGCGGTCGGCGTGGCGCGCGCGCAGGAAAACGAAGTATTCGGTCACGCCGAAGCCTGGGCGGCGAGCAATCTTTCGCTGGGTCGCGATTCGCTGGCCCTGCTGGTCGTGCTCTGGGCGCTGCTGGTGCTGCCCAAGCGCCAGCGCCAGATCGCACGCCAGGAAGACGAACGCACGCAGGTCGCGCAGGAACAGATGTTCGCCGAACTCAAGCCGGTGCCGGTCGGCGCGGAAGTGGTCGAACCCCTCAACGAACGCACGCTGCTCGCCGACTTCGCCGAACGCCTGGGCGGCAAGGGCCGCCTGCAGATGAATCTCGGCGCGTTGCAGCGCCAAGGCTTCATCGTGCGTCGCCGCGAACGCATCCACGAAGGCCCGCTGCTGGATCTGGCGTTCGACTACGAACGCATCGCCAGTCGCGTGATGGATGGCGCGCTGTCGCATGTGATCGAGGAAGCGCGCCGTTCGCAGGCCGCTGCACCGCGCATCGACGAAGGCACCGACGGATTCAACGACGACGCGCGCGACGACGCGCCGATCGAGGAGATGCAGGACGATGTTTGAGTTCCGCCAACTGGAAGTCGTGCACTGGGACTACTGGCAGCGCTACACGCTGCCGCTCGACGCTTCGATCATCACCGTGGTCGGGCCGAACGGTTCCGGCAAGACGACCCTGCTGGACGCACTGCGAACGCTGCTGGCGATCGACGATCGCGACATGGCGCGCGATTACAAGACGTACCTGCGCCACAACGGAAAGCCCTACGCATGGCTGCGCGCGGTGGTCAGCAATCCCGCCGATCGCCGCGGCAAACGCGCGTTCTTCCCGTTGATGGACGAGGAAGTGACGATCGCCTGCCGCGTGCGCAAGCGCGGCGGCGACTGGTCGCGCGATTACCAGATCGTCGCCGGCGACGTGCCGGTGGAAACGCTTGAGCAGGGCGGCGATTGGCTGGGTGTCCGCGACTACCGCGTGCGCCTGGCGGGCGCCGGACTGAGCCGCGCCATCTGCCGCGTGCTGACACTGGAACAGGGTGCGACCGACAAGCTCTGCCAACTGTCGCCGCGCGAACTGCTGCAACTGGTATTCGACGTGTTCGAAGACAAAGCCGTGCTGGACGACTACCAGCGCGCTCGCAGCGAGCAGTTCGACGTCGAAAAGGAAATCGGCCAGTTGCAGCAGGGCTTGGCCGAACTGCACCTCAAGCTGGAATCCGCGCGCGCCGACGTGCGGTCGTTCGAGGATGGCCTGTCGCTGCGCAACCAGCGCAACCGGCTGCACAGTGAGATCCTGCCGAAGGTGGAACTGGCGGACCTGCGCGCCACGATCGAAGGCGCGCGTCCACGCCTGACCGGCCTGCGCCGCGCTTTGCGCGAGCGCGAGCGCCAGCATGCGGATGGCGTCGCGCAGCAGGAACACGCCCGGAACGAGCGGGTCTGCGTGCAGGACCAACTGGTTGATGCGCGGCAACGTCTGAAGCAGGCCGAAGCCCACTTCACCCAGGCCCGCGATCACGCGCGCGATGCCGAGCATCTGGTGAAGCGTCACGATGATCTGGTGCGCCTGCAGGGCGATCAGGCGGTCGATGTCGATGCGATCAGTCGTGAAGTGGAAGAAGGCCGGCGTCGGCAAGCCGAGTTGAAGCTGCAGGCCGAGCGTGACCGGCAGCGTGCGAGCGAGCTCACGGCACGCATCGCCACGATGAGCGGCGGCGGACGCGCCATCGAGCCGTTCGAGCGCGAGTTCCGTGCCGAACTCGAACAACGGAACATTGGCCACAGCGTATTGACCGAACTGGTCGAGGTGACGGATCCCGCATGGGGTGTCGCGGTCGAAGCCGTGCTTGCACCGTATCGTCACCTCGTCGTGCTCGATTCGCCGAAGGACGCGAAGGCCGCGTGGGAACTCGGCGAGCAGAAGCAATACCGTCATTTCGTCGTTGCTGATCGCGCGCCGGTCGAAAAGGCCACGCCCGGATCGCTGCTGGAGGTCGTGCGCTTCCTGGCCGACCCGCCCGCGTGGTTGCCTCGCCAGTTGGATCGCATCCAGCGCGTCAGTGACGTGCAGGCCGGTCATCGGATGGCGAAGGGCCAGGACTGGATCACCGCCAAGGGCTATCTGCGCGAGCAGCGCGGCGGCCGGCATATCGGCGGCGGGCCTCCGCATTTCGGAGCGGGCGCGCGCCAGGCGCAATTGTCGGAGCTGCGCGAAGAACAGCACGCGATGCAGGAACGTGCGCACGGGCGCGAAGAGGAACTGGCCGAACTCGGGCAGCGGATTGCGCGCGGCCAGGCGCAACTGCTGGGCCTGGGTGCGAACAACGAACTGGTGACGCGTGCGGCCGAATTCGCGGATGCCGCAACGCGGCTGCCTGGACTGGCGTCGGCTGCGCAGGAAGCCGCCGTGGCACTCGCTTCGGTGCGGGCGGAACTGGATGAGCTGACGGCGCGCGACCGTGATGAAAGCATCGCCTCGGCTGCCCGCGACGCCGAACTGCGCACGCTCTCCAACGAGCTGCGTGATCGCGGACAGCAGATCGCACAGGAGCGTCTTGCGCTGGTGCATCGCATCGTCGATTTCCGCCGCCGCCGGCAGCAGATGCCGGTGGCGTGGCGCAGCGTGCAGTCACTGCATGCGGCCCGTGACGAATACGAAAGCGTGAGCGCGGCGCGCCGCGAGCTGGAACGCCTGGACGAGCGTCTGGCGCGCGGCGGCTTTGTCGAAGACGACGGCTGCGTCAGTCTGCGTGACAAGTTCGCCGCCGATCACGCAGGACTGGAAGCGGCGATCGGCAAGCGCGAAACCCATCTGCATCGCGCGCGCAAGTTGACCGAGGAAGCGCGCGGGGCGTACATCAACGTGCTTCGCGCCACCGTGCGCCGCTACCGGCGCAATCTCGAAGCGCTCGGCGAGTTGTCCGGCATCGGCGTGGACGTGGACATGCCGGAACTGGTCAACGAAGACACCGCACTGGCGCAGGCCGGGCTCACCGTGCGGTTCGATTTCGATCGCAAGGGCTGGATCGGGCTGGACGACGGCGAAGCTTCGGGCGGCCAGCAGGTGATGAAGTCGCTGCTGTTGCTGGTGGCGTTGCTGCGCGACGAGGATCAGCCGGGCGGATTCGTCTTCATCGACGAACCGTTTGCGCACCTGGACGTGGCCAACATCGAGAAGGTCGGCCGCTTCCTGCGATCGACCGACGCGCAGTACATCCTGACCACGCCCATCACGCACAACGTCAACGTGTTCGAACCGTCGGATCTCGTGCTCGCCACCAGCAAGCGCAGGCCGAACAGCAGTTGGGCCGAACCCGTTGCGGTGTTGAAGCGGGATCGCAGCAGCGAGGCCGCCGCCGCTTGAGGCAGTAGGGAGGATGCAACGGCGCAGCGTGCGATCAGTCCGCTGTGCGATGACGCGAAGGCCGGCATTGCCGGCTTTCGCGTTTCAGTCGGCCCGCATCACCAGCCCGACAGCACGATCTTGCCGATGGTCGAACCGGATTCGAGCCGGCGATGCGCTTCGCGCAGGTTCGCGGCAGTGATGGTTCCCAGTGTTTCGGCATGCGTCGTCTGCAACTCGCCTGCATCGATGAGGCTGGCTGCGCGATTGAGGAGGCGGTGCTGCTCGATCATGTCCGGCGTGCGGAAACGCGGACGCGCGAACATCATTTCCCAATGGATGCCGATGCTCTTGGCCTTGTAGGGATCGCCGATCTTCAGCGCGGACGCCGGTTCGACGATCAGGCCGACGTGGCCGAGCGGGGCGATGAGTTCGCCGATCTGATCCCAGTAGCGTTCCGTGCTGGCGAAGTTCAGCACCACTTCGATGGGGCCCAGCCCCAGCGAGAACAGTTGCGCGCCGAGCGGCCGGCCGTGGTCGATGACGTGATGCGCGCCCATGCGGCGGCACCATTCCACCGTTTCCGCGCGTGATGCCGTGGCGATCACGGTGAACCCCGCGCGCCGCGCCAACTGGATGGCGATCGAACCTACGCCGCCCGCACCGGCGATCACCAGCAGGTTGCGCGCATTGCTTTCCGCATCGATCGCATACGGCATGCGATGGAACAGCAGCTCCCAGGCCGTGACCGTGGTCAGCGGCAGCGCGGCGGCCTGGGCGAAGTCGAGCGTGGTCGGCTTGCGCCCGACGATGCGCTCGTCCACCAGCTGGAACTGCGCATTGCTGCCGGAGCGCGTGATGTCCCCCGCGTAGTAGACCTCGTCGCCCGGCTTGAACAGGCTGACCTGTTCGCCCACGGCTTCGACCACGCCGGCGGCGTCGTAGCCCAGTACTTTCGGCGTCGATTCCTGCTGCGGCTTGGGTGCGCGGACCTTGGTGTCGACCGGATTGACGGAAACCGCTTCGACGCGCACGAGGATGTCGTGGCCGCTCGGTTCGGGCTTGGGCAGTTCGATATCCAGCAGCGATTCCGGATCGTTGATGGGCAAGTAGTGGGTCAGGCCAACGGCTTTCATGGAGTGTTCCTCGGGAAGCGGCAGACGGATGCGGGAAATGGGGTGAGCTTACGCATGCGGGTGTTCGGTCGATGGAAGCCGGGCTTCACGTGCATGCCGGCGCGGGAACCGGAGATGCCTGCACTCGGGCGCGGCGCTCCAGCATGATCGCGATGACTGCAACGATGAAGGCGGACAGCGGCACCAGCGCGCCGACCCAGGTCAATGCGGGCAGGCCCATGCCATGTGCGATCACCGCGCCACCCAGCCACGCGCCGAGCGCATTGCCCAAGTTGAATGCACCGATGTTGAGACTGGAAGCGAGGCTCTGCGCGGCGCCGGCTTTCTTCAGCACCCACAGTTGCAGCGGAGAGACCGTTGCAAATGCAGTCGCGCCCAGCAGTCCGGTGAACGCCACCATCGCCCAGCGGTGATGCAGTGCGAAACCCATCAGCGCCATGACGCCGGCCAGAGCGAGCAGCGTCACCAGCAGCGCGGGCGCAAGCCGGCGATCGGCCAGTCGTCCACCCAGCAGATTGCCGACGATCATGCCGACGCCGAATACCAGCAGGATGGGCGAAACCGCGCTGTCGGTGAAGCCGGTCACCTGCGTCAACAGTGGCTGGATATAGGTGTAGATCGTGAACACGCCGCCGAAGCCCAGCACCGTCATCAACAGGCCGAGCAATACCTGCGGCCGGGACACCGCGCGCAATTCGTCGCGGAAGGCCAGCGGAGCGGACGCACCGCGATCACGCGGAACCAGCCAGGCGATCACCACCGTTGCGATCACGCCGATCAACGTCACTGCCCAGAAGGTTGCCCGCCAGCCGAACTGGAGCCCCAGCCACGCACCGGCCGGCACACCCAGCAAGGTGGCGACGGTCAGACCGGTGAACATGATCGAGATCGCGGACGCCTTGCGGTCCTCCGCGACCAGACCCGTCGCCACGACCGCGCCGACGCCGAAGAACGTGCCATGTGCCAGTGAAGTGATTACCCGCGCGACCATCAGCAAGGTGTAGTCCGGCGCGATTGCGCAGGCGAGGTTGCCCAGGGTGAAGATGACCATCAACGCGACCAGCACCGCCTTGCGGGGCAGGCGGCCGGTGGCGGCGGTCAGCAAGGGCGCGCCGACGAACACGCCCAGCGCGTAGCCGGAAATGAGCAGGCCGGCGGCGGAAATGGAGACCTGCAGATCGTTTGCGACCTGCATCAGCAGTCCCATGATCACGAACTCGGTGGTCCCGATTCCAAAGGCGCCAGCGGTAAGCGCGTAGAGCGCGAGGGGAAATCGACGGGAGGAGGAAGCGATGGGCACGGCGGGTCTCGTTGCGGGGAGCCGGCACTGTGCCGCTTTCATGATTCTGGAAAAACAGCGACCATCCGCAATCACTTTCAATGAAAGGTTGATAATCGTGGACCGCATTGGCGACCTCACCCTGTTCCTGCGCGTTCTCGATCTCGGGTCGATCACCGCGGCCGCGCACAGCCTCGGCCTTTCCGTCGCGGTCGCCAGCCAACGCCTGAAGCGGCTGGAGCGCGAACTTGGCGTGCGCCTGCTGCACCGGACCACGCGTCGGCTGCACCCGACGCCGGAAGGCGCCGTACTGGCACAGCGTGGGCGGACCCTGGTCGAAGATCTCGAATCGCTGGGTGCCGGTCTGCGCGAGGCCGCCACCGACATCGCCGGCACGCTGCGCGTCACCTTGTCGGCGACGTTCGGGCGCCAGTACGTGTCGCCATTGCTGCCGGCATTCCTCGCCCGCCATCCCAAGCTGCGGATGAGCGTGCATCTGAGCGATCAGGTCGTGGACCTCGTCAGCGAAGGCTTCGATCTCGCCATCCGCATCGGTGCCCTCGAAGACTCGGGCCTGATCGCGCGCCGCATCGCGCCGAACCGCCGCGTGCTGTGCGCCTCGCCGGACTACCTGCGTCGTCGTGGGCACCCGCTGCATCCCGAGCAGCTGCGCGATCACGAGTGCCTGGTCCTGTTTGGCCGGCAGGGCCGCCAGGACGTGTGGCGATTGCAGAATCCGCAGGGCGACGAGGTGGCCGTCCATGTGTCCGGCCGTTACGAAAGCAATTTCGGCGAACTGCTCCGCGATGCGGCCGTCGCGGGCGAAGGCATCGCACTGCACTCGCTCTGGCACGTCGCCGATGACTTGCGCGCCGGCAGGCTGGAGCAGGTGCTGCCGGCATATCCGCCGTCCTCGACCGCCATCAGCGCAGTGATGCCGCAACGCCAGTGGATGCCGCCGCGCGTGCGGGCGTTTGTCGAACTGCTGGTGGCCGAGTTCGGCGAGTCACCGCCCTGGGAGCGCGGCCTGGCCTGATCGCCTCAGCCGAATGCGAACGCATCCAGCGCCAGTCCGCCCATTTCGACATCCTGGTGGAGCAGGCGTCCTTTCGCGTGCGGCCCGCCAGCACCGAACGCGACGTGCAGCGGATACAGGTGCTCCTGCGTCGGGTGATTCCGGAGCGCATCCGGAAGCGAGGCCCAATCCAGCACGGCGGCGGTATCGCCGGCTTCCAGCCTCGCCCGCAATGCACGGATGAAGCCGTCGACCCAGGGGAACACAGGGGCATCCGGCGAACGCCATTCGAGCGCTCGCAGATTGTGCGAGAAGCCACCGGAGCCGACGATCAGCACGCCTTCGTTGCGCAGTTCCGACAGGACGAGACCGACGCGATGATGTTCTTCCGCGGTGCCATGTGGATTGATCGACAGCGCAACGACCGGAATGTCCGCCTGCGGGTACATCCGCCGCAACGGCACCCAGACGCCGTGATCGATGCCGGCATCGGTTTCGGCGCGCGCCACGATGCCGGCATGACGCAAGCGCTCCGTGACCTCGTCAGCCAGGGCGGGCGCACCGGTCGCCGGATACTGGATCTCGTACAGCGGTGCAGGAAATCCCCCGAAATCGTGAATGGTTTCAGGGTGTGGCGTCGCCGTGACCGTTGTTTCTGCACGCAGGTAATGGGCGGACGCCACCAGCACCGCGCGCGGACGCGGCAGTTGTTCGCCAAGGCGGTCAAGGAATCGGCCGGTCGCTGAATCTTCGATGGCAAGCATCGGCGACCCATGCGACAGGAAAAGGGATGGCAGCGGTGTCGAGGAGTTCATCACCGAAGGATCGGCCCGCGCGCCTCGAACTCCAATGATCAGCCAGGCACCGATGTGTTGCGGAAATGAGATTCGGACAGCCGGCTTGAGCGCACGCGGTGCCCCGGTGTACCGTGCGTCGGGCGGCGACTTTGTTAGGGTCCCGTTAACACAGTCTTCACGCGCTTCCGCATAATCTGTTCAGGATGGCGCGCATTCACAGCCGTCTGGATAACGATAAGAAGCTGTAAGACGCGATCAAGTTTTCGGGCTTTCGTGTTTATCAACGATGATTTTGACAAGGAGCTGAAATGAACAAGAAACTGCTTTGTGCCGCGCTGCTGAGCGGTCTGAGCCTGGCGCAGGCCGCTTCTGCCCAGGAGTTCGACGACCGCTGGTATCTGACCGGTTCCGCTGGCGTCAACATCCAGGACAACGACCGCAACACCGACGACGCTCCGTTTGGTGCCATCGGTCTGGGCAAGTTCATCAGCCCGAACTGGTCCTTGGACGGTGAAATCAACTACCAGAACACCCAGTTCGAACGCGACGTCAACCTGAATTGGAGCCAGTACGGCATTTCGCTGGATCTGCGCCGCCACTTCTGGCTGTCGGATCGCAGCTGGCACCCGTACATCGTTGCCGGCCTGGGCCTGCAGCGCGCTGAAGAAGAATTCGACGCCTCGCCGAGCCCGAACTCCCCGGGTGAGCGCAAGGACAACAACTTCGCTGCCAAGCTCGGTGGCGGTATCCAGGCCAAGCTGGGCCGCGTCGGTGTCCGCACCGAACTCGCCTATCGCATTGATTTCGACGACAACGCCATCGGCCCGTCCTACGACGGCTCGATCGACGACGGCGACGATTTCGCGGATCTGCTGGCCTCCGTCGGCATCGTGATCCCGCTGGGTCCGGAGCCGACCGCCGCCCCGCCGCCGCCGCCGCCGGCCGAAAGCTGCGCCGACAAGGATGACGACGGTGACGGCGTCAACAACTGCGACGACAAGTGCCCGGGTTCGCAGGCCGGTCAGACCATCGGTCCGGACGGTTGCCCGGTCCCGGTTTCGATCGACCTGAAGGGCGTGAACTTCGATTTCGACAAGGCCACGCTGCGTCCGGACTCCGTCCAGACCCTGACCGAAGCCTCCGAGATCCTGAAGCGCTACCCCGACCTGCGTGTTGAAGTGGCTGGCCACACCGACCAGTGCGGTTCCGACACCTACAACCAGGGTCTGTCCGAGCGTCGTGCTCGCACCGTGTACGACTTCCTGACCAGCCATGGCGTTGATGCCAGCCGCCTGTCGGGTCCGGTCGGTTACGGCGAGAGCCGTCCGCTGGAAGACAAGGGTCAGAAGTTCCCGGCGTGCAAGAGCGAGACCAACCGCCGTACCGAGCTGAACGCCCAGAAGTAATCGGCGTCGAGTTCGAAGCAATGTTCAAAGCCCGGCCTTGTGCCGGGCTTTGTTTTTCTGTGCGTATGGAAGGCGGCTGTCGCCGGACACTCGCAACCCGAATCACTGTCAGTGAGTGGGGCGTCGCGAAACGCCTCTGAAGCACCCACGCGCGGACCGCAAACGTGCGCGACATCCCAGTGTTCAACCACTTGGCGGATCATCGTCACGCGTTGGTTGATATCGACCAACGCGCTGATAAACTGCGGCGCAATGTCGAATCGAGGGATACCCATGCGCCTCCATCTTGCTCTTGCCAGCGTGCTGGTTCTCTCGGTTCCTTCCGTCCACGCCGCCCAGAACTGCTCGGGCAACCTGACGCAAGCACCTCTTCCGGTTCGTGCCACTGTGCTTGAGCCTGTGTCTTCGGATTTCACTCCGCTGGTGTCGCAACTCGGCGCGCCGAGCGGCGTGCTGTCGCAACCGATGGACGAAACCTACTCGGTCGAACGCGTTCTGATGCGACTGCGCATCGAGGGTTGCCGCGACGTCGCCAAGGCGATGCCTGCTTCGGGCACGGTGGTGGCCAACGCGAATGATCCGGCTGCGTACAAGCCGAAGACCGAATTCGACAACACGCCCTGGCGTTTCGATATGACCCAGGGCGGCAAGCGCATGACGGCCGACGAATTCGATGCATGGATGAAGTCGCGCGGGGTGCGCGTGGTGCAGGCAAAGCCGGCCGCACCGGCAGCAGAAGCGCCCGCCGCTCCCGCCGCGACCGAAGAGAAAAAGAAGTAAGCCTGACGCCCGCCACCCAGCGGGCGTTTTGCATGCGCGTGCGTCGTACGGCATCCGGGCAGCAGGAGGGCGGCGCCCCGCGTCACGGCTTGGCGCGAACCCTGTCCAAGCTCGGCGTCTGTTCGCGGAGCGAAGCCGAACGTCGCGTGGTTGCCGGTCGCGTCTCGGTGGACGGGCGCGTCGTGCGCGATCCGGAATTTCCCATTCGGCAAGGCCAGCACCGCATCGCCGTGGATGGCCAGACGTTGGCGGCGGCCAGACCCATCCATGTGATGCTCAACAAGCCGCGGGGCCTGGTGACCACCACGCACGACGAGCGTGGCCGCGACACCGTGTACCGCTGCTTCGATGGCGCCGATCTTCCGTGGCTGGCGCCGGTCGGACGTCTGGACAAGGCCAGCGAGGGTCTGCTGCTCTTCACCAATGATCCGAAGTGGGCGGCCGGCATCACCGACCCCGAACACGGCGCCGACAAGACCTATCACGTGCAGATCGATTGTGTGCCGGAGGCTGCGCTGCTTGAGCGGCTGGAGGCCGGCGTGCGGGACGGCGAGGAATGGCTGCGCGCCCGCTCGGTTGCACCGTTGCGCGCGGGCGAAAAGAACGCCTGGCTGGAGATCACGCTGGATGAAGGGCGCAACCGGCAGATTCGACGGTTGCTCGCGGCGTTCGACATCGAAGTGCTGCGCTTGATCCGCGTGGCGATCGGCAGCCTGGAGCTGGGCCCGCTTGCGAAGGGCGAATGGCGGCACCTGGGCGAAGACGAAGTCCGCCGCCTAGCGATTTCGCCACCGTAGCGAGGCGCGCGTCGGGCGAGCAGACGCGCGCTGCCGTACGCCAGCCTTCGCCCCTCACCTCGCGATGAGTGACGATTGCATCAACTGGAAATCGGCCGCAGCGTCAGGCCTTCAGCACGCCCAGTTCGTGACCGATGCGGGTAAACGCCGCGATGGCGTGATCCAGATGCGCGCGGGTATGCGCGGCCGAGATCTGCGTGCGGATGCGCGCCTGTCCCTGCGGCACGACCGGGAAGAAGAAGCCGATGGCGTAGATGCCTTCTTCCAGCAGGCGCGCGGCGAACTTCTGCGCCAGCGGTGCGTCGTACAGCATCACCGGGCAGATCGGATGCACGCCCGGCTTGATGTCGAACCCGGCCTTCGTCATCTGCTCGCGGAAATATGTCGTGTTCTCCGCCAGGCGCATGCGCAGTTCGCCGGCTTCGGACAGCATCTCGAACGCGCGGATGCCCGCCGCCACCACATGCGGCGGCAACGAATTGGAGAACAGGTAAGGGCGTGAGCGCTGGCGCAACAGCTCGATGACTTCTTTCTTCGCCGTGGTGAAGCCGCCCAGCGCGCCGCCCATCGCCTTGCCGAGCGTGCCGGTGAAGATGTCGATTTTCTCCATCACGCCTTTCACTTCGGCCGAACCCCGGCCGTGCGCGCCGAGGAAGCCGGTGGCATGGCATTCGTCGATGTGGACGAGTGCACCGTATTTGCGTGCGAGCGCGGTGATCTCGTCCAGCGGCGCGATGAAGCCGTCCATCGAGAACACGCCATCCGTCGTGATCAGAATGGTGCGCGCGCCGTCGGCCTTCGCCTGCTGCAGCTGCTTTTCGAGATCCGCCATGTTGCAGTTCGCGTACCGGTAGCGCCGCGCCTTGCACAGGCGTACGCCATCGATGATTGAAGCGTGGTTGAGCGCGTCGGAAATGATCGCGTCCTGTTCGTCGAGCAACGGCTCGAATAGGCCACCGTTTGCATCGAAGCAGGCGGCATAGAGGATGGTGTCCTCGGTGCCGAAGAAATCGGCGATCGTCTTCTCCAGCTGCTTGTGCAGATCCTGCGTGCCGCAGATGAAGCGTACCGACGCCATGCCGAAGCCATGCGTATCGAGCGCCTTCTTCGCGGCGTCGATGACATCGGGATGGTCGGCCAGGCCGAGATAGTTGTTGGCGCAGAAGTTGAGCACGGTGCGGCCATCGGCCAGCGTGATCTCCGCCGATTGCGGCGAGGTGATGATGCGTTCGGACTTGAACAGGCCCTGCGCCTGGAGGTTCTCGAGTTCGGTGGCGTAGCGGGCGGTGAGCGATTCGGTCATGGGAGCGGGCGATGGCCGGAAAGCCCCCATTCTACCCGCCGCATACGGTGCCACGGCCCGGTCATGCCAAAGCGGCATGAGAGCCCCGCACTTCGTCATTTCTCCGGCGGTTTGTGCGTGCGCAGCATCGGACTTTCCGGCCCAGAGCCATGCGGGGAACGACCATGCGCGACACCGCGACAACGGCAGCACGAAGCGAGCGGCGCAACGCACGCCTGGCGCTGGCGTTGGCGTGTTCGCTGGCATTGCCTGCCGTCGCGCAGCAGCGTCCACCCACGGTCGAAGAGTTGCAGCAGCGGCTGGAGGCGCTGGAGCGGCGCCTGGGTGTAGCGGCGGAGGTCGCTGTCGAAGCGGGTGATGGTGCAGGCCTGGCCGACCTCGACCAGCGTCTGCGCGTGATCCAACGTCGCCTGGAACTGCAGCAGGAAGAACAGGTCGCAAGAGCGAAAGAAGCGCCGATCATTGCGGTCACTGACAAGGGCGCTTCATTCAAGTCCGCCGATGGTGCATACGAAGTGCGGCTGCGTGCATTGCTGCAGGGCGATGGCCGCTTTTACCTCTCCGATGACGCTTCACCCCAGAACGACACGTTCCTGTTGCGCACGGCGCGTCCGATCATCGAAGGTTCGCTCGGCAAGCTGATAGGTTTCCGCTTCACGCCGGAATTCGCCGGCGACAGTGCAAGCATTGTGGACGCCTATGCGGATCTCCGTTTCGATCCCGCTTATACGCTGCGTGTCGGCAAGTTCACTTCGCCGGTCGGGCTGGAACGCTTGCAGTCATCGTCGGCGCTGTCCGGCGTCGAACGCGCCTTGCCGAGCGAGCTGGCGCCGAATCGCGACATCGGCGTGCAGTTGCAGGGCGACCTCGCCGAAGGAAAATTCAGCTATGCCCTTGGTGTGTTCAACGGCACGGTGGATGGTCGCGACGCCGTGACGAACAACCCGGACAACGAATTCGAATACGCCGGCCGCGTGTTCCTGGAACCCTTCCGCAATGATGCCAATGCACTGTCGGGATTGGGTTTCGGTATCGGCGCAAGCATCGGTGACACGCGCGGCGTGGGCAACAACTACCTGCCTCGCTACCGCACGCCGGGCCAGGTGCAGTTCTTCAACTATCGCGCGACGGTGGGCGCCGATGGCGAGCGTTTCCGCCTCTCACCGCAGATTTACTACTACCTCGGCCGCTTCGGTGTGCTCGGCGAATACGTGGCCTCCCGACAGGACGTCATCCAGACCGGCGGGCCCAATGCAGGCGCGCGCGCCGAACTGGAGAACACGGCATGGCAGGCGACTGCGCAGTGGGTTCTGACCGGCGAGGATGCCGGGTACCGCGGCGTAGTGAGGCCGTCGAACCCGTTCAAGCCGGGTGAAGCGGGGTGGGGCGCATTCGAGTTGATCGGCCGCTACGGCGTGCTGGACATCGATGACGATGCATTTCCCGTGTTCGCCGATCCCGCTGCATCCGCGCGCCGCGCACGCAACTGGACGCTCGGCCTGAACTGGTACCTGACCGGCAACCTGAAGCTGGTCGTGAACTACCTTGAAACCACCTTCAAGGGCGGCGCAGCCGCCACCGACCGCGAAGACGAGAAGGCGATCTTCTCGCGCTTGCAGGTCGCTTTCTGAAACGGAGAAGACGATGCGCATGGTCCCCCAAATCCGCACGCTGCTGCTGGCATTCGGCCTGACTGTCGCCGCGACCGTCGCCGCGCGCGACGCCAGGCTGCTCAATGTGTCCTACGACCCGACGCGCGAGTTCTATCGCGAATTCAATGCCGAGTTCGCGAAGGACTGGCAGCGGAAGAAAGGGCAGAAAGTCGAAATCGAAACCTCGCACGGTGGATCCGGCAAGCAGGCGCGCGCGGTGATCGACGGTCTTGAAGCCGACGTGGTGACGCTGGCGCTGGCGTACGATGTCGATTCCATCGCGCAACGCGCGCGCCTGTTCCCCGCGAACTGGCAGCAGCGGTTGCCGGAAAACAGCGCGCCCTATACGTCCACCATCGTGTTCCTGGTCCGCAAGGGCAATCCGAAGAAGATCAAGGACTGGGTCGATCTGGTGAAGCCGGGCACCTCGGTGATCACTCCGAACCCCAAAACCTCCGGCGGCGCGCGCTGGAACTATCTCGCCGCCTGGGCGTATGGCCTGAAGATCTTCAAGGGCGATGAAGCCAAGACGCGCAATTTCGTGCGTGCGCTGTTCCGCAACGTGCCGGTACTGGATACCGGCGCGCGCGGCGCAACCACGACGTTCGTCCAGCGCGGCATCGGCGACGTATTGCTGGCGTGGGAGAACGAGGCCTTCCTTTCGATCGAGGAACTCGGACCGGACAAGTTCGACATCGTCGTGCCATCGCTGTCGATTCTCGCCGAGCCGCCGGTGGCGCTGGTCGACAGGAATGTGGACAAGCACGGTACCCGCGAGGTCGCGCAGGCGTACCTGCAGTTCCTGTATTCGCCGACGGGCCAGCGCCTGGCGGCCAAGCACTACTATCGCCCGCGTCATCCGGAGTTCGCGGCGAAGGAAGACGTGGCGCGTTTCCCCAGGCTGGAACTGGTGACGATCGACAAGGTGTTCGGATCGTGGGCGAAGGCGCAGTCGACGCACTTCGCCGATGGCGGTGTGTTCGACCAGATCCAGGCGAAGCCGTGATGCGTGTGACCGCTTCGTCAGCGACGACGACCGGCTGAGAGCTGTGTCGATCCCTGTGCTGCCCGCATCGCGCACGGAGCGCACCCGCCGTCGCCGGATCATTCCGGGCTTCGGGCTGAGCCTGGGCTACACGGTGGCGTGGCTGAGCCTGATCGTGCTGATTCCGCTGGTCGGGGTGTTCGTCAAGGCAAGCGGCCTGGGCGTGGACGGGTTGTGGCGGATATGGAGCGAGCCGCGCGTACTGTCGGCGCTGTGGATCAGCTTCGGCAGCGCACTCGCCGCGGCGGCGTTCAACGCCGTGATGGGTACATGGGTGGCGTGGGTGTTCGTGCGTTACGACTTTCCGGGCAAGCGATTGTTCGACGCGATGATCGATCTGCCGTTCGCGTTGCCGACGGCCGTGGCCGGCATCGCGCTCACGGCGCTGTATGGGCCGACGGGCTGGATCGGACGCTGGCTGGAAGCGATGGGCATCAAGGTGGCATACACGCCGCTCGGCATTACCGTGGCGCTGGTGTTCATCGGGTTGCCGTTCGTGGTCCGCGTCGTCCAGCCGGTGCTGGCCGAGAGCGAACGCGCGGTGGAAGAAGTCGCGGCAACGCTGGGTGCGGGACGCTGGCAGACCATCCGCCGCGTCGTTCTGCCCGGCGTGTGGCCGGCGGTGCTCGCCGGCTTCGCGCTGGCGTTCGCGCGTGGCGTCGGTGAATACGGTTCGGTGATCTTCATCGCCGGCAATCTGCCGGGCGTGTCCGAAATCGCGCCGCTGCTGATCACGATCAAGCTCGAAGAATTCGACTACGCCGGAGCCACCGCCATCGCGGCCGCGATGCTCATCCTGTCGTTCCTGCTGCTGCTGGCCATCAACAGCCTGCAGTCCCGGCTGGCGCACTCGCAACGGAGCCGGGAATGAGCGAGGCTGTCTCCGCCGTGATTCCCTTTCCGCACGATTCGGCCGAAGCCAGCGCCCGCGAGGGCGTCGCGCGCGCGCGCGCCGGCGACGCCATCAACGAACCTGCATGGGCGCGCGTGCTACTGACGCTGGGTGCATTGGCATTCCTGCTGGCCTTCCTTTTGCTGCCATTGGTGCTGGTGTTCTTCGAAGCGCTGCGCGGCGGCTGGCTCGCCTTCGCCGCCGCCATCAGCGAAACCGACGCACTGGCTGCGATCACGTTGACGCTGCTGGTCACCGGCATCGTGGTTCCCTTGAACCTGCTGTTCGGTGTGGCGGCCGCGTGGGCGGTGAGCAAGCACGCATTCCGGGGCAAGCGCCTGCTGGTCAGCCTGATCGATCTTCCATTTGCGGTGTCGCCCGTTGTCGCCGGCCTCATCTACGTGCTGATTTTCGGCGCGCAGGGCTGGGCGTGGTCGCTGATCGACGAAGGCTGGCGGTTCACGCTGCCGCTGTGGGGCGAACTGCACGTGCAGTTGCCGAAGATCATCTTCGCGTTGCCGGGCATCGTGCTTGCGACGATTTTCGTCACCTTTCCTTTCATCGCGCGCGAACTGATGCCGCTGATGGAGCAGCAGGGCACCGACGAGGAACTGGCCGCGCTCAGTCTCGGCGCGAACGGCTGGCAGACGTTCTGGCGCGTGACGCTGCCGAACATCCGCTGGGCGCTGCTGTACGGCGTGCTGTTGTGCAGCGCGCGCGCGATGGGCGAGTTCGGCGCGGTATCCGTCGTATCCGGCCACATCCGCGGACGCACCAACACGCTGCCGCTGCACGTGGAGATCCTCTACAACGAGTACGCCTACAGCGCGGCGTTCGCCGCTGCATCGCTGCTCGCGGTGTCGGCGCTGATCACGCTGGCGCTGAAGACCTTCCTCGAATGGCGGCATGGCGAATCGCTCGCCGCCAACCACCGTCATTGAGGTGCACATGGGCATCCGCATCGATCAACTGCACAAGCGCTTCGGCGCATTCAATGCGCTGGAAGACATCCGGCTCGATGTGCGCAAGGGCGAGCTGCTGGCGCTGCTTGGACCTTCGGGTTCCGGCAAGACGACGTTGTTGCGCATCATCGCCGGGCTGGAACATGCCGACAGCGGCCGCATCGTTTTCGATGGCGAGGATGCGTCGCGCCTGAGCGTGCAGGCACGTCGCGCGGGTTTCGTGTTCCAGCATTACGCGCTGTTCCGGCACATGAACGTGCAGGACAACATCGCGTTCGGCCTGCGCGTGCGGCGTGGCGCGGAACGCTGGCCGGAACCCCGCATACGTGCCCGCGTGGACGAGTTGTTGTCGCTGGTCCAACTGGACGGGCTGGGCAAACGCTATCCCGCGCAGTTGTCAGGTGGCCAGCGGCAGCGGGTGGCGCTGGCGCGTGCACTGGCGATCGAACCGCGCGTGCTGCTGCTGGACGAACCGTTCGGCGCGCTCGATGCGCAGGTGCGCCGTGATCTGCGCCGCTGGTTGCGCGAGTTGCACGACCGCACCGGCCTGACGACCCTGTTCGTTACCCACGATCAGGAAGAGGCGCTGGAACTGGCCGACCGCGTGGCGATCCTCAACGGCGGACGGCTCGAACAGGTCGGTAGCCCGGCCGAGGTCTACGACGCGCCCGCCTCGCCTTTCATCTACGGATTCGTTGGCGAAGTGAACCGGCTGCCTGCGCAGTGGCGGCAGGGCAGGCTGCACGCGGAGGGATTGGCGATTGCAGCCGACGGCGCGGGCGAAGGACATGCGGAGGTATTCGTCCGGCCGGAGCATCTGCGGGTCATCGAGGCCGGCGAGGGATGGGCCGCGACCGTCATCGGGCAGCAGCGCAATGGGCCGCGCCTGCGTTTGCGTGCCGCGCTGGCGCAATCGGAACACGCGGTGGAGATCGATTTGCCGGCCAGCGACGAAGGGCGGTACCCGGATGGAGGCGCATTGCGGCTGGCCCCGACGCGTGCCGGGTGGTTCACGCGGGCCTCGGCGTCCACCGGTTTGTGACAGGGGCTTGACGATGGCGATTGGTGCATCGCAATATCGCGCGGACGGTTAAAAAACCGTAAACATGTGACGAGGTCGGAGTGGGACCGGCTTGCTCGCACATCGCCCGATAACCCAATCAGGAGAATCCGGATGAAGCCAGTCAAGCTGTGTTCCGCCCTTGCGGCGGCGCTGTTGTTGTCGGTCCCCTTCGTTGCGTTCGCGCAGGACGCCGAGCCCGAAGAGGAAGCCTCCTCGCCCGTGACCTGGTCGTTGGCCGCGACCACCGACTATGTCTTCCGCGGCGTGTCGCAGACCGACGAAGGCCCGGCGTTCCAGGCCGGCGTCACGTACAACGCGCCCTTCGGCCTGTATGTCGGCGTGTGGGGCTCGAACGTCGATTTCGGCGATCCGGATCCGGAAGCCGGCATCCGCGGCGTCGATACCGAACTCGATGCCTTCATCGGCTACAGCCATGATTTCAACGACAGCTGGAACCTCGACGTCAGCGCCGTCCGCTACACCTATCACGGCGCTTCCAGCGGCGTGGACAGCGGCGACTACAACGAATACATCGCCAAGATCACCTGGGCCGGTCCGGTCGAACTGTCGGGCTTGATCGCCTACGCGCCGGACTATGGTGCGCTCACGCCGAAAGCCAAGGAAAGCTACGCCAACGTGTCCGCGGCCTATGAAATCGGCGACACCGGCTTCTCGATTGGCGCCGGCGTCGGTTACACCTCCGTCGATTACGGCGAAGAATGGATCGAAGGCGAGCGCTTCAACTACGGCGTGTCCGACTACTTCGACGGTGCGCTCACGTTGAACAAGAGCTTCGGTCCGGCCACCGCCACGCTGGGCTACTACACGACGTTCGGCTCCGACGCGGACCTGCTGAAGGACGAGAGCGGCATCTACGATGACCGCATCGCGCTGACCATCAGCATCGGCAACTGATCACCGCTGCCGTGATGCATGAAAAAAGGCGCCGCAAGGCGCCTTTTTTCTCTGTGCGGGCCGGAACGGGTCAGACCCAGCTCAGTACCACCTTGCCCGCCTTGCCGGCTTCCATCAGATCGAAACCCTTCTGGAAATCGTCGATCGGCAGTTGATGCGTGAGCACCTTGCCGAGCGGGAAACCGGACAGCACCAGCTGCGTCATCTTGTACCAGGTCTCGTACATCTTGCGGCCGTAGATGCCTTGCACGGTCAGGCCCTTGAAGATGATGCGATCCCAGTCGACGCCCGCGCCCTTGGGCAGGATGCCGAGCAGGGCGATCTTGCCGCCGTGGTACATGCAATCGAGCATGTCGTTGAACGCGCGCGGGTTGCCGCTCATTTCCAGGCCGACATCGAAGCCTTCCATGTGCAGATCCGCCATCACGTCCTTCAGCGAAGTGTTGGCGACGTTGACCACGCGCGTGGCGCCCATGTCGGCGGCCAGCTTGAGGCGGAAGTCGTTGACGTCGGTGACCACGACGTTGCGCGCACCGATGTGCTTGCAGATGCCCGCGGCGATGATGCCGATCGGGCCGGCGCCGGTGATCAGCACGTCCTCGCCGACGACGTCGAACTCCAGCGCGCAGTGCGCGGCGTTGCCGTAGGGATCGAAGAACGCGGCCAGTTCGCTGGGAATCTGATCCGGAATCGGCCACAGGTTGCTGGCCGGCATGACCATGTATTCGGCAAACGCGCCGTTGCGGTTCACACCGATGCCGACGGTGTT
>JAEZYE010000020.1 GCA_023419315.1 Pseudomonadota bacterium
GCGCCCACACAAGTCACCTGCGCACACTTTCAAAGAACTTGAAGTCGGCCTCAGCGCCTTCCTTCATCCCCCGACGCTTCCGTCGAGGTGAGCCGCACATTATGGCGACCCTTTTTTACTTCGTCAACACTTCCGTAGAAGTTTTTTCGAAGCCCCCTGTCGCTGTGTCGGGCTTCAATCCGGGGGAAGAAGCGACCCTGCGACGGGGGAGGGAAAGTATGACCGGTTGCCGGGGGTTTGGGAAGGCCTGGGCACGAAATTTTTTCAGTCTCGTGACATGCGCTGTGGATCAGCCCGCAGCCACGAGCCTGACGCGGGCAAAGTTGCGCTTGCCTACCTGTAGAACGCCTTCGAAGCCCGGCCCGAACACCCGCGTGGAGTCCTCCACCACCGCTCCATCAACCTTGACCGCACGTTCCTTCAACTTGCGGCCGGCTTCCGAGTTGCTTGGCGTAATACCCGCCGCGGTGAGCAAAGCGCCAATGCGCAATCCTTCACTGGAAACGACGATGTCCTGCAGTGGCAGCAACGAGGTATCGCCTTCGCCGGTGACTACCGCATGCCACCCCGCAATCGCCTGTTCGGCAGCGGCGGCGTCGTGGAATCGTGTCGCGAGTTCGCGCGCAAGGCGGAGCTTGACGTCGCGCGGGTTCACTCCGCCTTCCGCGATCGCCTGGCGGAGCGAACGTGCTTCTTCCGCTCCAATCTCGAAAGAAAGCAATTCGATCCAGCGCCACATCAACTCGTCGCCGATCTTCATCGTCTTGGTGACGATATCGATCGCCGGTTCGCTGATGCCGATGTAATTGCCCAATGACTTGGACATCTTCTGCACACCGTCCTGCCCTTCGAGGAGCGGCATCGTCAAAACAATCTGCGGCTTCTGTCCGAAATGTTCCTGCAGGCCGCGGCCCATCAGCAGGTTGAACTTCTGGTCGGTTCCGCCGAGTTCGACATCGGCCTCCAGCGCAACCGAGTCATAGCCCTGCACAAGCGGATACAGGAACTCATGTATGGCGATCGGCTGCTGCGCTCCATAGCGCTTGGCGAAGTCATCGCGCTCCAGCATGCGTGCCACGGTGTGCTGCGCCGCCAGCTTGATCATGTCCGCAGCGGTCATCTTGCCGAACCACTCGGAGTTGAACCTCAATTCGGTGCGGTCCTTGTCCAGCACCTTGTAGACCTGATCGGCATACGTCTGCGCGTTGGCCAGCACATCCTCTCGTGTCAGCGGCTTGCGAGTGACGTTCTTGCCGGTGGGGTCACCGATCATTCCGGTGAAGTCTCCGATCAGGAAGATGACCTGATGGCCGAGGTCCTGGAACTGACGCATCTTGTTCAGCAGTACGGTATGCCCGATGTGCAGATCCGGCGCCGTCGGGTCGAACCCGGCCTTCACACGCAGCGGGCGGCCTGATTTCAGCCGGGCCTCGAGGTCTTCGAGCTTGAGGATTTCATCGGCGCCGCGGCCGATCAGGGAGAGGGCGTCAGTGGGGGACAAAGCGTTATTTCCGGAGAGTGCCGACCGAACGGCCGGCGACGAACGTGAATACTAGGTTAAACGAGCCGCTATTCGTGACGGCATTCAAAAATGTCAATTGACTCAATGGTTTGACGCACAGACTTAGCGTGTTTATGGTACGCCGATTGGGCCTCTGATTGGGCCCGGGGCCGATGATTTTTATGCACACACACGGGGACGGCAGCCGCCGCAAGCAACGTTTCCAGAAGCGTCTGGAAGTCCTCCGCGATACAGCACTGCACCAGCGAGTGAAACAGCACTTGCCGGAAGGCCGCTGGACGCGCCGCCATTGGATTCACGCAAGCCTGTTCACCACGATGGGCGTGCTGATTGCCACGATCGTTCCCGGCTTTTCGAATGCCATCCAGCCTGCGTCGACCACGGATTCGCGCGCGACGCTGGCGCTGCACCTGCCGAAACTCTCGCAGGCGCGCATCGATGGCGTCGCCGGCGACAGCTGGCAGCTCGTCAAGGTGCGTCCGGGGCAGACGCTGGGTTCCATCTTCGAAGAACTGGGCATTCCTGCCGCGACCATGCACCAGTTGCTGGACAAGCCCGAGACCAGGCAAGCGTTGACCCGTCTGAAGCCCGGCACCGAACTGGCGTTCGACCTGCCCGTCAGCGGCGATCTCCGCACGCTGCGCTATGACCGTGATCCGCAGACGCGCGTCGAACTGAGCTTCAAGGATGGGCAGGTGCAGCAGCGCGTGATCGAACGCGAAGTCACCACGCGCACCGTCGTGCTGAGCGGCAAGGTGGGCCGGTCCCTGAACCGTTCCGCGCGCAAGGCAGGATTGACGAATGCCAACATCAATTCGCTGACCGACGAAATCTTCAAGTACGACATCGACTTCAATTCGGATCTGGGTGCGGACGATCGCTTCAGCGTCGTGGTCGAACAGACCTGGCGCGAAGGCGAACTGATCAGCACCGGCCCGGTGCAGGCGGCCACGTTCACCGTCGACAACAAGTTGCACTCGGGTTTCCGCTTCGCGCGGCCCGGTGGAAAGCCGGAATATTTCACGGCGACCGGGCGGCCATTGAAGAAGAGCTTCATCCGCATGCCGATTCCCTATGCGCGCCTGAGCTCGAAGTTCGGCGCACGCCGGCATCCGGTGCTCGGTTCCATGCGCATGCACAAGGGCGTGGACTACGCCGCCAGTACGGGTACGCCGATCATGGCGGCCGGCGATGCACGCGTGCAGTTCGCCGGTTGGCAGAACGGTTACGGTCGCGTCGTCATTCTTGACCATGGCCGCGGCCACACCACGCTTTACGGCCACATGTCGCGCCTGGGCAAGATCAAGGTGGGCCAGCGAATCGCACAGGGCACGGTGATTGGATATGTGGGCTCGACCGGCCTGGCGACCGGGCCGCACCTGCATTACGAATTCCGCGTCAACGGCGTGCATCGCAATCCGCTGTCGGTGACGATGCCGCCGCCCGAGCCGCTGAGCGGCGCGCAGCTGGCGTCCTTCCGCACTTATACGGCTACGGCGCTGGCACGTATCCGTACCGTCGAGAACATCATCTACGCGGATGTTCCGCCGGCCCAGCCGGCCAATGAAAGCCAGATCGCCAGCGCAAAACCAGCGCGTCCTTCCGGCGGAAAGCAGCCGAAGAAGGGCTGATCCCGGCGCCTGCGCTTGAACGCGCAGGCGCAATCGCGTTCACTGCGCGCCGGTCTTCATGGAATCGCGCATGTCCGTCGCCAGTCAGGAACCCGGCTCTCCGCTTTTCCTCGGTCTCATGTCGGGGACGAGCGCGGACGGCATCGACGCCGCACTGGTCCGGTTCTCCAACGACGCGGGGCAATTGCATAGCGAACTGGTGCTCGGCCGCACGTTCGGCTGGGATGAAGACCTGCGCGCCGCGCTGTTGGCGCTGGGTCAGGGCGGACATGCATCCCTGGACGACATTGGCCGGCTTGATACGCATGTGGCCGAAGTGTTTGCCGAAGCGGCACTGCGGCTGATCGAAGCCGCCGGTATTTCACCCGGGCACGTCCAGGCCATCGGCTCGCATGGCCAGACCATCCGCCATCGCCCGCACGGAGCGCACCCTTTCACCTGGCAGATCGGCGACGGCAACGTCATTGCCGAACGGTCCGGCATCACGACCGTGGCCGATTTCCGCCGTCGTGACGTGGCCGCCGGCGGCCATGGCGCTCCGCTGATGCCGGCATTCCATACCGCACTGCTGCGCTCGCCCGACGAGGACCGCGCGGTGTTGAATCTGGGTGGCATCGGGAATTTCACCCTGCTGCCGCAGCGCGGTGATGTGCGCGGTTTCGACACCGGACCGGCCAATGCCCTGCTCGATGTCTGGTGCGAGCTGCACACGCGCCAGCCCTACGATGCGGGCGGACGGTTTGCCGCCAGCGGCCAGCGGAGCGAAGCGCTGCTGCAGCGCTTGCTCGCCGATGAGTGGTTCGCCTTGCCACCGCCCAAAAGCACGGGCCGTGAGCACTTCCATCTGGCATGGCTGGAAGAGCGCCTGGAAGCCCTGCCCTTGGCTCCCGCCGATGTGCAGGCCACGTTGCTGGAGCTCTCCGCGCGTACGGTCGCCAATGCATTGCTCACCCACCAGCCAGACACCCGGCGCGTGCTGGCGTGCGGCGGCGGCGTACACAATGCGCAGTTGATGACACGGATCGCAGCGCATCTGCCCGGCGTGATCGTGGAATCCACCGCCGAGCACGGCATCGATCCGGATTTCGTCGAGGCGATGGGGTTTGCCTGGCTGGCCCACGAAACGCTCGCCGGACGCGCCGGCAATCTGCCGTCGGTCACCGGCGCGCGCGGTCGTCGCGTGCTTGGCGCCGTCTATCCCGCCTGAGCGCTAGAACCCTTTCCCGGCGGGGACGTCCTTCAGCGCATTGATCGCCGCGGTCAAGGCGTCGACTTCGCTGGTGTCGAAGCCGCTGCGGACTTCGGCTTCGCAATGGAACAGGCCCTGTTCGATGAGATTGAACAAGGCGTCGTGCATGTTCCAGCCCCGCGCGCCGGCGATGCGCCGGATGCGCTCGGCCATGAGCGGGTCGATATCCCGCAGCACGATGTCGGTCATGACGTCCCCTCCGCGCCCGACGAAAAGGCGGCGGTCGCCCTAGATACTCCCGAGCACGCGCCGAGGGCAAGCCCCGGCGCGGAGTTCAGTGAACAGACGCACCCCGCCGCTTCTCCTGCCGCATCAGCAGCAGGCACAACACCACCACCGGAATGCCGATCAGCGCCGTGCCGATGAAGAACAGCGCATACCCTTCGAGCAGCGTCCGGCCGTGTGAGAGCGTGGTCACGGCCATGCCGGAAAAGCCTTTCAATGCCTTCCCGAGCAATGCGTAGAACGAACTGAGCAGCGCGTATTGAGTCGCCGTATACCCGACGCTGGTCAGGCTCGACATGTAGGCAATCAGCGCCGTCCCCGCGAAGCCGCCCGCCAGATTGTCGATGAACATCGCGACGGCGAAATTCATCGTGTCCGGGCCGCCGTACGCCAGCCATGCGAAGGCCAAGTTGGAGCCCGGGCCCAGGATTGCGCCGACCAGCAGCGCCTTCATCACCCCCCACCGCACCGCGACCATGCCGGCCATCGCGATGCCCAGGAAGGACGCGACCAGACCGACCGAACTGCGCACCGAACCGACCGTCTGCTCGGTGAGCCCGAGATCCACGTAGAACGGGTTGTTCATCGGGCCCATCACGAAGTCGGCCAGCCGATAGACGCTGATCGCCGCCAGCATCAGCAGCGCCGCCTGGCGATGTTCGCTGAAAAACGAGACGAACGGCCCGATCACCGCATCGAACAAGCCGCGGGGCGTCCACAGCGGCGCCGCCTGGTGCGCCACCGCAACCACGGCGCGCGCCGGTTCCCGCGCCAGCCAGGTGGCGATCACGCCAACGATCATCAGGGCGGCCATGATCCGGTAGGAGCCGACCCAGCCCACCTGCGCGGCGATCAGCAGGATCAGCGCATCCGTCACCAGCAATGCACTGCGGTAGCCCAGCGCGGATGAAGACGTGAGCAGGCCAAGTTGCTGGCTGCTTTCCGCGCTCTCGATGCGCCATGCGTCGATCACGATGTCCTGCGTGGCCGATGCAAACGCCACCACCAGCGCCAGCGCGCCGAACACCAGCAGATGTTCCACCGCCATGCCGAACACCAGCACCGAGCCGCCCTTGGGCTGGATGAAGGCCATGCCGACCAGCGCGGCCGCCACCACCAGCTGCGAAAGCAGCATCCAGCCGCGGCGACGCCCCAGCCAGCGGCCGAAGAGCGGCGCGTCGGCCTTGTCGACCAGCGGCGCCCATACGAATTTCAGCGAATAGGCGATGCCCACCCAGGACAGGAAACCGATCGTGTCCAGATCGATTCCCTCCTTGCGCATCCAGAAGCCGAGCGTGTTACCGACCAGATAGATCGGCAGCCCGGAGCTGAAACCCAGCAACAGCATCACCAGGACTTTCGGCTCGCGCAGGTTGAGCAGCACTTCCTGCCACGGCTTGCGCTTGCGTGGACCGCGCTCGGCGTTGGCCTGGCTCATTCGGCGTAGTCCACCGTGAAAGGTGCATGGTCCGAGAACCAGCTGTCGCGATACACCGAGCAAGCCTGCAGGCGATCACGCAGCGAAGGCGTGACGAACTGGTAGTCGATGCGCCACCCGACATTGTTGGCGCGCGCGGCGCCGCGATTGCTCCACCACGTGTAGTCCTGACCCTCCGGATGCAGGGCGCGGTAGGCATCCACCCAGCCTGCGTCGTCGACGCACATGCCGTTGAGCCAATCGCGTTCAGCCGGCAGGCAGCCGGAATTTTTCTGGTTGCCGGTCCAGTTCCTGATGTCCAGGCGCGTGCGCACGATGTTCCAGTCTCCGCACAGCACATAGTCCCGGCCACTGCGCCGCCACTCGTCGAGGATCGGCGCCAGCCATTCCATGACCTGGAACTTGAAGCCCTGGCGCAGTTCGCCCGACGAGCCGGACGGAATGTAGAACGACACCACGCTCAGGTTGCCGTAGCGCGCTTCAAGGTAGCGGCCTTCCTCGTCGAATTCGGCCCAACCCAGCGCAGTGCGTATTTCATCGGGCTCCCGCCTGCTGTAAATCGCCACGCCGCTGTAGCCCTTCTTGGTGGTGGCGTCGCGGAACCAGGCCTTGTATCCCTCCGGCAGGAACGCGGGGCCGGCGAGCTGGTGCTCCTGCGCCTTGGTTTCCTGCACGCAGAGCACATCGGCCTGTTGCTGGCCGAACCATTCGAAGAAGCCCTTGCTGGCGGCCGAGCGCAGGCCATTGGCGTTGAAACTGATGATGCGCATGAAAAACCGGAGGCGAAACGGATGGGCGAGAGCATAGCCGTTCCCGCCTCGATGCATGCTTTGGGTTAGGCTTCCACCGATCGCTTCGCCACCAGAATCCGCCCATGTCCGACCATCGCGCCCGCTTCCTCCAGCTCGCCCTGCACGCGCAGGCGCTGCGCTTCGGCGAGTTCACCCTGAAATCCGGTCGCCTGAGCCCGTACTTCTTCAATGCAGGGCGCTTCGACAGCGGTGCGCTGCTGGCCGATCTCGCCGCCTGTTACGCCGATGCGGTCGAAGCCGCCGGCCTCCGCTTCGACCTCCTGTTCGGGCCGGCATACAAAGGCATTCCGCTGGCCACCGCGCTGGGCTGCGAATTCGCGCGGCGCGGGCGCGATCTGCCGTTGTCCTTCAATCGCAAGGAAGCCAAGGACCATGGCGAAGGCGGGTTGCTGATTGGCGCGCCGCTGGACGGCCGCGAGGTGCTGATCGTCGATGACGTCATCACCGCCGGCACTGCGATTCGTGAAGCGCTGGCGTTGATTCGGGCCGGCGGCGGCAGACCGGCCGGAATCGTGGTGGCGCTGGATCGCCAGGAAGTCCTGGTCGAACCGGGCCAGGACGGCGCACCACGCCTGTCCGCTGCCCAGTCGGTGGCGGCCGAGGCTGGTGTCCCGGTCATCGCCGTGGCGAGCCTCCACGACTTGCTTGATTTTGCCGGCGAAAGCGCCGACCTTGTCCACCACCGCGACCGCCTGCTCGCCTACCGCGCGCGCTACGGCAGCGGGACTTCCGAATGAAGGCAGTGGGGACTGCATCCATGCGCAAGGAATCGATCGCCGGATGGTTGGCACCGGGCATCCTGCTGGCCTCGCTGGCTTCGGCGCAGGACGCCACGCCCGCCAAGAAGCTGTACTGCTGGAACGAAAACGGCCAGCGCATCTGCAGCGACGCCCTGCCGCCCGAAGCCGTTGATCGCGCGCGCGAGGAAATCAGCGTACGCAGTGGTCTGCGCACCGGCGAAGTCGAACGCGCATTGACCGAAGCCGAGCGCGCGCAGGCCGAGGCCGACCACGCGCAGCTGCAACTGGATCTGGCTGCGCAGGAGACCCGCCGCCGCACCGACCAGGCGATGCTGTTGTCGTACCGCAGCGAAGACGAGCTTCGCCGCGTCTTCAACGAACGCATCACCATCGTCGACAACAACATCCGGACCGCGCGCTACAACGTGACCAGCCTGCGTGAGGGGCTGATCAGCCTGCTGCAGGCAGCGGGCGCGCGTGAGCTGGCCGGTGAAACCGTTCCGGACGGCGCCGTCGTCAACATCCGCGGCCGCCATGCCGCGCTGGTACGGCAACAACAGCTTCAGGCCAGTTTCGAGCGCCAGCGCGTGGAACTGGATGCGGAGATTGGCGACATCATGCAGCGCTATCGCCAGATGCGCGGCGGTGACGCCACTGCCGCGGCAGCCCCGGCGCCCGCATCTTCGGAACCGGCGCCCGTCAAGCAATAAGCCAGCCGACGGTACCGAAAACGAAAACGGCCTGCGGTATCCGCCGCAGGCCGCTTTTCCTGGCGAAGCCACTGTTCAGAACGTCGGCGTGATGTCCGGAGCGACCAGCGCCAGATGCGCGCGGAACACATTCTTGATCCGCGCCAGCGCCGCTTCATCGTCTGCTTCAAAGCGCAGCACGAGGATGGGCGTGGTGTTGGAGGCGCGCAGCAGGCCCCAGCCGTCGTCCCAATCCGCACGCAGGCCGTCGGTCGTGGAAATGCGCGCACCTTCGAAACGTGCGGTCTCGACGAAACGCTGCACGATGGCGTGCGGCGTCTCTGCTTCGACCGGGACCTTGATCTCCGGCGTGGAGATGCCATCGGGCAAGGCCGAGAGCACTTCGCTCGGCGTTTCCGGGCGCAGGGCGAGGATTTCCAGCAACCGTGCGGCGGAATACAGGCCATCGTCAAAGCCGTACCAGCGCTCCTGGAAGAAGAAATGGCCGCTCATCTCGCCGGCCAGTTCGGCGCCGGTCTCGCGCATCTTGGCCTTGATCAGCGAATGCCCGGTCTTCCACATCAGCGGCGTGCCGCCGTGGCGCAGCACCCATCCCTGCAGCTTTCCCGTGCATTTGACGTCGTAGATGATCATCGCGCCGGGATTGCGCTCCAGCACGTCCGCCGCGAACAGCATCAGCAGGCGATCCGGGAAGATGACCGTGCCTTGCTTCGTGACCACGCCGAGGCGATCGCCGTCGCCGTCGAAGGCCACGCCCAGGTCGGCGTCGAAGCGCTTCACCGTCTGGATGAGATCTTCCAGGTTGTGCGGCTCGCTCGGGTCCGGATGGTGATTGGGGAACGTGCCGTCGACGTCGCAGTACAGCGGGATGACATCGGCGCCAATGGCTTCGAGCAGGCGCGGCGCGATCTCGCCGGCCACGCCGTTGCCCGCATCCACGACCACCTTCAGCGGACGCTCCAGCTGCACGTCGTCGGCGATGCGCTGCACGTAGTCGGCGGCGACGTCGCGGTGATCCAGGCTGCCCGGCAATGCACCCTCGTAGAGCTGGCCGTCGCGGATGCGTTCGTACAGATCGGTGATCGCGTCGCCGGACAGCGTTTCGCCGCCCACCACGATCTTGAAGCCGTTGTAATCCGGCGGATTGTGGCTGCCGGTGACGGCGACACTGCTGCCAGCGCGCAGGTGGTAAGCCGCGAAATAGGCGACCGGCGTCGGCACCATGCCGATGTCGATGACGTTGCGACCGGCACGACGCAGGCCCTGGATCAAACCTTCGATCAGGTCCGGGCCGGACAGCCGGCCGTCGCGGCCGACCACGATGTCGGTCAGGTCCTGCGACTGCATGACCGTGCCGATGGCCTGGCCGATGGCCGCCGCCACTTCGAAATCGAGGTTCTGTCCGACGATGCCGCGGATGTCGTACGCCCGGAAGATGCCCGGATCGACTTCGACCTGGACCGAACCGTCGCCGATGCTTCCGCCCGGCGTCGTCGGGGTCGAGACTCGCGGCGGCGCCGGCAGTGGATCCCGTTCCAGCGTCTGGCCCAGCGTGGGTTCGTCATGCGACTGCGATTCGGCGGTCGCCTTGCCCAGACGCGGCAACTTCACGCCGCCGCGTGCCGCCAGCAGCGCAACCACCGCGAAGATCGCCATCAGCACGGCGACGAAGGCGCTGCCGATTACGCCCAGACCAAGCGCGCCGGCTTCGCTGTCCGGCGCTGCGGCGGCCACGCGCAAGCCGGTCTTGCCCACCGCGTGGGCCAGCACTTCGGCACCTTCGGAAAGCGAGGCTTCGCCGCGCTGCAGTACGTTGAAACTGTCCTGTCGCAGCGCCAGGTACGTGCCGCTGGGCAGCGCCACGGCGGTGACGCCATCGGTGAGCTGACCGAGGGCCATACGCACGTAGACGACGCCTTGGGGCGTCGCGGCGGCCACGCCCAGGTGGTTGGCCGATCCGTCGCGGATCACCCGCGCGACGGGTGCATCGCCCTGCTGGGCGGCTTCCAGCAAGGCGAGTTTGCTGAATCCGAACGCGGCCGGATTGGCGTAGGGGGCATCGAGTTGCGCCGGCAGGATTTGGACGTCTTCCACGCCGTCCCAGCCCTGCTGGATCACGCGTGCCGCCGCCGCGTTGTCGCCCGCTGCAAGCGCCGCCTTGAGCGGCGCGCTGGTGAGCCGTTGCGCCAATTGCCGGGTGTGCTGCGCGTAGGCGGCTTCAACCGCGCCGACCGCGGCGTCACGGGCCGACTGCAACGCCTGCAGCCGCCCGGCGTCGCGCCACTGGCGCACACCGCTCCATCCCACCCAAATCGCCAGCAGCGCGCACAGCACGGCCAGCCATGGCAACGCCCGACCCAGATCGCCTGCCGGTAGCCGCCTTCCACCCTCGCCTGATCCGAACATCCGCTCCTCCCCTGTCAGCGCACGCCGGTGTGACCGAAGCCTCCGGCCCCGCGCGTACTGTCGGCAAACGCGTCCACCACCTGCAATTCGGCGCGCACGATCGGCAACACCACCAACTGTGCGATCCGATCCCCGGGTTGCATCGTGAACGCCTCGTGGCCGCGATTCCAGACGCTGATCAGCAGCGGCCCCTGATAGTCGGCGTCGATCAGCCCGGTCCCGTTGCCCAGCACGATGCCATGCCGGTGACCCAGGCCCGAGCGCGGCAGCACGACGGCGCACAGGTGCGGATCCGCCAGATGGATGGCCAGGCCGCTCGGCACCAGCGCCGTCTCGCCCGGTTGCAGCGTCAACGGTGCTTCCAGCGCCGCGCGCAGATCCATGCCTGCGCTGGCCGGGGTCGCGTAGGCCGGAAGCGGCCATTCGTCGCCGAAGCGGGGATCCAGCAACTTCACTTCCACGGCCTGCAACCCGGCGTCTTTCATGCGTTCAAGCGCTCCACGATGAGATCCATCAATTCGTCGGCCAGGCGCGTCTTCAGCGCCGGGGAAAAGGTCCGCTCGCCGCCGGCCCAGTATGCGGTCATCGCGTTCTGGTCACTCTCGAAACCGCCGCCGGCAATGCCGACGCGGTTGGCGACGATCATGTCCAGCCGCTTGGCCTGCAGCTTGCCGCGGGCATAGTGCTCGACGTTCTCGGTTTCCGCGGCAAAGCCGACGACCAGCTTCAGGCCCTGCGTCTGCGCCGCCACTTCGGCCAGGATGTCCGGCGTGCGCACCAGCTCCAGCGCCAGCACTTCGCCGGTCTTCTTGATCTTGTTGGCGGCAGTGGCGCGCGGCGTGTAATCGGCCACGGCCGCCGCGCCGATATAGATGTCGGCGGGGAACGCGGCAAATACCGCCTCGCGCATCTGCGCGGCGGAGCGCACGTCCACGCGCGTCACGCCCGCCGGGGTCGGCAGGCTGACCGGACCCGCCACCAGCACCACTTCGGCGCCACGACGCGCGGCGCTGGCCGCCACCGCGAAGCCCATCTTGCCGCTGCTGCGATTGCCCAGATAACGGACCGGATCCAGATCCTCGTAGGTCGGTCCGGCGCTGACGACGATCTTCGTCCCGGCCAGCGTGGTGTCGCCGTTCACCGGCGTCGCGTTCGACGAAAGCGCCGCGACGATATCCTCCGGCTCGCTCAGGCGGCCGGGACCGGATTCGCCCTCGGCCAGCGGGCCGTCCTCGGGCCCGATGATCTGCACGCCGCGCTCCCGCAGCAGCGCGACATTGGCCTGCGTGGCCGGGTGCTGCCACATGCGGTGGTTCATCGCCGGCGCGATCGTGATCGGAGCGGTCGTCGCCAGGCACAGCGTGGTGACCAGATCGTTGGCGAATCCCTGCGCCAGCCGCGCAATCAGATCGGCCGTGGCCGGCGCCACCACGATGCGGTCCGCCCAGCGCGCCAGTTCGATGTGGCCCATCGCCGCTTCCGCGGCGCTGTCCCACAGGCTGGTGCGCACCGGTTGCCCGGAGAGCGCCTGGAAACTCAGCGCAGTGACGAAATGCTGCGCGCCGTCGGTCATCGCGACCTGCACTTCGGCGCCGGCATCACGCAGACGACGCACCAGTTCCAGCGACTTGTAGGCGGCGATTCCGCCCCCCACGCACAACAGGAGGCGCTGGCCCTGCAAGGCACGCGGCATGGGACTTCCCGTCACGACGTTTTTCCTACCGGCAAACAGGCGGTTAGCTTAACCGAAGCATCGGTGAAGCCTGATGGCGATGCGCGCGGTGCGAAAGGCAAATTCTCATCATGGGAATCAACCAATGGCCCACCGCCGAACGCCCGCGGGAAAAGCTGCTCGCCCGTGGCGTGGCCCAGCTGTCCGACGCGGAACTGATCGCACTGTTTCTGGGGTCGGGGTTGCGCGGCCGCGACGCCGTGGCAACCGCGCGCGATCTGCTGACGCGCCAGGGTTCACTGCGCGGGCTGCTGCAACTTCAGCCGGGCGACCTGGCCGCGTTGCCCGGCCTGGGACCGGCGCGCGCCTGCCTGATCGCCGGCGCACTGGAACTGGGGCGACGGGAACTGGCCTCGCAGCTGGAGCGCGGCGAGGCCGTGCAGGATCCTCGCGCCGCCGCGCGCTACTTCTGCCAACGCCTGCGGCCCTACGGACACGAAGTCTTCGCCGCCCTGTTCCTCGATACCCGGCACCGCGCGGTCGCGTTCGAGGAGCTGTTCCGCGGCACCCTGGACAGCGCGGAGGTGCATCCGCGCGAAGTCGTGCGGCGCGCACTGGCGCACAACGCCGCGGCGCTCATCGTGGGGCACAACCACCCCTCCGGCTGCGCGGAACCCTCCGAAGCCGATCGCCGCGTCACCGCCCGCCTGAAGGACGCACTCGGCCTGATGGATATCCGCCTGCTCGATCACTTCGTCATCGGCGACGGGCCGCCCGTTTCGCTCGCCGCACGAGGCTGGGTATGACCGGGCTCCGGGCGGGAAGCGCCATCATTCACGGTGCACGCCGCGCGGGCCCACAGGTTGCGCGTAAAATGCCCGGTCCCGCAGCTTCTGCAGACCCTCCGTGAAAGCCTCCCTACGCGCCTTGATCGCCCAGGGCATCGACGCCCTGCGCCAGGCCGGCACCTTGCCGGCCGACTCCACCACACCGGATTTCGTGGTCGAGCGACCGAAGACGCGCGAACACGGTGACTTCGCCACCAACGCCGCGATGCTGCTGGCCAAAGCCGCGCGCAGCAATCCGCGTGCCATTGCCACCGCACTGGTCGCTGCGCTGCCGGCGAGCGACGACGTGGCCAAGGTCGAGATCGCCGGCCCGGGCTTCATCAACTTCCACCTGACCCGTACCGCCTACCAGCGCGAAATCGCCGCCGTGCTGCAGGCCGGCGACGCCTACGGCTGCAACGACAGCGGCGCGGGCCGCACCGTCGGCGTGGAATACGTTTCGGCCAATCCGACCGGGCCGCTGCATGTCGGCCACGGCCGCGCGGGCGCCATTGGCGACTGCATCGCGCGCGTGCTGGCCGCCAACGGCTGGAACACGCGCCGCGAGTTCTACTACAACGATGCCGGCGTGCAGATCGACAATCTCGCCAAGTCCACGCAGGCGCGCGCGCGCGGCCTGACGCCCGACAGCGAGGGCTGGCCGGAAGACGGCTACCGCGGCGACTACATCGGCGACGTGGCGCAGGCGTACCTCAACGGCGACACCGTCGAGTTCGAAGGCCATTCCGTCACCGGCGCGAAGGACATCGACAACCTCGACGCCATCCGCCAGTTCGCCGTCGCCTACCTGCGCCGCGAGCAGAACCTGGATCTGGCCGCGTTCGGCGTTTCCTTCGATACCTATTTCCTCGAAAGCTCGCTCTACGGCGATGGCAAGGTCGAGGAAACCGTGCGCACGCTGATCGGTTCAGGCCATACCTACGAGGAAGGCGGCGCGCTGTGGCTGAAGTCCACCGACTTCGGCGACGACAAGGACCGCGTGATGCGCAAGTCCGATGGCACCTACACGTATTTCGTGCCGGACGTCGCCTATCACCTGAGCAAGTGGCAGCGCGGCTACCTGCGCGCGATCACCGAGCTGGGCGCGGATCACCACGGCTCGCTCGCGCGCGTGCGCGCCGGATTGCAGGCACTGGGCGTCGGCATCCCCCGCGGCTGGCCGGAATACGTGCTGCACCAGATGGTCACGGTGATGCGCGGCGGCGAGGAAGTGAAGCTCTCCAAGCGCGCCGGCAGCTACTTCACCCTGCGCGATCTGATCGACGAGGCCGGCCGCGACGCCACGCGCTGGTTCCTGATCGCGCGCAAGCCGGATTCGCAGCTCACCTTCGACATCGATCTGGCGCGCCAGCAGAGCAACGACAATCCGGTGTTCTACGTGCAGTACGCGCACGCCCGCGTGTGCAGCCTGCATCGCCAGGCCGCGGAAAAGGGCTTCACGCACGACGCCGCCAACGGCCTGACGCACACCGCGCGGCTGGACGACGAGTTGTCGCTGTCCCTGATGGTCGAACTCTCGCGTTACCCGGAAGTGGTGGAAAGTGCGGGTGAATCCCTGGAACCGCATGTGATCGCACAGTACCTGCGTGAGTTGGCCTATGCTTTCCACACGTGGTACGCGGGCACGCCGGTGCTGATCGAGGACGCCGATGCGCGCGATGCGCGGCTCGTGCTGGCCTCGGCGGTGCGCCAGGCCCTGAAGAACGGCATGGATCTGTTGGGCGTCAACGCGCCCGAGAAAATGTAAGAGCGGAGAGTTGAATGGCGGCACGTCGCGGCAAGAGTCAGGCCACCCGGAATTCCAACCATGCCACGCCGGCATGGGTGTGGTTGCTGCTGGGCCTGCTGATCGGTCTGGCGGTGTATTTCATCGCGCCGGGCCTGATCAAGAAGGACGGCGACGGCTTCTTCCGTCCGCAGCCGAATCCGGACGCGCAGCCTGCCCCGGTGGCCTCTGCGGATGTGGAAGCGGTGGTGCCGGAATCGGCCGCCCGCGCGCAGGACGAACCCAAGGCCGACGCGCCGAAGGAAACGCAGTACGACTTCTATACCCTGCTGCCCGGCAAGGAAGTGCAGATGTCGGACGCCGAACTGGCCGCCAGCGCGCGCGAGGAAGAAGCACGCCGGGCGCGCGAGGAACGCCGTGCCGCCGCCGCGGTCGACGCGGCAACCGGCGCGACGACTGCACCCGTGTCGGCAATGCCCGTGGCCGAGCCGGCGCGCACGGCGGATCCGCAGCCAATCGATGAATCGCCCGCGCCTGCCAACAGCACGAAGGCGGGCACGCGCACGACGGAACCGCGTCCCGCGACGGCGTCCACGCCGGCTCCGGCCAGGACCGACGCCGCACAGACCGACACGACCGCCCGCTACATCCTGCAGGCCGGTGCATTCGAAGCATCGGGCGACGCCGAAGCCACCAAGGCGAAGATCGCCCTGCTCGGTTTGAGCGCGCGGGTGGAATCGGCCCAGATCAACGGCAAGACCGTCTATCGCGTGCGCATGGGTCCGTACGGGACAGCGAGCGCGCTGGCCGAAGCCAAGAGCAAGCTCGCGTCGGGCGGCTTGCCGGCCATGGCCATCAAGGCCCAGTAACCCGGTGCGCACGCGCCCCGGCCACGCCGCGGATTCATCCGGCAAGGCGCTTCGCAGTCGCGCGTTTCCGCACTTTTGCCGCATGCGCCGGCTCGGCCGTGCGGGCGTCATGCTGATCGCCGCGTGCATCGCCGGCTGCGCTTCGACGCCGCGCGTCGAACACGTCCGCGGCACGCCACCGCTCGATCGCGCGCTCATCGCCACGATCGACATCGAACAGTTCACCGCAGGCGAATTCACCGCAAGTGACGGCACGCAACTGCGCTACCGGCTGCTGAAGCCGCTTTCGCCGCAGCCCGGCCAACGTTATCCGCTGGTGCTGCAGCTGCACGGCTCAGGCGGCATCGGCGTCGACAACCAGCGACAGATGGAAGCACTGGCCAAGGCCTGGGCGCTGCCCGAGGTTCGCGCACGCCACGCCGCCTACGTGCTGGTGCCGCAGTTTCCCGTGCGCAGCGCGAACTACGACGATCCGCAGTCGCCGCGCAGCGCCGTCGCTTCGAGCGCGCTGTCCGCCGCGCTGGAACTGATGGATCGGATCACGCAGCAGGAAGCGGTCGATCCACAGCGTATCTATGCCACCGGGTTTTCCATGGGCGGTTCCGCCGCGTGGCTGGCGGCGACGCTGCGCCCCGGCCATTTCGCCGCCATCGTGCCGATCAGCGGCGTCGCGCCTGCGAACGATCACGCGGCTGCACTCGAGGATCTTCCGATCCGGGTCATGCACGGCGATGCGGACGACGAAAATCCCATCGATGCGGACCGCCGCCTGGTCGCCCACCTGCAGGCGTCCGGTGCGCGCAATGTACGTCTGTACGAATACGTCGGCTTGGGGCATTCGCCGCCGGGCGATTCCATTCCCGGCATCGAATGGCGCGACTGGCTGTTCGCGCAGCGCCGCGCGCCGCCGCGTTGAAGCCTTGGCCTGACTGGAGCATCCGCATGATTCGCACCGCACTCATCACCGGCGCCACGTCCGGGTTTGGCGCCGCCGCCGCGCGCCGCTTCGTCGCCGGCGGCTGGCGGGTCATCGTCACCGGTCGCCGCGCCGAACGCCTGCAGGCGCTGGTCGCCGAACTGGGCACAACGCATGCGCACGCGCTGGCATTCGACATGCGCTACACCGCGGCAATGGACGCCGCGCTCGACACCCTGCCCGAATCCTTCCGCGACATCGATCTGCTGGTGAACAATGCCGGCCTCGCGCTCGGCACCGCACCCGCGCAGCAGGCCAGCCTGGATGACTGGCGCACGATGATCGCCACCAACATCGAAAGCCTGGTCACGCTGACGCACCGGTTGCTGCCCCGGCTCATCGCGCGCAAGGGCGCGATCATAAACATCAGTTCGATTGCCGGCAGCTACCCGTATCCGGGCGGCAACGTGTATGGCGGCAGCAAGGCCTTCGTCACCCAGTTCTCGCTGGGCCTGCGTTCGGATCTTCACGGCACCGGCGTGCGCGTGACCTCGATCGAACCCGGCATGGCGGAAACCGAGTTCACGCTGGTGCGCACGCACGGCGATCAGGCGGCTTCCGACAAGCTCTACGACGGCGCGTCACCGATGACGGCCGAGGACATCGCCGAGTCGATCCATTACGTCGCCACGCTGCCGCCGCATCTCAACATCAACCGGCTGGAAATCATGCCGGTGACGCAATCCTTCGCCGGCTTCCAGATCGCGCGGCAGGGGTGATCCGCCGCGCCACGGTTCAACCCAGCGGTTCGTCCGACAGGTACGTGTAGCCGGTGAGGCCGGCTTCCAGCGCTTCGGACAGCGCGCGCGCCTCGTCGGCCGGCAGCTGCGCCGCCTCCACGCGCTCGCGATACACCGTGCGCAGGTCATCCAGCCTGTAGCCCACGTAGTCGAGCATCACGTCGGTAGTGTCGCCGCGTCGCTGCTGGGTGAGCAGATAGCCTGCGCCGGGTTGCGTGCTGACTTCCACCGCATCGGTGTCGCCGAACAGGTTGTGGATGTCGCCGAGGATTTCCTGGTACGCGCCCACCAGGAAGATGCCCAGCCGATAGCTCTCGCCCGGCTTCAGGCGATGCAGCGGCAGCGAGCTGTCCAGGCCTTCGTTCTCGACATAGGTTTCGACCATGCCGTCGGAATCGCAGGTCATGTCGGCGATCACGCCGCGGCGATCCGGCGTCTCATCCAGGCGCTCGATCGGCACGATCGGGAAGACCTGGTCGATGGCCCATACGTCGGGGATCGATTCGAACACGCTGAAGTTGACGAAGTACTTGTCCACCAGGCGCTCGTTGAGTTCGTCCAGCAGATCGCGGTGGCTGCGTTCATCGCTGCTCAGGCGGCCGCGCACGGCATGGGCGATCGCGTAGAACAGGTCGTCGATGCGCGCGCGATGCACCAGATCGATCTGGCCCAGCGCGTACAGCGACAGACCTTCGCTGTGATGGTGCTGCGCTTCGTGGAAGAGCTCGACGGCCGGCCGCGCATCGAGTTCGGAATGAATCTCGCGCAGATGGCGGATGACCGCCGGTTCGTCGTCGTGCGCGGGCGGCACGCGGCCTTCCGGCGCCTGCTCGACTTCGGACACGTTCACCACCAGCACCGCGTGGTGCGCGGTCATCGCGCGGCCGCATTCGGTGACGATGCGCGGCGGCGTCAGGCCGTTCTGCTCACAGGCCTCGGCCAGCGGCTGGACGATGTTGCTCGCGTACTGGTTGATGCCGTAGTTGATCGAACAATAGCTGCGCGAACGCGTGCCTTCGTAGTCGATGCCAAGCCCACCGCCGACATCGACGTGGCTGATCGTCGCGCCCAGCTTCGACAGCTCGATGAAATAGCGCGTCGCCTCGCGCATGCCGTTGGCGATGTCGCGCACGTTGGAAATCTGCGAGCCCATGTGGAAATGCAGCAGGCCCAGCGCATCCTGCAGGCCGGCGTCGCGCAGCTGCTTCCACAGATCCAGCACCTGGCGCGGCGACAGCCCGAACTTGGCCTTGTCGCCACCGCTGTTCTGCCACTTGCCCGCACCCAGCGTCGCCAGGCGCATGCGTACGCCGAGGCCGGGCTTCACGCCGAGCTTGCGCGCTTCCTCGATCACCAGCGGCAGCTCGGACGGCTTCTCGACCACGATGAAAGTCTGCAGGCCGAGCTTGCGGCCGATCAGCGCCAGGCGGATGTATTCGCGGTCCTTGTAGCCGTTGCACACGATCAGCCCGCCCGGCCGCGACAACGCCAGCACTGCCATCAGCTCCGGCTTGCTGCCGGCTTCCAGGCCGAAGCCTTCACCCGCGTGCGAAGCGAGCGTGCCGGCGACTCCGCGGTGCTGGTTCACCTTGATCGGATAGACCGCCGTGTAGCCGCCACGGTAGTCCCAGTCCGACTGCGCCTGCGCAAACGCCGCCTGCAACTTGCCGAGGCGATCGCCGAGGATGTCGGGGAATCGCACCAGCAGCGGCAGCTTGGCGCCGTTGGCGCGCGCGGCGTCCACCACATCCGGCAGCGGCACCGCCGGACCGGCCTGGCCGCGCGGCGAGACCACGATGCGGCCCGCGGCGTCCACGTCGAAATACCCTTCCGCCCAATGCGGGATGGAGTAGGTCTTGCGGGCCTGATCGGTGGACCAGTGGCTCATTGCGTTGGCTCGGACGGCGAAAAGGGCGTGCATTCTAGCGCCCTCGCCGTCGCGCGCCGGTTACCGCCGGCGGTAGACCGGTTCGCCCGCCTGGCCGCGCAGCTGACGCCACAGTCGCGCCTGCTGGCCAGTGCCGTGCAGGGCGAACGTGCCGGGCAGCACGATCTGTTTGACCAGCTGCGGCAGTGCCGCCGCTTCACTGGCCACCGAGCCGCGCCATTCCACCAGCAGCAGGAAATGCGGCGTCGCCGAGAGCCCGGATGCGGCCTCGCGCACCAGCCAGGCGCGCGCGACGCGCTCGTGTCCGGCGAGCGCACGCGACAATGCGCGCAGGTGCATCTCGTCCAATCCGTGCGGCGCGTATGCGGCGGCGTCCGGCCCGGCCGTCGCCCGTGCTTCGAAGCGGGTGCGCAAGCGCACCAATGCGCTGTCGTCGGCTGGCGAATCGCGCTCGCACAACGCGCCTTCCAGTTCGTCCAGCACCGGCGACGCCTGCGCGGTATCCATCTGCAAGCCGCGTTCGATGTTCGCCCAGCCTTCGGCGCCGTGACCGTGCCGCACCAGTTGCAGGCCGAAACGCGCGTGAGCCAGCGCGTGATGCGGCGATTGCCGCACGCCTTCGCGATACAGCGACACGACATCCAGCTGCGGCCGGAATTTTTCCGCCAGCGCCGCATATTCCAGCCACTCGGCCGGCGCACGCCGCTCAAGCGCCTGCAATTCATCCAGACGGCGCAGTTCCTTCTGCGCAGCCTGATGCTGCGCTTCCCACTCGGCACGCACCTGTTCCTGCCAGTGACGGCTGAATGCCAGCTCCAGTCGATCCCGCAATTCCGGGTCAAGCCATTCCTCGGCTGCCGAAGGCGTATCCGCCTGCAGCGGCTGCACCTCCGGGACGCCCAGCGCCTCCAGCCGCTGCCGCAGGCGCGGATGGGTGTCCTCGATGGCGGGCGAGACCACCTGCAACCATTCCGGCACGTGGCGCTGGCGCCGTCGATGCTCCGCGATGCCCTGTCCCAGGCGCGCGTGCGCCTGCATCGGCGGATAGCTCTGCGCGCTCACGCTTTCGCGGACGCTGGGCCAGAAGCACTGCTCCAGCCAGCGTGATGCCAGTTCGATGCGCACCAGCGCGGTCGCGGCGTGCTCCGCACCGGCCACGAACGCCGCCGCCTGGTCGGCTTCGTACTCGCGCTGGCGCGCCAGCACGAAGCTGCGCTCGTCGAAGCGGCGCGCATACCAGCGGGAGAACAGCACCAGCGCGGCCTGCGATGCCAGTTCCGGGCCGGTGCCTTCGGCAAGGCGATGCCAGACCACGCGCAGGCGATAAATCCACGTGTCGAACACGCCCTGGCCGGAATGGAAATGGCCGAATTCGTGCGCGATGACGGCGGCAAGCTCACGACGATCCAGCAGGCGCAGCAGTGGCAACCCCAGCACGAGGTACTGCCGGTGGCGCCAGAATCGCCATCCGCCCGGCACCCATGCGGCCGCCGCGTTCAAGTCGTCGTTGAGATAGATGCCATGCAATGGCGGCGCACCGGTCTGGCGGCGGATCCGTTCGATCTCCGCCTGCAGCGCCGGCGCTTCGCCCGGCGCCAGTGCGTGGCCCTCCGGCGGCACCCACCGCACCCACACCGCACGGACCAGCAGCAACGAGACAGGCAACAGCACCAGCAGTGGAAAAATCGCGCGCCAGTCATCCAGTGGATGCAGCGCCAAGCGCACGCCCAGCACCACCACCAGGCCAACCGAAAGCAACAGGCCCGAACCGAGCACCGCCTGCCCGAACAGCGCAAACGCCCCCAGCTGCAGGCGATACAGGCCCGGGGACGAAGCGTGCAGTCGTTCGAGCCGTTCCATCCGCGCGCGGCGGTCCACGTGTCTGCTGGTCATCCCATCTCCTCCGAGGCGCGATGCTAATGCATCCGCGCGGCCGCTCACGCCGGCTCCGGTACAATCGGCGCCCCCTGGATTCGCGCGAAGCACGGAAATGACGAACGACAACTGGTACATCGAACACTTCCAGCCGACCGGCTCGGCCATCGGCTACCGCATCACCGGCAAGCTGGACGAAGTGCAGTCGCCGTTCCAGAAGATCGAGATCTACGACACCACCGACTGGGGCAAGTTGATGATCATCGACGGCGCGGTGATGCTCACCTCGCGCGACAATTTCTTCTACCACGAGATGATCAGCCACCCGGTGCTGTTCACCCACGCCAATCCCAAACGCGTGGTGATCATCGGCGGCGGCGACTGCGGCACCCTGCGCGAAGTGCTCAAGCACCCCGGCGTGGAGAGCGCAACGCAGTGCGACATCGACGAGCAGGTCACGCGCATGTCGGAGAAGTACTTCCCGGAACTGTGCGAGTCCAATGGCGATGCGCGCGCGGAGCTGCTGTTCGACGACGGCGTGGCCTACATGAAGAACTGCCCGGCCGGCAGCGTGGACGTCGTGATCGTGGATTCCACCGATCCGGTCGGACCGGCCGAGGGCCTGTTCAACAAGTCGTTCTACGAAAGCTGCTTCCGCGCGCTGAAGGACGACGGCATCCTCGCGCAGCAATCCGAATCGCCGCTGGCGCTGCTGGACCTCATCAAGGAAATGCGCAGCGAGATGGGCAAGGCCGGCTTCACTGCTTTCAAGACGCTGCCGTTCCCGCAGCCGTGCTATCCGACCGGCTGGTGGAGCGTGACCCTGGCGCGCAAGTCCGGCGGCTTCGATTTCCGCACGTCCGACGCCGCCGCCAAGCCGTTCGACACGCTGTACTACAGCGCCCACCTGCATGAAGGCGTACGGGTCGCACCGCCCTTCGTCGCCAAGGCGCTCGGCGAATAAATGCCGACACCGTTCGAAAAAAGCCCCGCGATGCGGGGCTTTTTCGTTGATGCGTGGAGTCGCCATTCGCTATCGCATCGGGGCCGGACACGGCGTTGACTCGCCTGCGCGCAGTCGTACGACCGGATTGGATTCGAACTTCGCAGCGTCATTGTGGGACGTCAATTCCGTGCGATAGCCCGGCGTGCGTACACACCAGTTCCAGAAAAACACCTGGGCGCCGTGGAGCATCGTCGATTCGACGCGCCATTCGCGCTGCGACGCAAAACTCGCCAGGCCGTCGGCGTCCGTGATCACCGTGCTCCGGCTGCGCTCGAACCCGTAGGGATACGTGCTGGCGATCAAGACGACTTCAGCCCCGGACACCGGTTGTCCGTCGCCGCCCACCACCGTCATCCGCGCAGAGGGCTGCAGGGTTTTGTAGACCGGATAGGGCACGCAGGCCGCCAGCACGAACGGCGTCAACAACAGCAATCCGGTGATCTTCTTCATGCGTGGAATCATCAGGCCTGGCGGCGGCGCGATCCCGGCATCGCATTCGCTTCCGTCGGAAGCGGTCCCGCGGCGGCCAACGATGCCGCCCACCCTTCTGGAAAAAGAGAGCCCCCGCGTTGGGGGCGCTCCTGTACTGCGCCGGACGTCAATCGCCGAGCGCCGCGCCATCCCGGGGAGACTTCAACCAGCCGCCAATGTCTTCGCCGAGCTTGTCCACGGTGCGGCCCAGCACCGAACACGCGCCCTTGAAGCCGGCGAACGCGCCGCCCATCGAGTTGCGCCGCGCCTTGAAGCTGGCGACCTTCTGTCCATCCTGGAACAGCGTGCCGCGCACCTTGGTGAAAGTCTGCCGGCCCATGAAGGCATTGCCGACGTTCTCCGCGTCGGAGATCACCAGTTCCAGCACGCGTCCTTGCGCCGTGTCCGGCGTACCGTCCACCAGCACCACCGACGGGCCATGGCGGCGCACCGAATCGGCCAGCTTGGTGCCGAGTGTGCACTCGTTGCGGATGGCGTCGGACACTTCACTGTCCTCGTGGAAAGGCACGTTGGATGCCAGCGTGATGTCCTGGGCGAAGGCGGTGGAAACGCCGGTGCCGGCGAACAATGTCAGGGCGACGAGAAAACGGGGGATGCGCATGGATGTCCTGCGAAAGGCGGGTGGGTGGGAATGTGCAAGGTGGGTCGGCGGATCAGACGTAGCGTGCAACCGGGCGCGGCCATGGACGTTTTTGTCATTGGGCGCCTGAAGCCATCGGGTGGAAAACATGCAGGCGACCGTGCGGCCGCGCGGCAGCCGATCGATCAGAGCGCGTCGGCGTCCAGTTCGCCGGTGCGGATACGCACCACGCGCTCGAGCTCGTAGACGAACACCTTGCCGTCGCCGATCTTGCCGGTGCCGGCCGCCTTGACGATGGATTCCACCACGGCGTCCACCTGCTCGTCGGTGACCGCCACTTCCAGCTTCACCTTGGGCAGGAAATCGACGACGTATTCCGCGCCGCGGTAGAGCTCCGTATGACCCTTCTGCCGCCCGAAACCCTTGACCTCGGTCACCGTGATGCCGGCGATGCCGGATTCGGCGAGCGCTTCACGCACGTCGTCCAGCTTGAAGGGCTTGATGATGGCCATGATCATCTTCATGCAGCAGGGTCTCCGGAGTGCGGGCGCCAGCATATCGCGGTTGCGGCCGGGCCGGGGCTCGGGTTCAAATGTCACCGCATTGCTCGGAGTTTTCCGACAGCAGCGAACCATGATCGCCGATGCCCTCTTCCCGCGAACCGGGGCAAGCTGGCATGCCTGACGGAGAAGACACCATGATCGACCTCAACCACATCGACGATCTCGCCCGCCGGCTGAGCGAATTGATTCCGCCCGGCCTGCGCGATTCGCGCGAAGAGCTCCAGCAGGCATTCAAGGGCGCACTGCAAAGCGGACTGTCCCGCCTGGATCTGGTGACGCGCGAGGAATACGAAGTCCAGCGCGCCGTCCTGCTGAAGACCCGCGAAAAGCTCGAAGTCCTGGAACGCACGGTGCGCGCGCTGGAAACCGCCCACGCCACGCCGCCGACCTCCACACCGCACTGACGTCCCCGCCATGAGCCTGGCACTCGTGCACAGCCGTGCACGGGCGGGCGTGGCTGCGCCACCGGTCCGGGTCGAAGTGCACCTGTCCGGTGGATTGCCGCAGACGCATATCGTCGGACTTCCGGAGGCCGCCGTGCGCGAATCACGTGATCGCGTGCGCGCCGCCATTCTCTGCGCGCAGTTCGAATTCCCCGCCCGCCGCATCACCGTCAATCTCGCACCCGCGGATCTGCCGAAGGAAGGCGGACGGTTCGATCTCCCGATCGCGCTCGGCATCCTGGCCGCGAGCGGGCAGATTCCGCGCGAAGCCCTGGCCGATCACGAATTCCTCGGAGAACTGGGACTGACCGGCGAACTGCGCGGCGTGGACGGCGTGCTCTCCGCCGCGCTCGCCAGCGCGGCTGCCGGGCGACGCCTGATCGTGCCGCCAGACAATGGCCCCGAAGCCGCATTGGCGCGCGATGTGCGGGCATCCACGGCCCGCACGCTGCTGGAAGTCTGCGCCGCCCTCAATGGCGCGCGCGCATTGCCGGACGCACAGGCGCCATCCGTGGAAGCAAGGCCGGTGCCCGATCTCCGCGATGTTCGCGGCCAGGTGCGTGCGCGTCGTGCGCTGGAAGTCGCGGCCGCCGGCAACCACCACATGCTGCTGATCGGCCCGCCGGGCTGCGGCAAGACATTGCTGGCCTCGCGCCTGCCCGGACTGCTGCCGGAAGCCAGCGAAGCCGAAGCGCTCGAAAGCGCCGCCATCGCGTCCATCAGCGGACAAGGTGTGGACCCGGCACGCTGGCGCCAGCGCGCATTCCGGAGTCCACACCACACGGCCAGCGCAGTCGCGCTCATCGGCGGCGGAGCGCAGCCGAGGCCCGGCGAGATCTCGCTCGCGCACCATGGCGTCCTCTTCCTCGATGAACTTCCCGAATGGGAACGGCGCGCGCTGGAAGTGCTGCGCGAACCGCTGGAGTCCGGCGTGGTCACGGTGTCGCGCGCGGCACGCAGCGCGGAGTTCCCCGCACGCTTCCAGCTGGTGGCCGCGATGAATCCCTGCCCCTGCGGCTGGGCCGGTGATCCGAATGGCCGTTGCCGCTGTTCCGGCGAAGCCATCCGCCGTTATCGCGGCCGCATTTCCGGACCGCTGCTGGATCGCATCGACCTGCATCTGGAAGTTCCGCGCGTGCCGCCCCGCGAACTGCGGCCCGATGCGCCAAAGGGTGAAGACACCGCGACCGTGCGTGCCCGCGTCGAGCGCGCGCGCGGCCTCCAGCTCGCGCGCCAGTCCTGCCTCAACGCGCAACTCGGCCAGGACGGCATGCTCGCCTGGTGCCGGTTGCAACCGGACGATCAGGCACTGCTCGAACGCGCCGTCGATCGCCTGCAACTGTCCGCGCGCTCGATGCAGCGCATCCTCCGCGTCGCCCGCACCATCGCCGATCTGGATGGCCGCGCCGAAATCCTCGATACCCACCTCGCCGAAGCACTGGGGTATCGAAGGGTGGAGAGTGGTCCATCAGCCATCGGCGCATGAGCTGCCGGAGAATGCGGTGCGGCAGCGTTCCATCGCTTTCGGCTTTTTTCCGCTTTCCGCTTTTCTCGTGCGTCGCTCCCGTTCACCGCAACAGCAGCGATCCGGTGCCGCTCCCCGAAACGACTCACGCAAAAAAGCATGCCGGTCGCCTCATCAACGGCCGGCATGCAAGGTGGGGACGCGCCGCGTGATCGCGGCGACACGCGGACCGTGTTGCGATCACGCAGCCCGATGCGTGAACTGCTCTTCCTCGGTCGAACCTTTCAGCGCGGTCGTGGATGACTGGCCCTGCTGGATGGCCTGCGTCACTGCGTCGAAATATCCCGTGCCGACTTCGCGTTGATGCTTGACTGCGGTGAAGCCGCGTTCGGCAGCGGCGAACTCGGATTCCTGGAGTTCGACGAAGGCGCTCATCTGCCGGCGCGCATAGCCGTGCGCAAGATTGAACATGCTGTAATTCAGGCTGTGGAAACCGGCCAGCGTGATGAACTGGAACCTGTAGCCGTAGCGCGCGATTTCCTTCTGGAAGTTGGCGATCGTGGCGTCGTCGAGGTTCTTCTTCCAGTTGAAGCTCGGCGAACAGTTGTAGGCCAGCAGCTTGCCCGGATACTTGGCGTGGATGGCTTCGGCGAACTTGCGCGCGAATTCCAGATCCGGCTTGCCGGTCTCGCACCAGATCAGATCCGCGTACGGCGCATACGCCAGACCACGGCTGATCGCCTGATCCAGCCCATTGCGTGTCTTGAAGAAGCCTTCGACCGTGCGCTCGCCCGTGGTGAACGGTTGGTCGTTGCCGTCGATGTCACTGGTCAACAGGTCCGCTGCCTCGGCATCGGTGCGCGCAATCAGCAACGTCGGTACGCCCATGACATCGGCCGCCAGCCGCGCCGCGTTCAACTTCTCGATGGCCTCACGCGTGGGCACCAGCACCTTTCCGCCCATGTGGCCGCACTTCTTGACGCTGGCCAGCTGGTCTTCGAAATGCACGCCGGACGCGCCGGCTTCGATCATCGCCTTCATCAGTTCGAACGCGTTGAGCACGCCACCGAAGCCGGCCTCGGCGTCGGCCACGATCGGTTGCAGGAAATCGACGCTGTCATCGCCTTCGGCGTGCTGCAGCTGATCGGCGCGCAGCAGGGTGTTGTTGATGCGCTTGACCACCGCCGGTACGGAATCAGCCGGGTACAGCGACTGATCCGGATACATCTGCCCGGCGAGGTTGGCGTCGGCGGCGACCTGCCAGCCGGACAGGTAGATGGCTTTCAGGCCGGCCTTGACCTGCTGCATCGCCTGGTTGCCGGTCAGCGCACCCAGTGCGTTGACGAAGTCTTCCTCGTGCAGGTACTTCCACAGTTTCCCGGCGCCGATGCGGGCGATCGAATGCTCGACCGGGATCGTGCCGCGCAGCCGCACCACGTCTTCGGCGGTGTAGTTGCGGGTGATGCCCTGCCAGCGCGGGTGGGTATCCCATTCGTGCTGCAGTTCCTGGGCGGTGGGCAACATGTTCATGGCGTGACTCCGTAGGCGAAGGGGAGGATCAATCGATGCGCTGGTATGCGGGCAGGGTCAGGAACTCGGCGAGTTCGTCATCGCGGCTGAGCGAATCCAGCAGCGCGATGGCTTCGGCGATGCGTTCGCCGCCGGGCAGGCCGGCGGGATCGCCAAGCCGTGCCGGCAGCGCGCGCAGGGTCGCGTCGAACAGGGCGAGATCGATGGCGGTGCCGTCGGTGAGGTGCAGGCCGGGCGTGTGCAGCCATTGCCAGATCTGCGTGCGGGAAATCTCCGCAGTCGCGGCGTCTTCCATCAGCCAGTGAATCGGCACGCATCCGTTGCCGGCCAGCCACGCGGCCAGATAGCGCACGCACACTTCGACATTGCCTTCGAAGCCGGCGCGCGTGATGGTGCCCTCGCTGGGCCGGATCAGATCGTCGCGCCCGACGTGCACGTCGGCGCGTGCAACCACGTGCTGGTTCGCGTCGGGCATGTGCTCGTCGAAGATCGATTGCGCGATCGGAATCAGCGCCGGATGCGCCACCCAGGTGCCGTCGTGGCCGGCGCTGACTTCACGCAACTTGTCCGCGCGCACGCGCGCCATCGCCTGTTCGTTCGCGGCTTCGTCGTTGCCGATCGGGATCTGCGCGGCCATGCCGCCCATCGCGTGCGCACCGCGCCGGTGGCAGGTCTGGATCAGCAGTTCCGAATAAGCCTTGAGGAACGGCTGCGTCATCGTCACCTGCGCACGTTCGGGCAGTACGCGATCGCGATGGCGGCGGAAGGTTTTCAGGTACGAAAAGATGTAGTCCCAGCGGCCGCAGTTCAGGCCGACGATGCGGTCGCGCAGTGCGTGCAGGATCTCGTGCATCTCGAACACCGCCGGCAGCGTCTCGATCAGCACGGTCACCTTCATCTGCCCTTGCGGCAGACCCAGCGTGGCTTCGATGTGGGACAGCGCGGTTTCCCAGAGCGCGGCTTCCTCCATGCTCTGCAGCTTGGGCAGGTAGAAGTACGGGCCGCGATCCTTGCCGGCCAGCGCGCGCGCGTTGTGGAAGGCGAACACCGCCAGATCGAACAGGCCGCCTGCCAGCGGCTGGCCATCGACCAGCACGTGCTTCTCGTCCAGGTGCCAGCCGCGCGGACGCACCAGCAGCACGGCCTGCGCCTCGAACGGCTTCAACGTGTAGCGCTTGCCGTTGGGCGCGGTGTAGTCGAGGTCGCCGCGCACAGCGCCGATGAGCGCGCGCTGCCCGATCAGCAGGTTGTCCCAGGTCGGCGAGGTCGAATCCTCGAAATCGGCCATGTAGACCCGCGCGCCTGAGTTGAGCGCATTGATGACCATCTTCGGATCGACCGGGCCGGTGATTTCGACGCGCCGGTCGCGCAGGGCGGCGGGCAGCGGCGCAACCCGCCAGTCGCCCTCGCGGATGGCCCGGGTGTCGCTGCGGAAATCCGGCAGGCCGCCACCATCGAAGAACGCCTGCCGCTCCCGGCGCGCCGCCAGACGCATCTGGCGTTCGGGCTCAATCGCCCGGTGCAGCGAGACCAGCAGCGCCAGCGCCGCCGGCGGAAGCAGCTCGGCCTGGCCCTGACGGACGGCGGTCAGGCTGATGCCCGGTGTCGGGCGAGCCCCGTTGGCCGGGCTTTCGAGCGGTTGCATGGCGATGGCGGCGGACATGGCGGACCTCCTTGCTTGGGAGGCCACGGTGCGCGCGACATCACTTATTTGACAAAACAGTTTTGTCAATGCGTTTAATAAGCTCAACTTATATTGAGTTGAACATGCCCGCAAAAAGCCCGCCCACGCTGCGTTTCGCCTACAAGTCGGACCGGCTGAAACCGCTGCGCGCGTTCTGCCAGACGGTCCGGCTGGGCTCGGTTTCGCGCGCGGCCGAGGCCCTGTTCGTGAGCCAGCCGGCGATCACGCTCCAGTTGCAGGCGCTGGAACGCGAGATGGGCGTGCGCCTGTTCGAACGCAGCGGCCGCCGCCTGACCCCGACGCGCGAAGGCCAGCTGCTGCATGAACTGGCCCAACCGCTGGTCGAGGGCATCGACGCGCTGGAGGCGACGTTCAAGGACAAGGTGGCGGGCCTGGATGCCGGCGAACTCAACATCGCGGCCAACAGTTCGACCATCCTCTATCTGCTGCCGCGCATCGTGGAGAACTTCCGCCGCGAACATCCGGACGTGCGGCTGACGCTGCACAACGCCATCACCGCCGACGGCACCGATCTGCTGCGCGCCGATGCGGTGGACTTGGCGGTCGGTTCGATGATGGATGTCCCGGCCGATCTCAGCTACGCCCCGATCTACCGGTTCGAACCGCTGCTGATCACGCCGCCGGATCATCCGCTGGCAAAGAAGCCGCGGCTGGAGCTGGCCGATATTTCACCGTTCGGGCTCATCCTGCCGCCCAAGCGGCAGATCACCTATCGCCTCGTCGATCTGGTGTTCCAGCAGCACCGCGTGCCTTATACGGTGGCGCTGGAAGTCGGCGGCTGGGAAGTCATCAAGCAGTACGTGGCGATGAACATGGGCATTTCGATCGTCAGTTCGATCTGCCTGACCGACTCGGATCGCGGGCGGCTGGCGACGCGCTCGCTGGCCGAATGGTTCCCGGCCCGCAGCTACGGCGTCATCGTGCGCAAGGGCAAATACCTGTCGCCGCAGGCGCGCGCCTTCATCGAGCTGATCCAGCCGGATCTCTTCCTGCGCCGGGACTACGACGACAGCGGGCATTCGGAACGTTGAGCGCGGCGGCCTGCGGGCGGCTATCGTGAGCACCTCCACGGAGACAGGCATGTCCGTTACGGAAATCCCATCGCCCGCCTATCGCGAGCACGCGCCCATTGCGGCGCTGCGCGATCGGCTGCAGTGCGCTTGGACGTATCGCGCTCCTGCCGGTGAAGCGATCTCCACGCAGGTGATCCCCGATGGTTGCGTGGATCTGATCTGGACGGCGGATCGCGGGTTCGTCGCCGGTCCGGATCGCGTGGCGGCCACCGCCGTCCTCGGCGCGGGCCAGCAGCTGCACGCCGTGCGCTTCGCACCCGGCGCGGCCGCCGCGCTGTTCGGATTGCCGCTGGAGGAACTGGTTGGCCAGCGCGTGCCGCTGCACGATCTCTGGGGCCGGCGCGCCGATCGCATGGCTGCAGTGCTGGAGCGCGCTGCGCCGGACAACCGTCTGCGGGAAATGCAGTATTGGCTCGCGGGCGAAACCGGTTGGCGCGCGGATGCGGAGATGGCCTGGGTGTTCGCCCGCGCCGATCACGAAAGCACCACGCCGCGCGATCTCGCGCATGGACTCGGCGTCAGCGAACGCCAGTTGCGCAGGCGCTGCCGGCATGCTTTTGGCTACGGGCCCAAGACCTTGATGCGCATCCTGCGCCTGCAACGCTTTCTGGCCGGCGCGGCGGAGCGTGGCCTGCTGGCGCGCGCGCTGGACGCCGGCTATCGCGATGCAGCGCATCTTGCGCACGAGGTGCGGGACATGGCCGGATGCACACCGCGCGAACTGATCGCAGCGCGCCACGGCTGATGTCCGTTTTCGACAAGACGGATTTCTCCGCCGTGTGGATACTGGCGCCTTCCTACCGCACCTTCGGACTGCACGCCGCATGAGCCACACGCCGCACCACCGCATCGACTACGTCGAATTCAACGTCGCTTCCATCGCCGCCGCGAAGCAGTTCTACGGCGACGCATTCGGCTGGACGTTCCAGGACTACGGCCCGGACTACTGCGAGTTCCGTGATGGCCGCCTGACCGGCGGATTCGCGCACGGCGAAGCAGCACCGGGCGGCGCGTTGATCGTGCTGTTCTCCGACGATCTGGAAAATTCGCAGGCCGCGATCGAAGCAGCGGGCGGCTCCATCACGCAGCCGATCTTCGATTTCCCCGGCGGCCGCCGCTTCCACTTCCGTGATCGCGACGGCTATGAACTGGCGGTGTGGTCGGATCACTGATCCGGCCACGCGCGCGCCGGCTTACTTCGGCATCGGCAAGGCGTCGTCGGCGAAGATCGCCACGTGCGGTACGCCGTCCGCGCCGATCCAGCCGCGATACATGCCTTCGGTGTTGAACGGGAATGCCACCTGGCCTTCCGACGACAGCGCGATGGCGCCGCCATCGCCGCCGGCCTTCGGGATTTCCTCGTTGATCACCGCCTTGGCGGCGGTGGCGAGATCCTCGCCCTTGTAGCGCACGCGTGCGCAGACGTTGTACGCCGCCACGTTGCGGATGTAGTACTCGCCCCAGCCGGTGCCCGATACCGCGCAGCGTGCGTCGGCCCAGGTGCCGGCGCCGATGATCGGCGAGTCGCCGACGCGACCGTAGCGCTTGTTGGTCATGCCGCCGGTCGAGGTGCCGGCGGCCAGGTGGCCTTGCGTGTCCAGTGCCAGCGCGCCGACGGTGCCGAAGTGCTTGGCGGTTTCCAGATCCGCGTGCGCCTGTCCGGACGCTTCTTCCTTCAGCGCCTTCTGCAGCTGCTGCCAGCGCTTCTCGGTGCGGAAGTAGGACGGATCCACCAGGCTCACGCCCTGTTCTTCGGCAAATTTTTCCGCGCCGTCGCCGACCATCATCACGTGCTTCGATTTGTCCATGACCAGCCGCGCAAGCTGGATGGGATTCTTGATGCGATGCACGCCGGCAATCGCGCCGGCCTTGCCGCTGGCGCCGTCCATGATCGACGCATCCAGTTCATTGCGGCCGTCGTGGGTGAACACCGCGCCGCGCGCGGCGTTGAACATCGGTGCGTCCTCGAGCACGGTGATCGCGGCGATGACGGCATCGACGGCCGGCTTGCCCGACTTCAGTTCGGCGTGGCCCGCGCGCAGTGCGTCTTCCATCGCCTTGCGCGCCGCGGCGACTTCCTGCGGCGCGAGGTCCGCACGCTCCACGCCGGCGCCGCCGTGGATCACCAGCATCGGCGCGGTGTCGGCCGCGCTCGCCACGCCGGCCCAGGCCAGCAGCGCCACGCCGCAGGCGTGCATCAATTTCGTCATGGTCGGATTCCGGAAAGAGAAGGAAGAAAGTGGGTTCATTCTAGCGAGGCGGTGGGCTGCGACTCGATGAGCTGGCCCTTCACCACATCCACCTGGCGTTCGAACGCCGGCGACTGCACCTGCAGATCCGGGAAGCGGATCGTGCTGCCCGCGCCAAGCCCGATCACCGGCACGCGGCGGAAGGTCAGCGGTTTGCCTTCGCTGAAATGGTCGGCGTGGCGCTGCGGCCGGACCAGCCACGCATGGCCGCCGTCGCCGGTGAACACGCGGCCATTGCCGTCGGCGTCGATGCACAGCGCGGTGTATTCGTCGATGCCGATGCCGACCACGTCGGTGCGTTGCTGCTCGCGCGACAGTCGCGCCACGAACGCGATGAGCCGGCCCAGGCGATTGCGCTCGCCGAAGTGGCTGTCGGTGATGACGTTGCGCAGGTGCGGCATGTGCAGGAAATCGCCGACCAGCGTCACTTCGCTGCCGGTCGGGTTGGCCATGGCATCGGCCGATACCAGGCTGCCGCCGTCCATGGCGCCGTAGGCAAAACCGCCGAGGATGGCGAGGCCGGCGCTGGTGCCGCCGATCGGCTTGCCTGCGCGCACGTGCGCATCCAGCAGTTCGTTGAGCGGCGTGCCTTTCCAGAAGCGCACGTAGTTGGACTGGTCGCCACCGGCGAGGAAGATGCCATCGGCTTCGCGCACGATGCGCAGCACGTCGGGATCGCTTGCCGCGCGGCGGTCCTGGAACACGATCGTCTGCGCGGCGGTGATGCCCCCGATGTCGCGGAAGAACTCCTCTTGCGCATTCGTGGTTCCCGAGGCGCGCAGGATCACGATGCGGCCGTGCCCGGCTTTTTCGATCATCCAGCGGAAGGCGTCATACGGCCAATCGCCGCCGCCGACCAGCATCAGCCCGGCTTCGGTGGCGCCGGGACGCGGCGCGGCGACATCGCCGATCTCGAAATACAGGTAGCCGTCGCGTTGCGCCGCGGGGTCCACCTCCGCCTCCGTCTGCGCCATCGCCCACGGCGCGACGCACATCGCCGCCAGCCACCCCGCCAACGCCCACTTTCCGATCCAGCCCCACTTCCGCACGTGTCCACTCCCCTGCATGCCTGTTGATGATGACGAACGTCGGCGCGCTTCCCCGCCCCCCGCATACGCTGCTTTGCAGCATGAACACGGCTCTCGACCGCGCGGTGGATTCGGGTAATGTCACAAACGATGACCGAATCCACAGACCTCTGGTTCGCCCGCGAGATCCTCGTCCACGAGGAAGCCCTGGTGCATTACCTGCGCCGGTGCTGGCCGCATCGCGACGAAATCCACGATCTGCGGCAGGAGGTCTATGTCCGGGTCTACGAGGCGGCCGGCAAGTCCGTGCCGACCATGCCCAAGTCCTTCCTGTTCGCCACCGCGCGCCACCTGATGACCGACCGCCTGCGCCGCAGCCGGGTGGTTTCGATCGAGACGATGGGTGATCTCGAGCCGATGAACGTCTTGGTGGATGAGGTATCTCCGGAACGCTGGTGTGGCGGACGGCAGGTGCTGAAGCGGCTGGCCGATGCATTCGATCGGCTGCCCGACCGTTGCCGGGAGGTGATCTGGCTGCGCCGGGTGGAAGAACTGCCGCAGAAGGAAGTGGCGTTGCGCCTGGGCATCAGCGAGAAGACCGTGGAAAAGCATGTGGCCAAGGGAATCCGACTGATCGCCGAGCACTTCTACAGCGGTTCCGGCGCGCGGGCGCATCGCGGCCGGGCGACGCAGGAGGCGGAGCGGGAGCATGGTCGACAGCAGAGTGATTGAACAGCAGGCCGCGCAGTGGCTGGCGCGGCGCGAATCCGGCGATTGGAATGCGGAGCAGCAGCAGGCGCTGGATGCCTGGCTGGCCGCGACGACCGCGCACCGGGTGGCGTGGCTGCGGCTCGATGCGGCGTGGCGCGAAAGCGGGCGGCTAGCCGCACTCGGCGCGGGTCATTCGGCCGGCGGCGTTCCACCGCGCGGCGTCGGCTTGCATGCGTCGCGGGATCCGCGCGCCGCAACGCGCACTGCGGACTCCCGTGCGCCATCGTCCGGATTGCCGGATGTCGGCAGTCTGGTCTTTGCGCCGCGCGACCGCCGTCCCGCACCCTGGCCGCACCGCGTGGGCGCCGCGGCGATGATGTTGAGCGTGGTGGCGGTTTTTGCATTCGGCTGGCGCTGGTACGGGTCCGTCGAACACGCCAGCTACGCAACGCCGCTGGGCGACCTGCGCGCCGTGCCGCTGAGCGACGGCTCGCGCGCCACGCTGAGCAGCGACAGCGGCATCGCGGTGCGCCTGTCGCACGACGAACGCCGCATCGAACTGCAGCGCGGCGAAGCCTTCTTCGAAGCCGCCAAGGATCCGGGCCGGCCGTTCGTGGTCGGGGCGGGCAATCGCCATGTGGTGGCGGTGGGCACGCGTTTTTCGGTCCGCCGTGACGGTCCGGACCTGCGGGTCGTGGTGACCGAAGGGACGGTGCGGCTGGAATCGCTGCCGGGTGCGGACGGTCATGCGCAGCCGACCACGCTGCTGCCGGCGGGCAGTGTCGCGGTCGCCAGCCGTGATGGCGTCTTCGTGCGCACCGGTTCCGTCGCCGACGCCGAGCGCCTGGTGGATTGGCGCAGCGGCTTCCTGACCTTCCAGGACACGACGCTGGCCGACGCCGCGCTCGAGTTCAACCGTTACAACCCGCGCAAGCTGGTGATGGGGGATCCGCAGGTCGCACGGCTGCGCGTCGGCGGCAACTTCCGCTGGTCCAACACCGAAGCCTTCGTACGCCTGCTGGAGCAGGGGTTCCCGGTACGGGCGGAACACCAGGGCGATCGCATCGTCCTGCACAGCCTTTGAGTTTTCCGCCGGTCCGCCATGACGAAAGTCGTGGCGGGATTCGCGCGGCTTGTTCGTCCTGTTAGCCAAAAGGGCGCCGTCCCGTGCGCCCATGGGGAGAGAAACCGATGCGGTCGTCGTTGCGTGTCCTGTTGTTGAGTCTCGCCTGTTCCACTGCCCTCGCCGCCCAGGCACAGAATTCCGTGGCCGCGCCCATCAACATCCCGGCGGGCGAACTCGTCGCCGCGCTGGATACGCTCGGCAAACAATCCGGCACGCAGTTCGTCTACCGCGCCGATCAGTTGCGCGGCGTGCGCACGTCCGGCGTGCAGGGCAACCTGTCGTCCGATCAGGCGCTGGATCGCCTGCTGCGCGGCAGCGGATTCGAATCCCGCAAGGACAGCTCCGGCGCGGTCGTGATCGTCCGCCAGGACGCCGCGCCTCCCGCCGCCACACCGCGACCCGCCCAGACGGCGCCTGCCTCCGGCCAGTCCGCATCGGCCAGCGAACCGGTCACCCAGCTGGAAAGCGTGCAGGTCACCGGCTCGCGCATCCCGCGCGCGCAGATTGAAGGCCCGGCGCCGATCACCGTGGTGACCGCCGAACAGATCCAGGCCGCCGGCCTGACCTCGGTGCCGGACGTGCTGCGCTCGCTCAGCCAGAACAGCGGCAGCGTGCAGGGCCAGCAGAACACCACCAGCGCGCAGTCCACGCCGGGTGCGCAAGCGGTGGACCTGCGCGGCCTCGGCCCCAACCACACGCTGGTGCTGATCAACGGCCGCCGCATCGCCGACTTCCCGCTACCGCTCAACGGCCGCAGCAATTTCACCGACATCGGCAACATCCCGCTCGGCATGATCGATCGCATCGAAGTGCTGACCGGCAGCGCGTCCGCGGTCTATGGCTCCGACGCCATGGCCGGCGTGATCAACTTCATCCTCAAGAAGTCCACCGACGGCACCATCATCGACTATCGCTTCGGCGACACCGAGCGCGGCGGCGGTTCTTCGCAGTACCTCACGCTCACCAGCGGTTTCGACACCGGCAGCTTCAGCGGCATCGTCGGCGTGGAACTGATGAACAAGAAGCCGCTGTGGGGCACCGACCGCAGCATCCAGGACTCGACCTACGACGCGCCCACGGAAGAACGCCGCCTGCCGCGCCTGATCGCGCAGCTGCAGGATTGGGAAACCGATACCAACGAGTTGCCGGCCGATGGCTGCGCCTCGATGGCCGGCCTCAACCAGGGCACGACGGTGGTCGCGGAAGATCCGGATTACGGCCCGTACTGCGGCAGTGATCGCGCCATCGCGTATCGCACCATCCAGAACGAGCGCAAGGGCTACAACGCCTACGGTTCGTTCGAATACCGCTTCTCCGACACGCTGTCCTGGTTCGCGGATCTGCAACTGGGCCGGCAGGAAGTGAAGCTGCTGACGGGCACCAACGGCAACCTGGCCGCCAGCGATCACATGGGCTGGGAATTCCACGATCCCAACTCCACCAACAACTACCGCAACAAGGTCTTCTACAACGCCGCGACCGATCGCCGCGAGATCTGGTCCCGCCAGTTCACGCCCGAGGAAATGGGCGGCCTGCGCAATCGCATGAACACCACCACGCAGAAGACGCTGGCGGTGACGACCGGTCTGAAGGGTGCGTTCGGCGAAGCCTGGAACTGGGAAGCCGCCTACAACCATTCGCAGTACAAAGCGGATGTGGGCATGCCGCGCATCAACGCCGAAGCCGCCAATCGCCTGTTCCTGGGCGAGCGCCTGGGCTACAACGATGACGGCTACGCGATCTACAACCCGGATCCGGCACGCCTGTTCACCCCGCTGACCGTCGATGAATTCAATTCCATCGCGGCCATGTCCGTGTTCCGTCCGGAAGCGAAGAACGACAACGTCAGCTTCACCGTCGATACGCCCGCGCTGTTCTCGATGCCGGCCGGCGATGCCGGTTTTGCCGGTGCGCTGGAATTCGGGCGCCAGTCGTACCACATCAATCCGGATCCGCTCGCCCTCACCGAAGACGCGTACTACGGCCCGCGCTACGGCGACGGCGACGGCGAACGGGATCGCTGGAGCGCGGCGGCCGAGTTGCGCGTGCCGCTGGCTTCGACGCTGGAAGCGAGCCTTGCCGGCCGCTACGACCGCTACAGCTACGGCAACAAGGATCCGGGCAAGTTCACCTACAGCGCGGGCCTGGAATGGCGTCCCTTCGACACGCTGCTGGTGCGCGGCTCGTACGGCACCGGTTTCCGCGCGCCGGACATGCACTACCTGTTCGCCGGCAACGACTACTACCGCACGCGCCTGGCCACCGACTACTACGACTGCCGCACCGCCGAGCCCGGATCGTCAGACAGCTACTGCTATGACGTGGGCGACTACGACGTCAGCACGTTCGACGTCTACAACGGCAACCTGGAGCTGGACGTGGAGACCAGCAAGTCGTTCACCGCCGGCTTCGTGTGGTCGCCCGTGGCCAACTTCGATCTGGCCGTGGACTACTACAAGATCCGCGTGATGAACCAGGTGCAGACGCAGGACCGCGAACTGCTGCGCATGACGGAAGCGGACTGCCGCCTGGGTGAAACCGACACCGGCGCCGCGGTGGACATCAATTCGCCGACCTGCGTGGACGCGATCGCCCGCGTCATCCGCGACGAAGACGGCGTGATCACCAGCGTCCATTTCAGCCCGATCAACATCGCCAACGAAGAGACCTCGGGCGTCGATATCACTGCGAACTATCGCCTGCAGACGGCAAGCGCCGGCGACTTCGCGTTCCGCGCCAACTACAACTGGACGCACCGCCACACGCGCCAGCAGTATCCGGGCGATCCGAAGGAAGACATGCTGGATGTCAGCTTCGCCGACACCACGCTGCCGCGCACCAAGGGCAACCTCGGCGTGGCGTGGGACAAGGGCAGCTTCGGCGCCAGCCTGTTCGGCAATTACGTGGGGCGCGTCGCCAACTACGGCAACGATGCGTGGACCGACGCCAGCTGGCGCTTCAATGCCGGTGCGCGCTACGACATCAACGATCACCTGCGCCTTTCGCTGACCGTCAACAACCTGTTCGACAAGATGCCGCCGCGTGACGCCACCTGGTCGAACTATCCGTACTACGACACCTCGTGGTTCGACTCGACGGGCCGCAGCTACTTCATGACCATCACCTGGAAGATCGGCGGCACTGCGCTGTAAGGTTCTCCGTGCCTTCCTGAAACAGGAAACCCGCCGCGAGGCGGGTTTCTTTTTTGCGTTGCGTGTTCGCGTCGTGCGCGCGAACCGGCGTCACACCGTCCCGCGGTTCTTGCCGATCCACGGCCGGTACCATTCGCGGATGGCGGCGATGTCGGCATCCGCGTCACCGGTGGTCCAGAACAGTTCGCCAATGCCAATCTTCTTTTCCGGATAGTGGAAATACGCCATCAGGATCGGCACCTGCGCTTCGTGCGCGATCTTCCAGAAACCGCTCTTCCACTTCTGCACCTTTTTGCGCGTGCCTTCGGGCGTGAGCGCGTACCACATGCGATCGGCGTTGCGGATCATCTCGACCGCCTGTTCGACGGTGCCCTGCGGCGAACTGCGATCCAGCGGAATCACGCCGAGCTTGCGCAGCAGCGGGCCCAGCGGCCACCAGAACAGCTGCGCCTTGCCGAGCACGCGCACCTGGAAGCCCATCGCGATCTTGGCCGCCATGCCCCAGATGCCGTCCCAGTTGGACGAATGCGGCGCCACGATGAGCACCAGCTTCGGAACATCGGGCAAGGTGCCGACCATCCTCCATCCGAACATGCGCAGGAACGTGCGGCCCATCCAGCGCGTGAAACGGTTGGGCGGAACCTGCGGCATGTTGGGCGGGATGGCCGGAATGATGTCGCTCACTGCATTACTCCCATTGGTTCCTGCGCGCGCGGCCGCGCTTGATTTCGCCCCGTTCGCGCTTGGCGTCCAGCCGGCGCGCCTTGGCTGCGCGCGAGGGCCGGGTCGCCACGCGCGGCTTGGGCACGTTCAACGCCGCGGCGATGAATGCGGCCAGCCGTTCGCGGGCGTCCTGGCGATTGCGGTCCTGGGTGCGGAAGCGCTGGGCGTCGATGACCAGCACGCCGTCATCGGTCAACCGGCGATCACGCCGGGCCAGCAGGCGCGCGCGCAGGTCGTCCGGCAACGACGGCGAACCGGCGATGTCGAAGCGCAGTTCGACCGCCGTCGCCACCTTGTTGACGTTCTGTCCGCCCGCGCCGCTCGCACGCACGAAGCGCTCGACGAGTTCATCGTCCGGAATGCCCAGCGTTGGCGTGATGTCCAGTCGTCCGCTCCCCATGCCGGAATTGTAGTGGACCGCCGTGACGCACGTGCACGCGAGTCGCACGGATGTGTTTAACAGCATGTTTACCGAGTCATCGGCACCATGCAGGCCCGCGCCGCCCGGACGAACCATGACCACTGCCCTGCCACGCATCCGACTGTTGATGATGGCTGCGCTGCTCGCCCTTGCCGGGCTGGCGCAGGCCGCCGAACCGAGTGACGCCGACATCGAGAAACTGCTGAAGGCCTCGCGCGCGGAAAGCATGCTGAATGCGCTGGTCCCGCAGATGGAAGCAATGCAGCGCCAGCAGTTCGAACAGCTGACCGCCGGCCGGGAGTTGACGCCCGAGCAACGCGCCGAAGCCGACCGCCTGCTTGCCCGCACCAACGAGATCATGCGCAAGACCCTGTCGTGGCAGGAAATGCGGCCGATGTACATCGACGTCTACAAGAAGACGTTCACGCGCGAAGATGTCCGCGCGATCACCAAATTCTACGAAAGCCAGGCCGGGCGCAGCCTGCTCGACAAGACCCCTGCGCTGATGCAGAACCTGATGGGCGCCATCCAGGTGAAGATGGCGCCGATGATGGAAGAGCTGCAGGCGGAGATGAAGAACGTCTCGCCCGACCCCGTGCCCGCGCCGCCGGTGACGCCATCGAAGAAGAAAAAACGCCGCTGACCGCGGCGTTTTTTTCAGCCCGCCAGCAGCGGATCCGGTGGAAGTTCCGCGAGCCGCGGAAGCCGCCAGTCAATCGGCGAGGCGCCGCGATCCTGCAGGTAGCGATTGGCCGCGGAGAAATGCCCGCAGCCCAGGAAGCCGCGATGCGCGGACAACGGCGACGGATGCGGCGCGCGCAGCACGCGATGGCGACGCACATCAATCACCTTGCCCTTGGCCTGCGCGTAACTGCCCCACAGCAGGAATACGAGATTCTCGCGCTCGTTCGCCAGTGTCTGGATGACGTGATCGGTGAAGCCCTCCCAGCCCTTGCCCTGGTGCGCGCCAGCCCGGCTTTCCTCGACCGTGAGCACGGCATTGAGCAGCAGCACACCCTGCCGCGCCCACGGCAGCAGGCAACCATGGTCGGCGGGCACGATGCCGAGGTCGGCCTGGATTTCCTTGTAGATGTTGACCAGCGATGGCGGCACCGGCACGCCCGGTTGCACCGAAAAGCACAACCCGTGCGCCTGACCCGGCCCGTGGTACGGGTCCTGCCCGAGGATCACCACCTTCACCGCATCGAACGGGGTCGCCTCGAAGGCCGCGAAGATCTGCGGGCCGGGCGGATAGATGCGCGCGCCGGCCTGCTTGCGATCACGCAGGAAGGAAGAAAGCGACTGCATCTCCGGCCGCAGCAGCCAATCGCCCACGCGCTGCTTCCACGATGGCTCGAGCCGGATGCGTTCAGATTCGGACATTGAAACGGGATTCCCTGCTGGATCTGTACTGCGCCGACGTGGGACGTCAGCGGCCTTCCATCGCCGCGAGCCGCAACTGGAACAGCACCTTGGTGACCAGCAGGCGCTCCTCGATGGGCTTGAGCACGAGATCGTTGGCACCGGCCTGCAGCAGCGCGGCCTGGTTGTCGTGGTTGCTGTCGCCGGTCATCACCAGGATGGGCAGGCGGCGTTTGCCGTAGGCGAAGTCGATGCGCACGCGCTGCACCACGTCGCGGCCGCTCAGTTCGCCCTTCAGCGTCACGTCGGTCAGCACCAGATCGAAGCGGTGCGTGGACAGCCCCAGCGATTCGGCGGTAAGCAGCGCGAAGGCGTCTTCGGCCTTCAGCACGTGGACGACCTTCAGCGACTGGCGTTCCAGCATGCGCTTGGTGGTTTCGGCGACCACGCGGCTGTCTTCGATATACAGCACGGTCGCGCCGGGAATCGCCTCCGGCTGCACATAGCCACGGATGAAGGCAGCCAGTGCTTCGTGGCCCAGCGACTTGTCGAAGTAGTCGGTGACGTATTCGGTGAAGCGGCGTTCTTCCAGGTGCTGCTGCGCATCGCCGGACACCACGATCACCGGCACGTACGCGCGGCCGGCGGCTTCGCGGACGGCGCGTGCGATTTCCAGGCCATCGCCATCGGGCAGCGCCAGCGCCGTGGTGACCAGATGCACCTCGCCTGCGGACAATGCCTTGCGCGCCTCGGCGATGCTCGCGCAGCCGATCACCTGCACGTCCGGCAGATCGCGCTTGAGCACATCGGCAATCAGCTTGCGGACCAGCTTGGATCCGTCGACGACCATCACCCGGGGGGCGTCGCTGATGAGATGCCGGAGCGCTTGTGACATGCGGAATGCCGGGTCAGGTTTCAGTCGGGCGAGTCTGACGCAAGAAATGGCCGGTCACCAGCCATGCGCCCAGCCAGCCGATGAGCGCAGCCGCGGCCATCACCGCCGCTGCCGACAGCGGCGCCAGTCCAGCCAGCGCGAACTGGCTGCCGTAACTGCGCGCGAGATCCGCCAGCGGGCCACGCAGCGCCGCGGCGGCGGCGGTCAGCAGCCCGAACGCAAGGGCTCCGGCCACCAGGCCGTACCACGCGCCCAGATAGATGAAAGGACGACGTATGAAACCGTCATTGGCGCCGAGCAGCTGCAGCACGCCGATTTCCTCGCGCCGCGACTGGATGTCCAGCCGCACCGTGTTGCCGACCACCAGCAGCGCACCCAGTCCGAACATCGCCGCGAGCACCCAGACCAGTCGTTCGCCGAAGCCGAGCCAGCCGCGCAGCCGGTCGCGCCATTCCGCATCGTGTTTCACCAAATCCGCTTCGGGCAGGTGGCCCAGCGCCGCGACCAGCGCGGACTCGTCACCCTGCGGCGTGATCTGCAGCAGGCTTGGCAGCGGATTGCCGTCCAGCGCATCCAGGCTCGCCCCCAGACCGCTGCGCTCGCGGAACTCCGCCAGGCCCTGTTCGGGCGTGCGCAGCTTCACGTCGGCCACGTCGGCGCGGCTGCGCAACTGCACGGCCAGTGATTGCGCGCGGCCGACATCGACCTCGGGCTTGAGGAACAGATCGATCTCGCGCGACTGGCTGACATTGCCGGCGAAATGTTCGACATTCGAAAGCACCACCCACAGGCCCAGCGGCAACGCGAACGCCACGCCCATGACGCCGATGGTCAGCATCGTCGCCCATGGCCGACGCACCAGCCGGCCCAGGCTGGAGACGAAACTGTAGAGGTGTTGATCCATCCAGATGCCCAGGCCGGAACGGCTGCGCACGCGAGTGTTGGCGACGCTCATTCGGCAAGGTCCGCAGGCGAGATGTCATCGACGAGCTGGCCATGATCCAGCACCAGCACGCGCTTGCGCATGCGCTTGAGCAGCGCCAGGTCATGGCTGACCACCAGCACGCTGGTGCCGCGCTCCGGCATCGAGGCGAACAGCGACATGATTTCCGCCGCCAGCGTGGGATCGAGATTGCCGGTGGGTTCGTCCGCGACCAGCAGCCGGGGTTCGGCGATGATCGCGCGGGCGATGCCGACGCGCTGTTGTTCGCCGGCCGACAGTTCCGTCGGCAGCGCGCGCTCACGATGGCCCAGCCCCAGGCGCGCCAGCACTTCGCGCACGCGCTTGCCGATATCGGCGTGGCGTTCCCCGCGCAGGATCAACGGCAGCGACACGTTCTCCATGACGGTGCGATCGGTCAGCAGGCGATGCGCCTGGTGCACGGCACCGACATCGCGGCGATGCAGCGGAATGCGGCCGCCACGCACCTTGCGCAGATCACGGCCGGCAAAGACGACCGAACCGCGCGTGGGCCGCTCGCTCAGGTGAATCAGTTTCAACAGCGTGCTCTTGCCGGCGCCGGAGTGGCCGGTGACGAACAGCATCTCGCCTTCGGCCACTTCGAAGCTCACGTCCGACAGGGCCGCATGGCCGCCGGGATACTGCTTGCTGACGTTATCGAATCGCAGGACGCTCATCCGGCGATTATGCCGGAGCCGCAGCGTTGCGCCGAGGCTCCGTGCAATGCGGCGTCAGCCACCCACCAGTGATCGCAGCTTGCGTCCCAGGCGGCTGAAGAACGAGGGTTTGTCGTGCTTCACCGGCACGCCCGCGGCGGCTGGCGAGGCGGACGTCGTGGCGGCCTCCGCGTTCTCCACCGGGCGGCCGTGACGACGGCGACGGCGCTTGCGCGGCGCGCGTTCGCCTTCGCCCGGTTCGGGGGGACGTGGTGCGCGCGGCGGTGGCGGCGCAGTCGTGCCTTCCGCGGACGGTTCGGCACGCGGCGGACGTGGTGCGCGCGGCTTGTCGCCGGCAGCGCCCCCTTTCCGATCACCGCGCCCGCTTCCGCCGCCACTGCGGCGGCGACCGCCTTCGCCACTGCCGGATCGACCGCCGCCACGGCGCTGTTCCTCCGCGCTGCGCTGTTCGCGCGCTTCGCGGAAGATCGCGCCGATGCTTTCGCCTTCCTCGCCTTCGGCCGGCGCAGCGCGCTCGGGTCGCGGCAGTGCGGTAAGCAGTTCGGCGGTCACCGATTCGACCGGAATCTTCTGCTCGATATAGGTCTCGATATCCGGCAGCGACATCGCGTAGCGCTCGCAGGCGAAGCTGATGGCGTCGCCCTCCGCACCCAGCCGCGCCGTACGGCCGATGCGATGCACATAGTCTTCGGCATCGAACGGCAGATCGAAGTTGTAGACATGCGACACGCCATCGATGTGCAGGCCGCGCGCGGCGACATCGGTGGCGACGAGGATTTCCAGTTGGCCTTTCTGGAAGCGGTTGAGCAGGGTCTCGCGCTTCTTCTGCGGCACATCGCCGGACAGCACGCCGACGCGGTAGCCGGCGCGTTCCAGCGCGCGCGCGACTCGCTCGACGAAGGCTTTGGTGTTGACGAAGATCATCGTGCGCGCGCCTTCGCTGCGCGACAGCAGGCCGATCAACAGCGGGATCTTTTCCTCGTCCGACGGGAAGTAGATGCGCTGGCGCACGCGGGCGGCAGTGATGGATTCCGTCTCGACAACAAGCTTCTCCGGCTCGTTCATGTGCTCATAGGCCAGCTCCAGCACGCGATGGCTGAGGGTGGCGCTGAACAGCAGCGTCTGCCGCTCGGTGCGGATCGGCATGCGCCGCAGCAGGAAGCGGATGTCCTTGATGAAGCCCAGGTCGAACATGCGGTCGGCTTCGTCGAGCACGCAGATTTCGCAGGCGTGCAGCGACACGACCTTGTGTTGCTTGACGTAGTCGATCAAGCGGCCCGGCGTGGCGATGATCACGTCCACGCCCTGCTGCAGCAGCTCGCGCTGCTTGTCGTAGTCGACTCCGCCGTAGATCAGCGCGAAGCGCAGGCCGAGATCGGCCCCGAACTTCACCGCGTCCTTGTGGATCTGGATGGCGAGTTCGCGGGTCGGCGCCAGGATGAGCGCGCGCGGGTCTTCGGGCTTGCGTTCGGCCAGCGCCGGACGCGACAGCAGGCGATTCATCACCGCGACCAGGAAGGCCAGTGTCTTGCCGGTGCCGGTCTGCGCCTGGCCGGCGACATCGCGGCCTGCCAGTGCGACCGGCAATGTGAGTGCCTGGATGGGCGTGCAGCGGGAAAATCCGGCGTTCTCGAGCCCGGCAAGAAGCGCCGGGTGCAGGTCGAACGAGGCGAACGTTACGTCTGTTAAAGGTTTGTCGCTCATGAATTCTTCTTTGCGCCACAGTGTTCCGGTAGCGCGTGTGATGTGAGGTGTCTCGCGCTTGCATCGCCGTCGGCGGCGTCGCAAACTGCGCCCCCAATGCCGGGTTCGCGGCCTCTGACCGGCCGTTGTCCGGTCGCGAAACGACTCAGTTTACCTCAATAGAGAGGCCGGCCCCCGGCCCCGTTCCGTCCGCGGTCCGCCGTGGACACCGCAGGAGACCCCAGTGAGCGAAAAAGTGACCCACGTCGGCGACGCTGACTTCGATGCCGCCGTGCTGAATTCCGATGAGCCCGTTCTTGTGGATTTCTGGGCCGAATGGTGCGGCCCCTGCAAGATGATTGCCCCGGTCCTGGACGAACTGGCCGAGACCTACGACGGTCGCCTTAAAGTGGTGAAGCTCAACGTCGACGAGAACCGCGCCACCGCCATCAAGTACCACGTGCGCAACATCCCGCTGCTGCTGCTGTTCAAGAACGGCCAGGTGCAGGCGACGCAGGTCGGCGCCGTCGGCAAGGGGCAGCTGACCCAGATGATCGACAAGACCCTCGGCGCGCAGACCGCCTGAGGCTCGTCCGCCGGTCCTGCCGGCTGAACCGCCCCACCCGCCGCGGCTTCGGTGGCTTGCCGTCGTCGCGGCGCGGTGCTAGTGTCAGGACATCCGGTGCCCACGTCGCACCGCACCCTTCTGAGTCACCACACTCCATTCCACCCAACGCCGCATTCCGCAGGCGCTCGCCACCTTAGCGAGGAATCGCACTTGTCCGACAGCAGCAACGAATCCGGCGCCCCCGCCGAGAAGCGCGTGCGCAAAGCCCGCGTATCCAAGACTTCCGCTCCCGCCGCCAGCACCGACACCGCGCCCGCGGCGACCGTGAGTGCGCCGGCGGCATCCGCGCCGGCGCCCGCCGCGGAGACGGCACCACCACCGCCGTCGGCTCCGCCGCCGGTGCAGCATGAGGGCGCATCGCAGGAACATGCCCCCGCCGCGCCGGGCCAACCGCATCAGGGCGAAGGCGATCGCGACCCGCGTGATGGCAACCAGCGCTTCAACAATCGCCGTGATCGTTTCCGCAACCGCCGTGACCGCGATCGCAACCGCGATCGCAACGACGGCATGCCGAACGACAACGGCGGCAACGAAAACTATGCCCCGCGTCCCCTGCCCGCCGTGCCGGAAGGCTTTCCGCAGTATTCGCTGAGCGATCTGAAGCGCATGCCCGCGCCGAAGCTGCTGGAAATCGCCGAGCAGCTCAACATCCAGGAAGGCGTGGCCCGTGCCCGGAAGCAGGACGTCATCTTCGCCCTGCTGAAGGTCCTGACCCGCCATGGCGAAGGCGTGGCCGCCGACGGCGTGCTGGAAATCCTGCCGGACGGCTTCGGCTTCCTGCGTTCGGCCGAGGCCAGTTACCTGGCCGGTCCGGACGATGTCTACATCAGTCCCAGCCAGATCCGCCGCTTCAACCTGCGCACCGGTGATCATCTGGCCGGCCGCATCCGCTTCCCGAAAGACGGCGAGCGCTACTTCGCGCTGGCGGTGGTCGACACGATCAACGGCGAACCGCTTGAAGCCTCCAAGAACAAGGTGCTGTTCGAGAACCTCACGCCGCTGTTCCCGCGCCGCCGCTTCACACTGGAGCGCGGCAACGGTTCCAGCGAAGACATCGCCGGCCGCATCCTCGATCTGATGGCGCCGCAGGGCAAGGGCCAGCGCGCGCTGATCGTGTCGCCGCCGAAGGCGGGCAAGACGATCATGATGCAGCAGATCGCAACGGCCATCACCACGAACCATCCGGACGTGCACCTCATTGTCCTGCTCGTGGACGAACGCCCGGAAGAAGTGACCGAAATGCAGCGCACGGTGCGTGGCGAAGTCGTTTCCTCGACGTTCGACGAGCCCGCGGCCCGCCACGTGCAGGTTGCCGAAATGGTGATCGAACGCGCCAAGCGCCTGGTCGAGCACAAGAAAGACGTGGTGATCATGCTCGATTCGATCACCCGCCTGGCGCGCGCCTACAACAACGTCGTGCCGAGTTCCGGCAAGGTGCTGACGGGCGGCGTGGACGCCAATGCGCTGCACCGTCCGAAGCGTTTCTTCGGCGCCGCGCGCAACGTGGAAGAAGGCGGTTCGCTGACCATCATCGCTACCGCGCTGGTTGAAACCGGCAGCAAGATGGACGAGGTGATCTACGAAGAATTCAAGGGCACCGGCAACAGCGAAGTGCACTTGAACCGTCGCATCACCGAAAAGCGCGTGTACCCGGCGATCGACATCAACCGCTCGGGTACCCGCCGCGAAGACCTGCTGATCGAACCGGAACTGCTGCAGAAGATCTGGATCCTGCGCAAGTTGCTGCACCCGATGGACGAAATCGCCGCGATGGAATTCCTGCTCGACAAGATGAAGAACACCAAGTCGAACGACGAGTTCTTCAGCTCGATGAAGCGCTGATTCGACGCCCTCGCACGAACAGAGAAGCCCCGCTTTCGCGGGGCTTTTTTTTGCGTATCAACGATGTTGCGCAGTCGCCCCGGCCGCGGTGGATCAACCTGGCTGCAACGGCGTCAGCAACCTCAGCCCTTGGCCGATCGGATAGATCCCGCCGGCGAGCATCGCGTCGGCATCGCCGCGTCCATCGTCTTCGGCCCACGGCGCGCGCTGTTTCGGCCCCGGGATGTACGCTTCCCACTCGCCGTATACCGGCTGCCTGTCGCCGACCCAAATGAAGACGAGCGGCACGCGAACCAGCCAGTACGGGTCATCTGCCAGTTCGCCCGTAGTCGGCACATCGAAGAGCCAGCGCCGGCTCGACGCGAGTGCCGCTTTGGCGAGCAGGTTGCGCATGAACCTCATCTCGCCCTCGGAGCGGCCGACCACCTGCAGGTTGGTCTGTTCGGCGATTGCATCCATCGGCTTGCCGTCGGGGCCAACCTGGACCAGAAGGTACACGGTGCCCTTCGCGTGCATCTCGATGGCGGTATCCGGATACGAGGGTGGCTGGAGCTTGCGGCCGCGGACGGTCGCGGTACCGAAGGTATCGATGCGTTCCCGTCCATCAATCGCGTCCGCACCGAAATACGCACTGCGCAGCATCACCTGGTAGTCGCCGCTTTCCATCTTTCGCGCCACCACACGCACGCTCATCCGGGAGGTCACGCGGCTGGCCACGCCGTCCGCCAGTACCGGTTCGAAACGCCAGCTTGCACGCGCTCTCTCCATCAGCGCCCGCACGAACGGCGGAATCTTTTCGGACTGATCAATCTCCAGATGGCTTGCCTGGCCATCGGGTTCGATAGTCACGTGGCCGGTCACCAGCATGCTGCTTTCGATCTGCCTGCGAATCGCCTCCGCGCCGGCCACTGCCGGTGCCATCGCAAACAGCAGCGCCAGCCCCATGAACCACCGCACCGTCCTGATCGTCATCGCATCGGCTCCCCAGCCAGAGAAGTGCGGAGCACAGCGGCACATCGCGCCGCAGGATGTGACCCGGATCTGCACGAATGCACGGCCATCGCTCGAACGGTGTCCCTATACCCATGGTCCGTGGTGGCCGTGCCGCGCGGTTCAAGCGGATCGGATTCGCAGTGCCGGGGTATCTGGCCGCGGGCGTGATGGGGCTGCTGCACGATGCCGATCGGCAGCCCGATGTGGATTGCCGTGGGCTTCATGAAACCCGCGCAGCGCAAAGCGTGAATCAAAGTGTGAGCCGAATTTACGATTTCTGTTATATCCGGGCATCACCACGCCCTCTAAGTTCACCGCGTTCCTGATGCACGGGCTGAATCTGACTTTCCTCTCAGACGTTTTTCGTCGTCGATGAATCTCTCTTTCTGTCAGCCAGTCGATCACTTTTCCGGAGCGGAGACCCTCATTGTTCGCCGGACGTTGCTCAGTCCTTGTCGACATTTGTCCCGGTCATCGCGAGTGGAGGTGGAATCGGAACATCTCCTGACTGTGACACTTGGAAAAACTGACATGACCTACAAAAAGAAGTTCCTCAACAACGCGCCCCGCCCTGCAACCCTCCTGCTCTCTGCCTGCCTGCTGCAGGCTTTTCCATTCACCGGCACGGCGACCCAGGCGCCCATCGGATTCATCGATGACCAGCCGCGCACCCAGAACCTGACGGGATCACTGCAAGGCATGGTGCAGTTCGCACAGACGCACACCATTGCTCCGGCCGGAAACTCGCTTGCAGAGAAGCCGACCCTCGTCACCGAGCGCGACGCGCTCGTGATGTTCGTGCCGGCAACGCCGATCGCCGAAGCCGATTGGGCCAACGTCAAGGTCAAGGCCAGCCTCAATGGCAAGCTCGTGGGTGAACTCGTCCTGACGCCGCCTGCCGCCTTCCCCGAATCGGATCAGACCAACACCGACAGCCGCCCCCGCGTGCGCTATTCCACCCAGGCGTGGACGGCCAGTCTGCCGTGGTCATGGGTCAAGCCCGGCCTTTCGCTGCAGTTCGTGCACCGCAGCCAGACCGGCACCCTCGCCGCGTCCGCGATCGAATTCGCACCGTCGGCCGAACTGATCCTGCAGAACATCCGCATCGGCATGCTGACCGATCCGCAGCCGGCATCGGGGAACTGGCTGGAGATGGAAACGGCACGCGCCACCATCGATTACTTCCAGAAGATCCCGGTCGCGAAGCTGACCGTGGGCCATTACCTTCCCGTGCGATTGAGCAGCGTGACGCTGCCGAACGGCACGGTCTACAAGACTGCGAGCACCATGAAAGGCGGCGTGTACGACGGCGACATGCGCGAGCAGATTGGCAAGGCCCTGATTTCCACCGGCATCAATCTGGCCAACTACGGTATCGCCGATTCCGCGGGAAGTTCGCAGCAGCAGCCGAACCATTTCCGCCAGACCGTCATCCATCAAAGCGTCGGCATGTATTCCAATGGACGGGTCCGGCATGGTCTGAGTGGCGGCAACGGCATGGCGACCCTGTATGACCTTCACGGCAACGAGTTCTCGCACGAACTCGGCCACGGTTATGGACTCGGACACTATCCGGGCGGTGGACGCTGGTCGTCGCACCACATGGACAGCGGGTGGGGTTACGACGCGTTCCGCCATCGCATGCTAGGGAATCTGGCATGGCGCAAGACAGCGGGTGCGAACAACATCGAAGGCTACTCGACTCCCGCGTTCAAAGGCCTGTACCGGTTCGGCAAAGACCCGATGGCGGGCGGCGAGGTCGACAGCCTGATCTCGCGCTACACGCTGCATACCGGCTACACCGCAAAGCGCGCACAAGAGCATCTGGGCAAACCGGTACAGCGTCCGCAGCAGCCGGAGCGCTCCGGAGTGCCTGTCGTCACGCTGGTGGGCTTCTACGACCCGCAGGGCATCTTGCCGACCACGTTGTATCCCGCGATGTACGGCAACTACGGACACACCTACAGATTGCCCGTGCCGGCCGCCC
>JAEZYE010000003.1 GCA_023419315.1 Pseudomonadota bacterium
CGCAGGTCGATGAAGCAGACGCCGCCGAGGTTGCGGGCGACGTCGGTCCAGCCGCACAGGGTGACGGTCTGACCGATCATGGCCTCGTCGATGAGGCCGCAGAAATGGGTACGCATGGGGGCTCCGCGAATGGCGTCCGGACGGGCCGGAAAAGGGTTCGACAGCCAGCTTCTGGCCGAGCCGCATAGTCTAACCCGGCCACCGCGTTCCGACCTGCGCAGAAGTGAGCGTCGGACGTCGTGCGCCCACTGCCCGCATGGCCGGACGCCGCTGCCGCGCCCGAAGGGCGCGCGCAGGCTGATTTCAGGCGCCGGGCGTGGACGTGCCGGCCGGCTTGGCGTCGGTCTTCACCGCAGCGGACTCCCCGCTGGACGATGTGGCTTCGCCGCTTCCGACAAGATTGCGCTTCTTGTCACCGTCTTTCTTGAAGTCGGTTTCGTACCAGCCACCGCCCGCGAGGCGGAACGAGGGCGCCGTCACCTGGCGTTTCACGGTCGGCCGACCACACGCCGGACAGGTTTCGGGATCCGGGTCGGACATCTTCTGCAAACGGTCGAAATGATGGCCGCACTCGGCGCATTCAAAAGCGTAAATCGGCATGGCGGGAAGCACGTCTGGCGAATTTCAAGCGCCTATTCTGAGGGCAGCTGACGCAGATTCAACCGTCACGCCGTGGTTGCGCCGTGCCGGCCCTGTGCGCCAAGTGCCGGCAGCCCGGGGCAGCCACAAGAGCGGGCTGGCTCAGCCCGCATCCTCGTACAACGCAGCCCAGACCTGCTCGGCCTGCGCAAGCTCGCGCTGCAGGGTTTCGCGTTCCTGGCCCAGCGCTTCGAGCCGGCGCGGATCGGAGAACACGGCCGGATCGGCCAGGGCGGTATCCAGTTCGGACAGTTTTTCCTCCAGTTCCGTCATCCGGGCTTCGGCCTGCGCCAGCTTGTGCGGGTTCGGCGGCTTCTTCGCGGGTGCGGGCCTGGGCGGCGGCGTCGGCGCGGCCTCGACCATGCGGGCCTTGGTGCCCTGCGCGGCCGGACGCGTGCGCAGCCACGCTGCGTATTCGTCCAGGTCGCCGGCGAACGGCTCGACCTTGCCATCGGCGACGCGCCAGAACGTATCGCAGACCAGACCGATCAGATGGCGATCGTGCGACACCATGACGATGGCGCCGTCGAAATCGCTGAGCGCCTCGGCCAGCGCCTCGCGCATTTCCAGATCAAGGTGGTTGGTCGGTTCGTCGAGCAGCAGGACGTTCGGCTGCTGCCAGGCGATCAGCGCCAGCGCCAGGCGCGCGCGCTCGCCGCCGGAAAACCCGTCGACGACTTCGAAGGCGCGATCGCCGGGAAAATTCCACTTGCCGAGGAAATCGCGGAACGATTGCGTCGGCGCATCCGGCGACAACTCGCGGAAGTGATCGATGGGCGACTGGCCTTCGTGCAATGACTCCACCGTGTGCTGGGCGAAGTAGCCGATGCGCAGGTCCGGGTGAGCGGCGCGCTCGCCGGACAGCAGCGGCAACTCGCCCACCAGCGTCTTCACCAGCGTGGTCTTGCCCGCGCCGTTGGGTCCGAGCAGGCCGATGCGATCACCGGCTTCCAGCCCGAAGCCGACGTCATGGAGGATCGCCGCCGGCTTCTCGCCCGCGCGTTCGGCCGGGTAGCCGGCCTCGCCGTGATTGATGCGGATGAGCGAATGCGGCAGGCGATTCGGTTGCGCGAACTCGATGCGGAACTCGCGCTCCATGCGCACCGCTTCGGTGCCGGCCAGCTTGGCCAGCCGCTTCATGCGGCTCTGCGCCTGCTTGGCCTTGCTCGCCTTGGCCTTGAAACGATCGATGAAGGATTGCAGGTGCGCGCGCTCGGCCTGCTCCTTCTCGAACGCAATCTGCTGCTGGCGCAGCTGTTCGGCGCGCTGCCGCTCGAAATCGGTGTAGCCGCCGGTGTAGAGCTTCGCGCCACCGCCATGCAGGTGCAGCGTATGGGTGGCGACGTTGTCGAGGAATTCGCGGTCGTGCGAGATCAGCAGCAGCGTGCCCGGATACTTGAGCAGCCACTGTTCGAGCCACAGCACCGCATCGAGATCGAGGTGGTTGGTGGGCTCGTCGAGCAGCAGCAGATCGCTGGGCATCATCAGCGCGCGCGCCAGGTTCAGGCGCACGCGCCAGCCGCCGGAGAACGCGGATACCGCGCGCTGGTGCGTTTCAGCCGGAAAGCCCAGGCCATGCAGCAGCTTGCCCGCGCGCGCTTCGGCGTCGTAGGCGCCCATCTCGGCCATCTTCTGATGGGCTGCCGCGACGGCTTCCCAGTCTTCGCGCGCGGACGCGTCCGCTTCGGCGCGCAGCACCGCCGCCACCTCGGCATCACCGCCCAGCACGAACTGGATCGCCGGATCGGGCAGCGACGGGGTTTCCTGCGCAACGCTGGCGATGCGCACCTTGCCGGGCAGATCGACATCGCCCTTGTCGGCTTCCAGTTCGCCACGGATGGCCGCGAACAGGCTGGACTTGCCGGTTCCGTTGCGGCCGACGACGCCGACGCGATAGCCGGCATGCAGCGCGAGATCGACGTTGGACAACAGCAGTCTCTCGCCGCGACGCAGGGCGAAGTTACGCAGGGAAATCATGGGGGCTACCGTCTTGAGAGGCGGATGGAATAACGAAATGAACAGAAGTTCTGCGACGGATTCTAACCCTTAACGAATAATTGACGTTACGCGAGTCACCGCACGCCGCGTCCCCCCCCCGCCGCTTTCCGGAGCCTGCATGAGCCGTACGCTTTCACCGCTGTCCGCTGCCGTCGCCCTCGCCCTGACGCTGGGTTCCTTTCCCGCCCTCGCCCAGTCGGACAAGTCGCCGCAGACACTGGACACGCTGATCGTCACCGGCACCCGCGTCAGCGACCGCACCGTGGCGGAATCGGCCTCGCCGATCGACATCATCACCGCCGAGTCGCTGTCCGCCACCGGGACCACCGAACTGGCGACCGCGCTGTCGCGCGCGCTGCCTTCGCTCAATTTTCCGCGCCCGGCCGTGACCGACGGCACCAGCGCGATCCGTCCGGCGCAGCTGCGCGGCCTCGCGCCGGACCAGGTGCTGGTGCTGGTGAACGGCAAGCGCCGGCACACCTCCTCGCTGCTCAACGTCAACGGCAGCATGGGCCGGGGCTCGGCGCCGGTGGATCTCAACACCATTCCGATCGCCGCCATCGCGCGCGTGGAAGTGCTGCGCGATGGCGCGTCCGCGCAGTACGGATCCGATGCGATCGCCGGCGTGATCAACATCGTGCTCAAGGGCGCGGAAGAAGGCGGCAGCCTGGCGCTGAAAGGCGGCCAGTATTCGGCCGGGGATGGCGCGCAGTATCAGCTCGCCGGCGACGCCGGCATCCGCTTCGGTGGCGAGCGCGGCTTCCTGCATGTGGCGGGACAGATTGACGATCAGGACCGCACCAATCGCGCGGGTCCGTACGCGGGCAGCTCGCCGGGCGGGTCCAACCCGCAGCTGGGCCAGACCGCATTCGTCTACGGCGATCCGGATGTGGAGGCCCACACGATTTCGTTGAACAGCGAGTTCGCCGTCACCGACCGCATCACGGCGTACGCGTTCGCCATAGCCGGCAATCGCGACATCACCTCGTACGCGTTCTTCCGCGCGCCGGGCGACTCGCGCAACATCCCGTCGATCTACCCGGAAGGCTTCGTGCCGGAGATCAACAACGTCTCGCAGGACCGTTCGATCGTCGTCGGCCTGCGCGGCGACACCCCAGGCGGCTGGAAGTGGGACGCCAGCTACAACTACGGCTACAACCATCTGGAGTTCTTCACCCGCAACACGCTCAACACCAGCCTCGGTGCCACGAGCCCACGTTCGTTCTATGACGGCGCGCTGGAGACCACGCAGAACCTGTTCAACCTGGATCTGAGCCGGCAGTTCGATTGGGGCCTGGCCTATCCGGTCACGCTGGCATTCGGCGGTGAATACCGCGACGAGAAGTGGAACCAGTCGCCGGGCCGCCCCGACTCCTACTTCCAGTCGGGCACGCTGCCGGCGGGCGCGCAGGGCTTCGGCGGATTCTCGCCCGCCAACGCGGGGCATTATTCCCGCCACAGCTATGCGGCGTACGCGGATCTGGAAGCGGACTTCACCGATCGGTTCTCCGCGGGCGCCGCCGTGCGCTACGAGGACTACAGCGATTTCGGCAGCGAGACCTCGGGCAAGCTGTCGGCGCGCTACGCGTTCTCCGACGCGGTGGCGTTGCGCGCGACGGTCGCCTCCGGCTTCCGCGCACCGTCATTGCCGCAGCAGCACTACACGGCGGTGACCAGCAGCTTCAACGGCACGGTGTTCCTGGAATCCGGCACCTTCCCGGTCGATCATCCGGTCGCCGCCGCGCTGGGCGCCGAAGCACTCCGGCCGGAGACCTCGCTGTCGTACAGCCTGGGCCTGGTGCTCACGCCGATCGATCGTCTCTACGTCACGCTCGATGCGTACCAGATCGACGTGGACGACCGGATCATCCTGTCGGGCAACCTCAGCGGAACCGCGCTGGTCTCGCTGGTGACCTCGCTGGGCTATCCGAACGTGACCAGCGTGCGCTACTTCACCAACGCCGTGGACACGCGCACGCGCGGCGTCGATCTGGTGGCGTCCTACGCGCTGCCGCTGGGCGATGGCACGCTGAACCTCACCGGCGGGTTCAACTACACCGACACCGAGATCACCCGCATTGCGCCGAACCCGCCGGAGCTCGAGAGCAACGGCCTCAACCTGCAACGCGTCTCGCGCGATGAACGCGGCCGCATCGAGGAAGTGAACCCGAAGACGAAGTTCAACCTCGGCGCGACCTGGAATCTGACGGACTGGGATTTCACCCTCGCGGCGACCCGCTACGGCGAGTTCACCGTGCGCAATGCGGCCAGTGCGGCCAACGATCAGGACTACAGCGCCAAGTGGGTGCTGGATGCGTCGGCCAGCTATCGCACCGGCGGCTGGACGCTCACGCTGGGCGCGGACAACCTGCTCGACGAATATCCGGACCGCTCGATCTTCGCGACCTCCAACTCGGGCCAGTTCCCCTACAGCAGCTACGCTCCGTTCGGCTTCAACGGCGCATTCGTCTACGGCCGCATCGGCTATCGCTGGTAAGTCCGCCCCGCTCCGCTGGACCGAAGCCCCGCCCCGGCGGGGCTTCGCATTTCCGTCATTGCGGCGCGGCCAGCATGCGCATGGAAAATCCGGTTTGCCCGCAGCCGCCCCGGTGAGCGAAACTCGACCCCTTTCCCGCGCAAAACCGAGCCTCGATGCACCATGACACCGACCTGATCAACATCGTCGCCGTTGGCCTCGCCCTCGCGTTCGTGCTGGGCGCGCTCGCCAACAAGCTGCGCTTGTCCCCTCTGGTCGGTTATCTGCTCGCAGGCATCTTCGTCGGCCCGTTCACGCCCGGCTTCGTCGCCGATCAGGATCTGGCGAACCAGCTGTCGGAACTCGGCGTGATGCTGCTGATGTTCGGTGTCGGCCTGCACTTCTCGCTGGATGATCTGCTGGAGGTCAAGGCGATCGCCATTCCCGGCGCGCTGGCGCAGATCGCGGTCGCCACGCTGCTCGGCTGGGGCCTGGCCTGGGGCATGGGCTGGTCGCCGCTCAACGGTTTCGTATTCGGCCTGGCGCTGTCGGTCGCCAGTACCGTAGTGCTGCTGCGCGCATTGGAAGAACGCCGCCTGCTCGACACCCGACGCGGGCGCATCGCGGTGGGCTGGCTCATCGTCGAGGATCTGGCGATGGTGCTGGCGCTGGTGCTGCTGCCGGCACTGGCCGACATCCTCGGCAAGCAATCGGGCAACGCCCAAGGCGGCGCGTTCGGGACAATCGTCGTGGCCATCGGCTGGACGCTGCTCAAGCTGGCGCTGTTCGTGGCGGTCATGCTGGTGATCGGCCGCCGCGTGATTCCGTGGACGCTGGAGAAGATTGCCGCGACCGGCTCGCGCGAACTCTTCACGCTGTCGGTGCTGGCAATCGCGCTCGGCGTGGCGTTCGGTTCGGCCACACTGTTCGGTGTGTCGTTCGCGCTTGGTGCGTTCTTCGCCGGCATGCTGCTCAACGAGTCGGAACTCAGCCACAAGGCGGCCAACGATTCGCTGCCGCTGCGCGACGCGTTCGCCGTGCTGTTCTTCGTGTCGGTCGGCATGCTGTTCGATCCGGCCATCCTCATCGAGCATCCGTGGCAGGTGCTGGCGACGTTCCTCATCATCGTGCTGGGCAAGTCGCTGGCGGCGTTCGTGATCGTGCGGATGTTCGGCCACCCGGGCAGTACCGCGCTGACGATTTCCGTCAGCCTCGCGCAGATCGGCGAGTTTTCCTTCATCCTCGCGGGCCTGGGCGTGAGCCTGGAAATCCTGCCCTCGACGGGGCGCGATCTGATCCTCGCCGGCGCGCTGCTTTCGATCATCGCCAATCCGTTCCTGTTCTCCTGGCTGGATGGCCGGCAGCGGCGCGAGGAAGCACTGGCGCCCGTGCCGCCCGAGCCGGAGCAGCCACCGGGACCGTCGCTGGACGTGCACGATCACGCCATCATCATCGGCTACGGACGCGTTGGCAGTGCGCTCGCGCATGTGCTGCGGGATCGTGGCGTGCCGCTGATCGTCATCGACGACAACGGCGAACACGTGCAGCGCGCGCACGACGCCGGCATCCCCGCCATCCGCGGCAGCGCCGCCGCCGATCGCGTGCTGGCCGAAGCGCATCCTGAGCGCGCCAAGATCGCCGTGCTGGCGATTCCACAACCGCTCGAAGCCGGCGAAGCCATCGCCAAGCTGCGTGCGCTCAATCCGGGCCTGACGCTGCTGGCGCGCGCGCACAGCGATGGCGAGGTGCGGCACCTGCTGGAACATGGCGCCGATGGCGCGGTGCTGGCCGAACGCGAACTTGCGTTTTCGCTGGCGGAAATGGTGATGGCGACGCCGCCGTATCGCGGGGAACGCACCTTGCCCCCCAGCAAGGCCTGAGCTTCGCAGTCCAAGCTCAATCAGCGCGGACCGGCGTCGATTGCGTGGCCGCAGTACCACGGCCCGCTCAAGTTCGTCGCCAGGTAATCGCCAGGCAACGGCGCGGATTTTCGCGGCTCAGGGCACGCTGAGTTCGCGCGGCAGCACTTCGGCCAGTATTTCCGACAAGGGTCGCGGGCGGGCGTACAACTCGCCCTGCACCCAATCGACCCGCATCTCGCGCAGGCACTCGGCGGTGGCGTGGTCTTCGACGAACTCCGCGATGGTTTCCGCACCGAAGGCTTCGGCCACCGCCACGGTCGCGCGCACCAGCGCGTGATCATTGCCGCGCAGCGCGACGTTGCGGACGAACGAGCCGTCGATCTTGATGATGTCCACCGGCAACTCCTTCAGGCGGGCGAAGCTCTGCATGCCAGTGCCGAAATCGTCGATCGCAATCTGGCAGCCGCGCGCGCGCAGATCGCGCAACAGGCGGCTGGCCATCTCGGTGCTTGAAATGGCCGCGGTTTCCGTCACTTCGAAACACAGCGCCGACAGCGGCAGCGGCGAGTCGGCGAGCAGCGTGCGCAACTCCACCTGGAAACTCATCGAAGCAAGACTCTGGCCGGTCAGATTGATCGCCAGGCGCTCGCAATACGGCAATGCCTCCGGGTAGCGACGCAACTGGCGGAACAGCGCCTTGATCACGGCCAGATCGAGTTCGGCGCCACGGCCGGCGGCCTCGATCGGACGCATGAAGCGTGCGGGTGGAATCAATCGGCCCTGGTCATCGCGCAGGCGGCACAGCACTTCGCCGGAAATCAGCCGCGGCGCATCGTCGCTTTCCTCGATGCGGAGAATCGGCTGGAAATGCAGGACCAGGCGTTCGTTGCGCAAGCACGCCAGCGCCTGCGCCGCGTCCTGCAACTGCCGGCGATGCGCTTCGCGCAGGTGGTGATCGCCCAGTTCGCTGTAGCGCGGCCGCACTTCGCCGTGCTGCCGCGCATCGAAGGCCAGGTGCGACGCGGTGAGCAGCGCGGCGTCGACGGTGTCGGCGGCGCGCTCCGACAGCGAGGCCACGCCCAGGTACGGCAGCAACCGCACCGGCTGATCATCCGCGATGAACTCGGCGTGCTCGACGCGCGCCATCAGGCGCTCCCACACGTCATCATCGCGACCGTCGCGCGGGACCAGGCCGAACTGCCCCGTGCCCAGGCAATAGACCTCGGCCAGATCAGACAGGCGCGCGGCCATGGCCCGCATCACGCCGGCCTGGGTGTCCAGGCCGAAGCCGGTCAGCAGCGTGTCCGTCTGGTCGAGCAGCAGGAATCCCAGCTCGGCGCGCTGCGGCGGCGACTGCTGGACGCGCTGGCGCAGCGCGCGCAGGTTGGGCAGGCCGGTAACGCTGTCGCGCAGGGTCTCTTCCCCGAGGCGACGCGAGAGCTCGCGGCGATCACGGCCGATCACCCACAGGTACAGCATCGCCATCAGCAGGATGTCGGTCTCCAGCATCAGGTGCATCAGGTTGAACAACCCGATCACCGTATTGCCGCGCTCGGCCGCACCCGACATCGCATACACCAGCGTAAACATCGTCGCGGACACGGCCAGCATCGAGTGCCGCGGCGGGAATCGCAGCACCACCCAGGCCAGCGCGACGAACAGCGCGAACCGGTAGTCCATGAGCAGCACGGCCGGGCCGGCCAGCGCGGTGCGCACGGGCGAGGACATGCTGATGCTCAGCAGCAGCACGGCCAGCAGCAGCGCCAGCCAACCCCACCCTACGCCGCCACGATGACGCAGCGCATCGCTGTGCCGTTCGGTCCAGCCGGCCATCAGCGGCAACGTGATCACCACCACGCCGAACTGTTTGGCGAAGAACATCTGGAAGAGTGCGCTCAGCGCCACCTCCGGCTGCTCGATGATGACGATGGTGCCGCCCAGCAGCGCCAGGCCCGCCGGATAGACGAGCACCGCGAACAGCGCGAGCCGGCCGAGATCACGGCGTTCGATACGACGCCGATCCGGATCCCGCGGCCACCCCGTCCAGTCCGCGCAGGCCAGCGTCCACAGGCCCACGCCGATCCACGCACCTGCCCCCCAGAGCAGTCCGGCCCAGTCACCTGGCGCCATCCCCCATTGGCGGGCCGCCCAGCCCAGCGCGGTGATCACCAGGCAGCCCACGGCGACCCGCCGGTCGGGATCGAGCAGGGCGATCGCCAGCAGCAGGCCGGCGTGAAGGTGGATGAGCGAGGCGTCGGCCGTCTGGCCGAGCAGATCCAGGCGATAGCCGATCGTGACCTGCTGGGCGAGGACGCACACGGCCCCGAGCAGGACGATCTTGCCGGTGCGGCTGCGCCACCATCCTGTCATTGCTGATCCACGTCCTGGCAAGCGGGCACGCCGGGCGCACCCTGTTGTTCGCTAAACGCAGTCGCGGGCGCAAACAGGACAGACCCGCCGTCGATGGCTCGAACAGCGGGTCCGTGGACGTGGAATCACTGAATCCGGCCGTGCCTGCGCAACGACCGGAATATGCAAGCGCTTATCCGCGCGCGAACACCAGGTGCCCGCCTTCGGCCTTCACCTGCACAGTGTCGCCGTGGTTGAACTCGCCCCCGAGGATCTTCGAGGCCAGCGGGTTTTCCAGTTGCTGCTGGATGGCGCGCTTGAGCGGACGTGCTCCGTAGACCGGGTCGAAGCCGACATTCGCCAGCAGGCTCATCGCCTCTTCGCTCAAGTCGAGTTTCAGACCGCGTTCGCCCAGACGCTTCTCCAGTCCGCGGATCTGGATGCGCGCAATCTGCTTGATCTGCGCCTTGTCCAGCGGATGGAACACGACGATGTCGTCCAGCCGGTTGATGAACTCCGGACGGAAATGCGCCTGCACCACGCCCATCACCGCACTCTTCATCTGCAGGTACGCCTCGGGCGAATCGTCGCCGGAAAGCTCCTGGATCATCTGGCTGCCCAGATTGCTGGTCATCACGATGACGGTGTTGCGGAAATCGACGGTGCGTCCCTGGCCATCGGTCAGACGGCCATCGTCCAACACCTGCAACAGGATGTTGAACACGTCCGGATGCGCTTTCTCGACCTCGTCCAGCAGGATCACGCTGTACGGGCGACGGCGCACGGCTTCGGTCAGGTAGCCGCCTTCCTCGTAACCGACGTAGCCCGGAGGCGCGCCGACCAGGCGGCTCACGGAATGCTTCTCCATGAACTCGCTCATGTCGATGCGCACCATCGCATCGGACGAATCGAACAGGAATTCCGCCAGCGCCTTGCACAGCTCGGTCTTGCCCACGCCGGTCGGGCCGAGGAACAGGAACGAGCCGGACGGACGATCCGGATCCGCCAGGCCCGCGCGCGAACGCCGCACCGCGTCCGAGACCACCTTGATCGCTTCTTCCTGGCCGACCACGCGCGTGTGCAACTGGTCTTCCATGCGCAGCAGCTTTTCGCGCTCGCCTTCCAGCATCTTGCTGACGGGGATGCCGGTCCAGCGCGCCACGACTTCGGCAATTTCCTCGGCCGTGACCTTGTCCTGCAACAGGGTGAAGCCCTTGGTTTCAGCTTCCTGCGCGGCCTTCAACTGCTTTTCCAGCTGCGGCAATGCGCCGTACTGGATCTCGCTCATGCGGGCGAAGTCCTGGCGGCGCTGCGCCGCTTCGAGATCCAGCTTGGCCTGTTCGATCTGCTCCTTGATGCGCGTGGCACCCTGCAAGGTCGCCTTCTCGGCCTTCCACACTTCTTCCAGATCATTGAACTGGCGCTCCAGCGTGGCGATCTCGCTTTCCAGATCCGCCAGCCGTTGCCTGGACTCGGCGTCCTTTTCCTTCTTCAACGCCTCGCGCTGGATTTTCAGCTGGATGAGGCGACGCTCCTTGCGATCCAGTTCTTCCGGCTTGGAGTCGATCTCCATGCGGATGCGCGAGGCGGCTTCGTCCATCAGATCGATGGCCTTGTCCGGCAATTGACGATCGGCGATGTAGCGATTGGACAGCGTGGCCGCCGCAACGATTGCCGGGTCGGTGATCTCCACGCCGTGGTGCACCGCGTACTTTTCCTTCAGGCCGCGCAGGATGGCGATCGTGTCTTCCACGCTCGGCTCACCGACGAACACCTTCTGGAAACGGCGTTCCAGCGCGGCATCCTTTTCGATGTACTGGCGGTATTCGTCCAGCGTGGTCGCGCCGATGCAATGCAGTTCACCGCGCGCCAGCGCCGGCTTGAGCATGTTGCCGGCGTCCATCGCGCCTTCGGCCTTGCCCGCGCCGACCATCGTGTGCAGTTCATCGATGAAGAGGATGATCTGGCCTTCGTTTTTCGCCAGATCATTCAGCACCGCCTTCAGCCGCTCCTCGAATTCGCCGCGGAACTTGGCGCCAGCGATCAGCGCGCCCATGTCGAGCGACAGCACGCGCTTGCCGCGCAGGCCTTCCGGCACTTCGCCGTTGACGATGCGCTGGGCCAGCCCTTCGACGATCGCCGTCTTGCCGACGCCCGGCTCGCCGATGAGCACCGGATTGTTCTTGGTGCGACGCTGCAGCACCTGTACCGTGCGGCGGATTTCCTCATCGCGGCCGATGACCGGGTCGAGCTTGCCGCTCTCGGCGCGCGCGGTCAGATCGATGGTGTATTTCTCCAGCGCCTGGCGCTGGTCTTCCGCGTTTTCCGATTGCACGCTCTCGCCCCCTCGTACCTTGTCGATGGCCGCTTCCAGTTTGCGCTTGTCGCCGCCCGCCGCTTTCAGCGCGCGACCGAGTTCGCCGCTGTCGTCCAGCGCGGCCAGCACGAACAGTTCGCTGGCAATGAAGGCATCGCTGCGCTGCTGGGCCAGTTTGTCGGTGATGTTGAGCAGCCGGCCCAGGTCGTTGCTGATGGTGATGTTGCCGGCCTGGCCGGTCACCTTGGGCAGACGCTCGAGCGCTTCGCCCAGGCGCTCACGCAGCACCGGCACGTTGACGCCCGCCTGCGCGAGCAACGGGCGCGTGCTGCCGCCGGTCTGGTCAAGCAGGGCGGCCATCAGATGGGCCGGTTCGATGACGCTGTGATCGCGGCCCACCGCCAACGACTGTGCGTCGGCCAGGGCCTGCTGGAAGCGGGAGGTCAGTTTGTCCATCCGCATCGGTAAATCCTCATGGGAAGGCCGGCGCCGCGCCGGCAACATTCCCCAGATGCGGTTGCGCGCTCGTGTTTCAAGAGGTCCTGAGACGTGCGTTCACCGGCCATAATCCGTGCACATGGATAGTCCCGCCCCCGGTTGGCATCTGTACCTGTTGCTCTGCAGCGATGGCAGTTACTACGCCGGCATCACCACCGACGTGACCGCGCGCTTCCAGGCGCATGCGGCCGGCAAGGGTGCGCGCTACACGCGCTCGCGCCCGCCGGTGCGTGTGCTCGGCAGCCGCGCGTACCCGGACCGTGCGAGCGCATCACGTGCGGAGTGGCAGATCAAACGCCTGCCGCGCGAGCGCAAGCTGGCGTGGTTGCTGGATGCTGCGCGCACGGACTGACGCCGCCTACGCCGTCGACGGCTTTTCCACGTCGCGATTGAACAGCGACAGCAGTGCGAGCAACGCGGCGAGCGCGACATAGGCGCCGGTGAACTGCCACAGGATGGCCTTCGGCAGGCCGGTGATCGTCCACGGCAGGTAGATGCTCCCGCGCGGATCCACCGAATGGATGAAGCCGAACGATGCGAGCGCTGCGCCCAGCAGCAGCACCATCGCCGCGCGCCGGTACTGCTGTTCGATCATCGCGACCAGCGCGGTGGACCAGATCATCGCGGTGATGATGAAGCCGTTGCCGAGCGTCACTATCGTGGCCAGATCAGGCAACCCGTGTCCGTCGACGCCGCCATACAGCGCGGCGAATCGATCCGGCGCAATCCACGCGGGATTGCCGACCTTGATCACCAGCAGATAGGCAATCGAAGGCAGGAACGCCAGCGCCACCGCCACCGCGTGCTTGCGCGGGCTCTCATGGAATGCCTGCAGGGTGATGTCCAGACCGACGTAGACGATGATCGGCGCGAGCACCGCAACCGGCAGCCACTGCACCAGCCCCGACACATACCCAAGCATGCCGCCGAGTCCGATGAACAAGCCCGTCAACAGCGTGTAGCCCAGCCGCGCGCCCATGTGCTTGTACGCGGGCTGGCCGATGTACGGCGTGGTCTGCGCGACGCCGCCGCAGAAACCGGCCACCAGCGTGGAGACCGCCTCGGCCAGCAGTACGTCGCGCGTGCGGTAGTCGTCGCCCGCGGCGCGCGCGCTTTCGCTGACGTTGATGCCGCCCACCACCATCAGCAGACCGAACGGCAGCAACAACGGCAGGTAGGGCACGGTGTACGGCAGCCCGTCGAGGAAACCCAAGGTCGGCAGCGGCAACGTGAAGCGCAGCGGCATCGCGTCCGGCAACGTGAAGCCCGGCGTGCCGAGACCGGCCAGCCCCAACCCGTAGTACAGCGTGGTGCCGACGATGAAGGCCAGCAGCACGCCGGGGATGCGGATGGGCAATTTCCCCTTTGCCACCAGCACGTACAGCAGCAGGCCGAAGGTGACGAAGCCGACAACCGGCGAGCGCAACGTTTCGATCAGCGGCAGGAAACCGAGCAGGGTCAACGCCGCGCCACCGATGGAGCCCAGCAGCGCCGCACGCGGCACCGCGCGCGTGATCGCATCGCCGAAGAAGGACAGCACCAGCTTCAGCACGCCCATCACCACGAGCGAGGCCATGCCGAGTTGCCAGGTCGCCAGCGCCGCCGCCTGTTCGTCCAGGCCCTGCTGCTTGAACGCGACGAATGAAGGCCCGAGCACCAGCAAGGCCATGCCGATGCTGGTCGGCGCGTCCAGTCCGAGCGGCATCGCGGTGACGTCATCGCGTCCCGTGCGCGCAGACAGGCGGTGCGCCATCCACGTGTAGATCAGGTTGCCGACCAGCACGCCCAGCGCCGTGCCGGGGAACATCCGCGTGAACACCACGTCGGCCGGGAACTGGAAGATTCCGATCAGCGCCGCTGAGATGAAGCCGAGGATGGACAGATTGTCGACAACCAGCCCGAAGAAACCGTTGAGGTCGCCGGAAACGAACCAGCGGGGACGATGCGCATGTGCGGTCATGGATGAAGCTCTGGAAACGTAGGAGTCGGCGCGGCGGCTCTACGCCCTGCGCCATTCGATTCAACCGCAACGCCGGTCAGAAGGAAACTTCGGCCGGCTGCCGCGACCACAGCACCGACTGGTGCCGGGTGGCCTGCTTCCACGCCAGCCGGATCGCCTCGATGTCGGCGCGGCGGTCGGGCGTGTCCTGGTGGAGGATGACCAGCACTTTGGAGTTCAGCCGCTCCGGACCGTCCTTGCCGCGGAACAACCATTGGCCGTAAGCGTCGAATACGGTCAGGCCATCTGGGAAACGCGGCGTGACTTCCTTGTCCAGGAACGCGCGCCACTGCGCCTCGCTGATGGCGGTCGCGCTGTCGCCTTCCGTGCCTACGCCGAAGTACAACTCGCTGCGAACCCAGTTCGACACCGAAGCCGGACGCGCGGCGTCACCTTGCAACGCGGACGTGACCGTCGTGGATTCGCCAGACGTACGCGGCGGGGTCGTGGAGACGCAGGCGCCGAGCGCGAGCAGGAACGGAAGCAGGAAAACGGCGCGGCGGCGCATGGGGAACTCCATCAAGCAGCGGGCGACTACTGTCGGGCGACGGCCTTCACGTCCGAAATAACCGCTGGTCATAAGCAGATGGACAGGCCGCATCTGCGGTCGCGAACCACATCACGACCGGCGCGCTAATATATCTCTTTATCCGGATGGATAGACACAGCCCGCTGCGGCCCGCCGCGGCGACTCCCTCCCCCCAGGAGTTCCGCATGTCCCGTTTGCTCGTGGCGCTGCTCGTCGCCGCCATTTCCACTGTTCTCGCCCTGCCCGCGTTCGCGCAGCAATCGTCCGGTCCGGGCGCCACCGCCGATCTGGACACCATCATCGTCACCGGCACGCGCGCGCGTGATCGCACGGTGCTGGAGTCGACCGTACCGGTCGATGTGCTGACCGCCGAGGACATCCGCAAGGCCGGCGTGCTCAACGGCGAACTGGGCAGCGCATTGCAGACCCTGCTGCCCTCCTTCAACTTTCCGCGCCAGTCCAATTCGGGCGGCGCGGATCACGTGCGCGCCGCACAGCTGCGCGGCCTCAGCCCGAACCAGGTGCTCGTGCTGGTCAACGGCAAGCGCCGCCACACCAGCGCGCTGGTGAACACCGACAGCAAGATCGGCAAGGGCAATACGCCGGTCGATTTCAACGCCATCCCGGTCAGTGCGATCAAGCGCATCGAAGTGCTGCGCGACGGCGCCGGCGCGCAATACGGCTCGGACGCCGTGGCGGGGGTCATCAACGTCATTCTCGACGACGCACCGGAAGGCGGCGCGCTGGAAGTCAGCTACGGCCTGCACCACACCGACGTGGAGCCCATCGGCCAGACGCTGACCGACGGCCAGACCGGCTACTTCAGCGGCAATGTCGGCACTGCGCTCGGCAGCGACGGCGGATTCCTGCGCGTCGGCGTCGAATACAAGGAACGCAACGGCACCAACCGCGCCGGATTCGATCAGATCCCGTTCTTCGAAGAACAGACGGCGGACAACCTCGCGCTGGCCGGCAAGCGCAACTACTGGCTGGGCGATGGCGATTCGCGCGCCATCAATGGCTGGTTCAACAGCGAAATCCCGTTGGGCGAACGCGCCGCGTTGTACGCCTTCGGCACCTTCCACCAGAGCCGCACCGAAGGCGCGAACTACTTCCGCTATCCGGACAGCACCGCGAACTGGCGCGAGATCTATCCGAATGGCTATCGCCCGATCTCCCTCGGCGAAAACCGTGATGCCGCCGTCGTGGCCGGGGTACGCGGGCAATGGGGCGAATGGGATTACGACACCAGCCTCAATTACGGACGCAACGACTTCACCTACCGCTTGCGCAATTCGCTCAATGCCTCGCTCGGGCCCGGCAGCCCGACCCGCTTCCGCACCGGTGATTACGGGTTCCAGCAGGCGCTGTTCAATTTCGACGTGAGCCGGGTGTTCGGCGCGCACACCTTCGCCACCGGCGTCGAGTTCCGCCGCGAGGATTTCCGGACCGGCGCAGGCGATCCGGCCTCGTATGCGGCCGGTCCTTACATCGATCGCCCGACAGGATCGCAGGCCGGCGGCGGCTTGAATCCGCAGGACGTGGCTGATCTCGATCGCGATGTCGCCAGCCTCTACGCCAGCCTGAGCAGCCAGTTCGGCGAACGCTTCTACACCGACATCTCCGCACGCTACGAGCACTACAGCGATTTCGGCGGCGAACTGACGGGCAAAGTGGCCGCACGCTACGAGTTCGCGCCGGCGTTCGCGCTGCGCGGTTCGGCTTCGAACAACTTCCGCGCGCCGTCACTCAGCCAGATCGGATTCGAATCGACGTCCACCGGTTACGACGCATCCGGCCAGCTGCTGCAGGGCCGCCTGCTGTCGGTGAACAATCCCATCGCGCGCGCTCTGGGCGCGCAGGATCTGAAGCCGGAGAAGTCGGTCAACCTGAGCCTCGGCTTCACCAGCCGCATCGGCGAGAACTTCGACCTGTCCTTTGACGTGTTCCGCATCGACATCGATGATCGTGTCGCGATCACCGAGCGCATCACCGGCGACGCGCTCACCGACTTCGTGCTGGACAACTTCGGCGTGCCCGGCGTGCAGAGTGCCGGCTTCTTCATCAATGCGGCCGACACCCGCACCGAGGGCGGCGAACTGGTCGCCAACTGGCGCCACGGCCTGGGCGACGGCCAGTTGCTGCTGACCGGCACGTGGAGCTACGCCAAGACCGAACTCAAGCGCATCACCGCGACGCCGCAGGCGCTGCTCGACATCGATCCCTCGTACGTGCTGTTCGGCGTGGAAGAAAGCAACACGCTGACCGAGGCTGCACCGCGCACGCGGGCCGCCTTCAGCGGCAACTGGAACAATGATCGCTGGTCGCTGCTCGGGCGCGTCACCCGGCATGGCAGCGCCAAGCGCGTGTTCAATTTCGGCGGCGGCTTCGAACCGGAACAGACCTACGGCGCGGAATGGCAGCTCGATGCGGAAGTCGAGTACCGCTTCACACCGCAATGGAGCTTGGCGGTGGGCGGCCTCAACTTCACCGATGAATATCCGGATCTGTCCAACAGCGACATCTACTACTTCGGCAACCTGCCCTACGACGTGCTGTCGCCCATCGGCAGCAATGGTGCGTATTACTACACGCGCCTGCGCTACAGCTTCTGATGGAAATCCCGCCGCCCTTTCCGCGGGAAGGGCGGCGTTTCACCCAACCGGACGGCCTTCGTCCAGCGAGCCCCGGTAATGCACCAGCAAGCCCACCCCGGGCAATGCCGCACGCACGTCGAAGTGATAGCGGCCCTGCTCCGAGTATTCCCGTGCGCGCACGCCTGCAAACCAGCTTGACGGCAACGGAATGCCCAACGCATGCACGCGGACGACACGCCAATGCAATGCGCCGTCGTGTGCGCTCAGGCGGAAGCCGAAGCGCACCAGTCCCAGGCGTTCACACAACAGTCCATCGGCGCGCCAGAGCCGCGACGGCATGACATGCCCGCCGACGTGGCGCTGCCAGCGTTCGCCATCGGCGTCACCGTGGATGTCGACGTTCAACGCGCCGCGTCCCGACGGCGGCAACCGTGTCGCGAAGGCGAAGCAACGGGACAGGACACCGCGCCCGCGCTCCACCTCCACTTCACCGTTGTAGCGCCAGTGCCCGGCGCGCAGATGGATCTGCCGCACGCGGTCCGCAAGCGCGTCGAAGTCGCGCCCCATCACACGCGGGAACAGATGCGCAGTCAGGCCTGTTTCCAGATGAGTGTCGCCATGCGGCCGGTGGTGGCGTCGCGGCGGTGCGAATAGAAGCGCTCCGCGTCGGCGATCGTGCAGAGGCCGCCGCCATGCACGCGCTTCACGCCGGCATCGGCCAGGCGCAGGCGCGCGAGCGCATACAGATCCACGCGCCAATGGCCCGGCCGCGTGGGCGTGAACGCCTGCGTGGCGCGCGCGTCGCGATCGACGAAGGCGGCATGGACTTCCTCGCCGATTTCGTAGGACTGCGGACCCGCTGCCGGGCCCAGCCAGGCCATCACGGATTCGGGCGTGGCCTGCATCGCCGCGACCGTATTCTCCAGCACGCCATCGACCAGCCCGCGCCAACCCGCATGCGCGGCGGCGATGGTCCGGCCGTCATCCGTGGCGAACACCACCGGCAGGCAATCGGCGGTGAGGATGGCCAGCGCCACGCCGGCCCGGTCGGTCACTGCGGCATCGGCCGTCGGCTCGTTCGTTGCATCGACCGCATCGACCCGGACCACCTCAACGCCGTGCACCTGGTGCAGCCATTGCGGCGCACCCGGAACGCCGAAGCGCTCGACCAGTTCGCGCCGGTTCCGCTCGACGGCGTCCGGATCATCGCGATACGTGCCGTAACGCGTGCCCAGGTTGAAGTGATCGAACGGCGGCTGCGATACCCCCGCGCCATGCCGCAGCGTCGTGAACGCACGGACGCCGGCAGGCGCAGGCCAGTCCGCCGGCAGCAACGCACTCACCCGCGCTGCGCCTGCGAATCCGCGCGCAGTGCCGCCATCAGGTTCAGCATGTCGGCCGGCACCGGGGCGGACACGCGCACGGGCTCGCCGCTGGACGGATGCTGGAACTCCAGTGTTTCCGCGTGCAGCGCCTGCCGCTTGAAGCCGCGCAACGCCGCGATGAGTTCTTCGCTCGCGCCCTTCGGCAACTTCAGCGGGCCGCCGTACAGCGGGTCGCCGACAATCGGGTACTTGATGTGCGCCATGTGCACGCGGATCTGATGGGTGCGGCCGGTTTCGAGCCGGCATTCCAGCGCGGTGTGCGCGCGGAAGCGCTCGCGCAGGCGGTAATGCGTGACCGCATCGCGGCCGTCATCGCGCACGCCCATCTTCAGGCGGTCCCGCGGGTGGCGATCAATCGCGGCGTTCACCGTGCCGCCGGACACCATCGCGCCGACGACCACGGCCAGGTACTGGCGATGCACTTCGCGGGAGGACAGTTGCTCGACCAGCGCGGTCTGCGCCGGCAGGTTGCGCGCCACCACCATGACGCCGGAGGTGTCCTTGTCCAGGCGATGCACGATGCCGGCACGTGGCAGCACATTCAGACCCGGATCCCGGTGCAGCAGGGCGTTGACCAGCGTGCCGGTCGGATTCCCCGCACCCGGATGGACGACGAGTCCGGCCGGCTTGTCGAGGACGAACACGTCTTCGTCTTCGTACAGCACGTCCAGCGGGATGTCTTCCGCTTCGGCATGGGTCTGGGTGTCGAGGACCACCGACAGGCTGGCCAGTTCACCGCCGCGTACGGCATCACGGGGCTTGACCGGCTGCCCGTCCAGCAGGGCGTCGCCGGACTTGATCCACTCGCTCAGGCGGGACCGGGAATACTCGGGAAACAGTTCGGCCAGCACGGCGTCGAAGCGGCGGCCGGCAGCGGATTCGGGAACGCGCGCGGTGCGCGGCGCCTCGGGGGAAGGGGTCTGGGTCATGCGGAATCAACGGCGGAGGCGGGGAATATTCGCCGAATGTTCATGGCGAAGGCACTGCCTAGGCTATCATCGACAGCCTGTCTCCCTGCCGCGGCCCCGCCGCCAGCCCATGACCCAGCGTGCTTCCACCCGTTTCTTCGCCGTCGCCCGCGTCGCCCTGCTGATGTTGGTCATCTCCACCACCGGCACCGGTTGCGCCAAGTGGTTCAAGCGCGACAAGGGTCCCCAGGAAGCGCAGCCGGTCGAGCAGATGTACGAGGCCGGGCACCAGTCGATGACCACCGCCAACTGGGATCGCGCGCAGACGCAGTTCCGCCAGTTGATCGCCCAGTACCCGTACGGCCCGTACACCGAACAGGCGTTGATGGAATCGGCCTACGCCCAGTACAAGTCCGGCAAGCTGGACGACGCGGTGTCCTCGATCGACAAGTTCCTGCGCACCTATCCGACGCATCGCAACGTGCCGTACATGTACTACCTGCGCGGCCTGTCCAACTCCACGCGCGATGCGGTGTTCCTGCAGCGGGTATGGAAGCTGGACGCCAGCCGTCGCGATCTGTCCACGCCGATGCAGGGCTACAACGACCTGAGCATCGTCGCCGAGCGCTACCCCAACAGCCGCTACGCCGCCGACGCGCGCCAGCGCATGGTGTACCTGCGCAACCAGTTCGCGCGCCACGAGCTGGACACCGCGTTCTACTACCTGCGCCGCGACGCCTGGATTTCCGCCGCCACGCGCGCCCGCTACCTGCTGGAAACCTACCCGCAGAGCGAGTACCAGTACGACGCCGTGGCCGTGCTGGGCGAGTCCTACACGCGCATGGGCAACAAGGCGCTGGCCGACGACGCCCGCCGCGTGCTGCAGCTGAACGACCCGCAGCATCCCTGGCTTACCGGCGACTGGCCGAAGTATCCGTGGGCCATCCGCAAGCTCAATCCGTTTGCCGGCGAGAAGACGCCCGCCAGCGGCATGGGCGAGCGCAAGTCCGATTGATTCGGGCACGCACCGATAAAAAGGAAAGGGGCCGCGAGGCCCCTTTTTTCATGCCGGCGGTTTTCCTGCCCGCACGCTTCAACTGCCGTAGCGATTGGTGATCGGGTACCGCCGCTCGCGGCCGAATGCACGACGCGAAATCTTCGGCCCCGGCGCAGCCTGGTGGCGTTTCCATTCACTGACCCGGACCAGCTTGAGCATGCGATCCACCGTCGCCGCGTCGAAGCCGGCGGCGACGATCTCGTCACGCGATTGTTCCAGGTCCACGTAGCGGAACAGGATGGCGTCGAGCACGTCATAGGGCGGCAGCGAATCCTGATCGGTCTGGTTCGCGCGCAGTTCCGCCGACGGCGGACGCGCGATGACCTCGGGCGGAATGACCGGCGCACCGCCGACCGTGTTGCGCCAGCGCGCCAGCGAGAACACTTCGGTCTTGTACAGATCCTTGATGGGCGCATAGCCGCCGCACATGTCGCCATAGATCGTGGCGTAGCCGACCGCGTATTCGCTCTTGTTGCCCGTCGTGAGCAGCAGGCCGCCCAGCTTGTTGCTCAGCGCCATCAGGATGACGCCGCGGCTGCGCGACTGCAGGTTTTCTTCGGTGACATCGGCGGGCCGGTCGGCAAACAGCGGCGACAGTGCCTCCAGAAAGCCCTTGAACGGTGCTTCGATCGACACGGCTTCCAGCTTCACGCCCAGCGCCTCGCACTGTTCGGCCGCGAGGTCATTGGACAATCCCGCCGTATAGCGTGACGGCAGGCGCACCGCCGTGACGTTCTGCGCCCCGAGCGCGTCCACGGCCAGCGCCAGCACCAGTGCCGAATCGATGCCGCCGGAAAGGCCCAACCACACCTTGCCGAAACCGTTCTTGCCGCAGTAATCGCGCAGTCCTCGCACGATGGCGCGCCACGCAAGCGCATCGCGGCTTTCATCGCCATCGTCCATCCATTGCACCGGGCTGAAACGCCGCTGCTCCGCATCGAAATCGACCACCAGCCATTGATCGGTGAACGCCGCCGCCGCCGGATGCACCGTGCCGTCACCATCGGCGACCACGGAAGCGCCATCGAACACCAGCGCGTCCTGCCCGCCCACGACATTCAGATAAGCGAGCGCGACGCCGGATTCACGCGTGCGCTGCGCCAGCAACGCATCGCGCTGCGCATGCTTGTCGCGGTCGTACGGCGACGCATTCGGAATCAGCGTGAGCTGCGCGCCCGCGCGCGCGGTGGCCGCGAGTGGTTCGGGGAACCACAGGTCTTCGCAGATGATCACGCCGACCGGCACGCCCTTGATGTCGAACACGCAGGGTTCGCCATTCGGGTCCACGTCGAAATAGCGCCGCTCGTCGAACACGGCGTAGTTCGGCAACTCGCGCTTGCGATAGGTTGCTTCGACATGACCGTCGCGCAGCACGCTGGCGGAATTGTAGACAATGCTGCCCGCGCTTTCCGGCCAGCCGACCACGGCCACGATGCCGTGCGTCGTGGCGGCGATCTCCCGCAATGCACTCTCGCAATCGGCCAGGAAGCGCGGGCGCAGCAGCAGGTCTTCCGGCGGATAGCCACTGATCGCCAGCTCGGGAAACAGCACCGCGTCGGCGCCGTATTCATCGCGCGCGACGGCGATCATTTCGATGATGCGCGCCGTGTTGTCGGCGACCGCGCCCACCGGGAAATCGAACTGCGCCATCGCCAAGCGGAGAGAAGCCATGGAGATCATCAACCAGTTGCGGGAAGCCGTGATCCTACCGCCTCGTTGTCGAGCGCGCGTGTTCGCCTCCGCTGCGCTCGCCACTGGGCCACGATGGGGTTGCGCCGTGCGCGAACGCCGGCATGAAAAAAGGCCGCCCGGAGGCGGCCTTTTTTTCTGCAGCGGGATGCCTGGATTACTTCTTCAGCAACGCGGCAATCGCGGCACCGAGATCGCCCGGCGAACGCACCGTGGTGACGCCTGCGGCTTCCATCGCCGCGAACTTGCCTTCGGCCGTGCCCTTGCCGCCGGAAGCAATCGCACCGGCGTGGCCCATGCGCTTGCCGGCCGGAGCCGACGCACCGGCGATGAAGCCGACGACGGGCTTCTTGACGTGGTTCTTGATGTACTCGGCGCCGGCTTCCTCGGCGTCGCCGCCGATTTCACCGACCATGATGATGCCTTCGGTCTGCGGGTCTTCGTTGAACAGCTTGAGGCAGTCGACGAAGTTCAGGCCGTTGATCGGGTCGCCGCCGATGCCGATGCAGGTCGACTGGCCCAGGCCCACTTCGGTGGTCTGCTTGACCGCTTCATAGGTCAGCGTGCCGGAGCGCGACACGATGCCGACCTTGCCCGGCATGTGGATGTGGCCCGGCATGATGCCGATCTTGCACTCGCCCGGCGTGATCACGCCCGGGCAGTTCGGCCCGATCAGCACGGTGTCGGGATGCGCGCGGGTCAGCACGTTCTTGACGCGCAGCATGTCCAGCACCGGGATGCCCTCGGTGATGCAGACGATGACCTTGATGCCGGCCGCAGCCGCTTCGAGGATGGCGTCGGCCGCGAACGGCGGCGGGACGTAGATGACCGACGCATCGGCGCCGGTGCTCTTGACGGCATCGGCAACCGTGTCGAATACCGGCAGATCGATGTGGGTCGTGCCGCCCTTGCCCGGCGTGACACCGCCGACGACCTGGGTGCCGTACTCGATCATCTGGGTGGCGTGGAAAGTGCCCTGCTGGCCGGTGAAGCCCTGCACGATCACCTTGGTGTTCTTGTTGATCAAAACGGACATTCGTTTTAGTCCTCTGAATTGCGTGTTGTTTATCGGCTCCGGGACCACGGCATGTTTCGCATCGCGAAACGTGCCCCAGGTGTGCCCCTGCATCCCCGACATCGCCGCTTCGCGTCGATGTCGCCCCTTGACTCAAGGGAGCTGGAAATGCGGCCGGCGATCCCGGATCCCTGGAAGGTCAGGCCGCGTTCTTGACCGCTTCAACGACCTTCTTGGCGCCGTCGTTGATGTTGTCGGCCGGGATGATGGCCATGCCGCTGTCGCGCAGCAGCTGCTTGCCTTCTTCCACGTTGGTGCCTTCCAGGCGGACGACGACCGGAACCTTGACGCCCACTTCCTTCACCGCCGCGATGATGCCTTCGGCGATCATGTCGCAGCGGACGATGCCGCCGAAGATGTTGACGAAGATGCCCTCGACCTTGTCCGAGGACAGGATCAGCTTGAACGCTTCGATCACGCGCTGCTTGTTGGCGCCGCCGCCGACGTCGAGGAAGTTCGCCGGCTCGCCGCCGTTGAGCTTGATGACGTCCATGGTGGCCATCGCCAGGCCGGCGCCGTTGACCATGCAGCCGATGTTGCCGTCCATGGTCACGTAGTTGATGTCCATCTCCGAAGCCAGCACTTCGGTTTCGTCTTCCTGGCTCTTGTCGCGCATCGCGACCAGATCCTTGTGGCGGAAGCTGGCGTTGTCGTCGCTGTTGAACTTGCCGTCCAGCGCGTACAGGTTGCCGTCGTCCAGGATCGCCAGCGGGTTGATTTCAACCAGCGCCAGGTCCTTTTCGTTGAAGATGCGGTACAGGTTCACCATGATGTTGGCGAACTGGCCGGCCTGCTTGGCCGTCAGGCCCATCTTGAAGCCGAATTCGCGGCCCTGGTAGGCCTGCACGCCTTCGACGAAGTCGACGTTGAGCGTGTGGATCTTGTCCGGCGTCTCGGCCGCGACCTGCTCGATCTCCATGCCGCCTTCGGACGAGGCGATGTAGGTGATGGTGCGGGTGCCGCGGTCGACGAGGACCGACAGGTACAGTTCCTTGACGATTTCGCCGGCGGTGGTCACCAGCACCAGGTTGACCGGCAGTTCGACGCCGGCGGTCTGGTAGGTGGCCATCTTCGTGCCAAGCATCTTGGCGGCCGCTGCCTTCACGTCATCCGTGGTCTTGCAGAACTTGACGCCGCCGGCCTTGCCGCGACCGCCCGCGTGGATCTGGGCCTTGACCATCCAGGGGCCGTTGCCGAGGGACTGCGCGGCCGCGACCGCTTCATCCGCCGTGGAGGCGACTTTGCCGGCCGGGACCGGGATGCCGTACTCGGCCAGCAGCTGCTTGGCCTGATATTCGTGGAAATTCATGCGTCACCGTGGGTAGGAAACAGGTAGAGGCCGGTCTTGCCGCCGGATTGCGTTCGACGGTCCAGAGGGGCGCCATGCGGCGCCAGCCAGCTCCCTATTGTCGCCCAGTGGGACGGGCGGCGCAAAACGGACCGCCCACACGGGCGTGCCTATACTGGGGACAGGACCAGCAGGGGGAGCAGCGCTTGGCGCCAAGCCAGTCGATTCTGGGACGCATCGAGTCCGCGCCGCGGCGCGAACTCTATTTCTTTGCCCTCTACCGGACCCTGGAGGCCGCCATCCTGGCCGGGCTGCTGTTCAGCCCCCTCTCGGACCTGCTGGGCAACCAGCGGCATGCCGAACTGGGCATTGCGGTCACGCTCGCCTACCTGTGCGCTTCGGTCGTGCTGCTGTTGCTGGCCCGCAGCCCGCGCGTGCTCACCCTCACCGTGCTGGGGAGCCTGACGGTGGATGTCATCGCCGCCGCGCTCATCACCCACGCCATGCCTGCCGCCACCGCCGGCGTGGCGATGATGCTGTTGTTCAACGTCTGCGCCGCCGCGCTGCTCTTGCCCTCGTGGCGCTGGGCGATGTTCGCGACCTCGCTGGCCGTGGTCGCACTGACCGCCGAATTCGTCTGGACCTTCGTCCGCCACGGCGGCAACACGCGCTCGATCGCCGAACTGATCATGTTCGCCGTCAGCTACATCGCCGTGGGTTATCTGGCGCACCAGGTCGGCCAGCGCGCGCGCCACAGCGAGGCGCTGGCCGATCGCCGCGGCGCGGAAGTGGCCAATCTGGTCGAGATCAATGAGCTGATCATCCGGCGCATGCGGACCGGTGTGCTGGTGGTCGATGCGGACAACCACATCCGTCTGGCCAACGAAGCGGCCAGCCTGCTGCTCGGCGACAGCACCGAAGGCGCGAGCGATGAAGGCGGCGTCCTGCTGACGCATGCGGCGCCGGAGTTGTCCCGCCGCCTGCAGCGCTGGCGCAATGGTTGGCAGGCCGATGACGCACCGATGCAACTGTCGCCGGATCAACCCGAAGTCCAGCCACGGTTCGCGCGCCTGCTGGCCGACAGCGAGACGTCGCTGATCTTCCTCGATGACGCCACCGTGGTCTCGCGCCGGGCCGAATCGCTGACGCTGGCCGCGCTTGGCCGCTTTTCAGCCAGCCTGGCGCACGAAATCCGCAACCCGCTCGCCGCCATCAATTACGCCGTCCAGCTGCTCGAGGAATCGCGCAACATCATCGACGGCGATCGTCGCCTGCTGCAGATCATCCACCAGCAATGCCAGCGCACCAACGGCATCGTCGAGAGCGTGCTCGGCCTGGCCCGGCGTGAGCGCGCCAATCCGGAACATGTCGACCTCAACGGCTATGTGCGCCGCTTCATCGACGAGTACCAGCAATCGCTCTCGATCGAGACCGACACGCTGGAAGCGGTGATCGGCGTCAAGCCGGTGCTGGCCTTGATGGATCTGCGGCACCTTCAGCAGGTACTCACCGTGCTGGTGCAGAACGCGCTGAACTACGGTCGTCTGCCGGGCGAACCGGCGCGCGTCCGGATGCGCGTGTTCCAGGCGGATCACCGCCCGATGATCGACGTCATGGATCGCGGGCCGGGCATCCCCGAAGCCGTGGCGTCACAGCTTTTCCGCCCGTTCTTCACCACGTCCGAGCACGGCACCGGGCTGGGGCTGTATATCGCCCGCGAACTCTGCCGCGCCAACCAGGCCACGCTGGAATACGTGCCGGTGCCCGGCGGTGGCAGTTGCTTCCGCATCACCCTGCCCGGTCCGCACGCGTTGCTGCCGGCCTGATCACCCCGCAGCCGCAAGACTAGCGACGTCTCACATTCAGCCGGTAAACTGAACGAACAGGGGCCGAAGGGGGATTCATGAGCGAAAATCGTAGCGCCCTGATCGTCGATGACGAACGCGACATCCGCGAACTGCTGGTACTGACGCTGGGCCGGATGGGCCTGCGCATCGATACCGCCGCCAATCTGGGCGAAGCCCGGGAACTGTTGTCGCGCAACACCTACGACCTGTGCTTCACCGACATGCGGCTGCCCGATGGCAACGGCATCGAACTGGTCGGCGAAATCGCGCGCCATTACCCGCGCACGCCGGTGGCGATGATCACGGCCTTCGGCAACATCGAACTGGCGGTGGAAGCACTGAAGGCCGGCGCCTTCGATTTCGTCAGCAAGCCGGTCGATCTGACCGTGCTGCGCGGCCTGGTCAAGCATGCGCTGGAACTGAACAACGCCGAGCGCGCCGCCCCGACCCCGCCACCACCGGAACAGGCAAGCCGCCTGCTGGGCGCGTCACCGCCGATGCAGACGCTGCGCGAAACCATCAGCAAGGTCGCCCGCAGCCAGGCGCCGGTCTATATCCGCGGCGAATCCGGCGTAGGCAAGGAGTTGGTCGCCCGCACCATCCATGAGCAGGGCGCGCGTGCGTCCGGTCCGTTCGTGCCGGTGAACTGCGGCGCGATTCCCGCCGAACTGATGGAAAGCGAATTCTTCGGCCACAAGAAAGGCAGCTTCACCGGCGCGCACGCCGACAAGGCGGGCCTGTTCCAAGCCGCCAACGGTGGGACGCTGTTCCTGGATGAAGTGGCCGAACTGCCGCTGCCGATGCAGGTCAAGCTGTTGCGTGCCATCCAGGAAAAGGCCGTGCGCCCGGTCGGCGCCGCGCAGGAAGTGCAGGTCGACGTGCGCATCCTGTCGGCGACGCACAAGGATCTGGGCGAACTGGCCGCCGACGGCCGCTTCCGCCACGACCTCTACTACCGCATCAACGTGATCGAACTGCGCGTGCCGCCATTGCGCGAACGTGCCAGCGATCTGCCGCAATTGACCAGCACCATCCTCGACCGGCTGGCCGACCAGCACGGCCGCAACGCCCCGGCGATTTCGCCCGATGCGATGTCCGAACTGCGCCGTTATCCGTTTCCGGGCAACGTGCGCGAACTGGAGAACATCCTCGAACGCGCGCTGGCGATGGCCGACGGCCACAGCATCGAGATCGACGATCTGTATCTGCCGCAGCCCGCCGCGCGCGCGGCCGCGCCGGATGCGCCGAACGGCAACGTCATCGCCGGCCCGATCGACCTCGACCCGGCCGGCGGCCCGCTGCCGAGCTACATCGAGCAGCTCGAACGCGCCGCCATCCAGAAAGCGCTGGAAGAAAACCGCTGGAACAAGACGCGCGCGGCCGCCCAGCTCGGCATCACCTTCCGCGCGTTGCGCTACAAGCTGAAGAAACTGGGCATGGAGTAAGGGAGTTGTCGGGAATTTCTCGGTGAGTTCGTGAACTTAGGCACGATTTGTGCGGATTGGGACTCATTGTGTGCTTCGTTCGATGCAAAGCAGGTAGTTGGGGCGATTGATATCGAACAGACCTCGTTCGTACGCCTCATGAGCCGGCCACACTTGCCCGATCATCTCTCTCAAAGCCTGCATTGAAATCAAGGTAGTGCCTTTGTCGCCGCTGATGTAGCGATCACAGTACAAACCGAGCCAAGCAATGGGATGGCCGGGTTCGACGTCCTTGATAAGAACCAATCCACCCTCCTTTACGCTCTGCCTAAGCGCAATTAAGAAAAGGATGCGTTCGTCAGTCGGTATGTGATGCATAACGTCCGAGACCATCGCCGCGTCATACAAGCGCTCATCCCGTGCACAATGAGACTCCAACTGTCGCGCGGGGAAAAAGTGTACTCGCTCCTTGTAGATATCTTTCACATGGCGTCCGACCTCCAAAGCAATGTCGACCATGTCTACTTGGACATCAGGGCGCAGCTTTAGCAGACGATTCAGAAGATCGCCGTCGCCTCCACCCACATCCAGAACGTAAGCATCGTCAGGGAGCGTCTTGGCGAGCACATCGGCAACCTTATCTAAGTCTACGAAAATCCTGCGATATGCCTTCGAAGCAATATGCTCTAGGACAGAGGGCATTAATGCTCGAATCGTAGGTCCAAATGCCATGATTTCTCTCGCGTCACATTGTTGAAGAACCCAGCAAGCGATGAATCGCACGGCGTGGCACCGAGGCAATGTCGTATGCAAGGAACCCGAGGATCAACTGGATGCCGACGATCACCTGCAAGGCCACCAGCATGACGCTGCCCGCCGAAGCGGTGATGC
>JAEZYE010000047.1 GCA_023419315.1 Pseudomonadota bacterium
GCCCACGCGGGGCCCGATGCTTGAAACCTGTTGCGTGAAGATCACGCCACCGACCTCGATGGCGTGATGCGACGGCTTACAGCTCGTAACGGAAGCCAACCAGGAACTGGCGGCCGTACTCGGTGTATTCCTCCGGGAACAGCAGCGTGCCGGGCGCAGACGACGACGAACTGATCTGCGTGCGGAACGGTTCGTTGTTGACGTTGTTGACCTGGAACAGCAGCGACAAACCGTTGAGGCTGCTGGTTTCCGGGAAGTCGTAGCTCAACTGCAGATCGATCACGCGCTCCGGCATGGTGAAGCGATAGGTGCGCTGGCCGAACAGCGAGCTGTACTCGCCGCGGTACGAATCGCGGTAGCGCTGGCTGACGCGTGCGGAGAAACCGCTGTCGGCTTCGTAATACAACGTCGCGTTGTAGACGAGCTTGGACAGGCCCGGAATGGTGTCGGTGCTGGAGCCGCCCGGACCGTCGGGGTCGATCGACGATTCGGTGTACGACGCGTTCAACTGCGCGCCGAAGCCGTCCAGCGCATCCCAGAACAGCTCGCCGGCCAGCGAAGCGCTGAGTTCGGCACCGCGCATGTAGCCGCCTTCGCCGTTGGCCCAGGTCGTGTAGCGGCCGTAGGGCGAAGTGGCAGGGCGACCGCTGTTGGCGTAACCGCTGAAGTCCCAGTTCTCGAAGGTCTGCTGGTAGACGTAGCTTTCCAGATCCTTGTAGAACAGCGCGAGCGACAGGTAGCTGGCGTCGCCGATGTACTTCTCCAGCGACAGATCCACGGCATTGGCGCGATAGGGCTCCAGCCGCGGGTTGCCGCCGTTGCCGCTCCATTCGGCCGGGCCCGTGGTCGGCACGCTGGCCGAACTGGCCGCGCTGAGGTAGTTGATCGGCGGACGCATCAAGGTCTTGGCCGCGCCGAGGCGCACCATCCAGCCCTCGCCGAAATCAGCGACGAGATTCAGGCTCGGCAGGATGTCGCCGTACTTGGAGCCCAGCTTCTGCGATCCGATGATGGCGTTGTTGCTGGCATTGAACGCCGTCGAGGACTGATCGGAGCGGACGTACTGCACGCCGACGTTGCCGCGCAGGCGGATGCGTTCGGTCACATCCATGTCCAGGTTGGCCTTCGCATAGAAGGTGGTGATGTCCTCGTCGACCGTGTAGTCCTTCAACAGATCGTTGTTGTCTTCGCTGATGTGGACGTTGTAGTACTGGCCCAGCACGGCGCGCGGGTCATAGGTCAGCACGTTACCCATGCCGAGGAAGTTCAGCGAGGTGGGGTTGCGCAGGTACTGCGATCCCACTGCGGTCGGCGTGCGGCCGTCCGGCAGGTCGGCGAAGTACACATCGGCGCGCTTGAACTTGCTGCGACGGGTGAAGTTGACGCCCAGGTCATAGCTGCGCAGGAAGTCGGAGGACTCGATGTCGCGGGTGAACTGGAAGCGCGCGGACTTCAGCTCGTCTTCCTGCCACGAGTTCTCCATGCGGCCGTCGTGGTTGTAGTTCTGCGGATCCGACAGCAGCACCGTGGACGGGTTGGACATGTCGGCCACCGAGTGCCAACCGAAACGGTTGTACAGCGGGAAGTTGAAGTCCATGTTCGTCGGCGTGGTCATGCCGGCGTAGGTTTCCAGCACGGACTGCTCGCGATCGGCCTTGGAGTAGCTCAGGTCGAGCGTGAACGTCATCGGATCCAGCTTGTAGCTGGTGTTCCAGCCGACCGAGGTCAGCTTGTCTTCGCGCGTGTTGTTGTCGTTGCGCACGATGGGCTGCACGCCGACCAGCGTGCCGCTGGTCGCCACCGGATAGCCGTGGAAATTGCTGATGCCCAGGTTGGCGTAACCCACCGAACTGCCGGCATCGTTGGTGAACCACGGATCGTTGTTCGACATCAGGCCGCGCATGAGCTCGTTCTGTTCGAACTTCGAGTAGTACACGTCGACGATGCTGTGCAGGCGATCGTTGGGCTTGAACTCGAGTACGCCCATCACGCCGTCGCGGGTCAGTTCGCGCGACTTCACCCAGCCTTCCACGCCCTGCAACAGGATCGTGTCGTCGGTCGGGCGACCATTCTGCGCCGGGGCGCTCCAACCGTTCAACGTCGCACCGCTGGCCCACCACCACTGCTTGTAGTGGCGTTCCTGGAACGGCGAATTCAGGCGCGCGACGCCGAGCGCAACACCGATGGTGTCTTCGGCGAACTGGTCGACGTAGGACGCGGCGATGCGATAGCCCTTGTCCCAACCGCCCGAGGTGATGTCACCCAGCGAGTTGTATTCGCCCTGTCCGCTGAAGATCACGCGGCGCTCGCCGAAGCTGAGCGGGCGAATCGTCTGCAGATCCACGGTGCCCGACAGGCCCTGGCCGACGAGCGTGGCGTCCGGCGTCTTGTAGACCACGACGGAGTTGATCAGTTCGGACGGATACTGGTCGAACTCGACGCCACGGCTGTCGCCGGTGCTGACCTGTTCACGGCCGTTGAGCAGCGTGCCGGCAAACTGCTCGGACATGCCGCGGATGTTGATGACCTGCGAGCGGCCGTCGACGCGCTGCGTCGCCAGGCCCGGCAGGCGGGAGATGGAGTCGGCGATGCTGATGTCCGGAAGCTTGCCGATGTCTTCGGCCGAAATCGCTTCGACGATCGAGGTCGATTCGTTCTTGGTCTCGACCGCACTGGCGATGGCGGCGCGGATGCCGGTCACGCGCACCGCGTCCAGCGTCTCCACGTCGCCACTCTGCGGCTGTGCGTCCTGCGCATGCGCGGTGCCGATCGAGATCAGGGCCAGCAGGCACGCCGAGGCGAGTTTCTGCGGGCGAAGGGAGGAGCGTTGCAGCGCGCGAGCGCGAAAATTCGTCTTGGATGAAGTCATGGCGGCCCTCTCCGGCCATTTGTTGACAGCGCTGTCATACTGTCGCCCAATGCGGATTGTCAAATTTTCGTTTTTCGATGTCCGGAGCGATAACACCAATTTCAATCCAGACAATCGATTAGTGTGATTTCGAACTCGATATCCGCTGCAATGCAGCATCCGCCCTGCGCGGATTTGCACCCGTTTTTCTTGCTGTCCGGGAGGGCCCACATGAAGCAACGTCCCCGCAAGCCCGTCTTGCGCCTCACCCAACGGTGGCTGTGTGTCGCGCTGGCCGCCGCCGCATCCTGCGCGTCGGCCCAGACGTCCGGCGCACAACACGTGCAGGCCTGGGTCACCACATCCGACCATCGCCAGGCGCTCGAACCCCAGCAAGCCATCGCGTTCAGCCGCAGCGAACCGAAGGGCATCGCGATCACCATCGATCCGGAGCAACGCCACCAGGCCATGGTCGGTTTCGGCGCATCGATCACCGATTCCTCCGCGTGGCTCATCCAGCACCGCATGTCGTCAGTGCAGCGCGAAGCGCTCCTGCGCGAGTTGTTCGGCCGGGAAGACAACGGCCTCGGCCTGAGCTTCAGCCGCCTGACCATCGGCGCCTCTGATTTCTCGCGGCATCACTACAGCCTGGATGATCCGCCGGGCGGCCAGCCGGATCCCGCACTCGAACATTTCAGCATCGAGCCCAATCGGGATGACGTCATTCCGGTGACGCGCGCCGCGCTGGCGATCAACCCGCGCCTGCAGGTGATGGCCTCGCCGTGGAGCGCGCCGGCGTGGATGAAATCGAACAACAGCCTGATCCAGGGCACGCTGCAACCCGAGCACTACGACGCGTTTGCCCGCTACCTGCTCAAGTTCGTCGACGCGTATGCGGCCGAGGGCATTCCGATTTTCGCGCTGACCGTGCAGAACGAGCCGGACTTCGAGCCGGGCGACTATCCGGGCATGCGGCTCAACGCATCGGCGCGCGCACGTTTCATCGGCGACCACCTCGGCCCGCTGCTCGCGCAGCGCCCGAACCCGCCGCAGATCTTCGATTGGGACCACAACTGGGACAAGCCTGAAGAACCGCTGGGCGTGTTGGCGGATGCAGCTGCCAATCGCCATGTTTCGGCAGTCGCATGGCATTGCTACGGCGGCGATGTGAAGGCGCAGACGCCGGTGCGCGATGCGTATCCGGACAAGGATGTGTACATGACCGAATGCTCCGGCGGCAGCTGGGAGCCGGTCATCAGTGGTGGCCTGACCTTGCAGGCACGCCAGCAGGTCATCCAGACCACCCGCCACTGGGCGCGCGGCGTGCTGTTCTGGAACCTGGCGCTGGACGAGAACGGCGGCCCGCATGCCGGCGGATGCGGTACCTGCCGGGGCGTGGTGACGATCAACTCGGTCACCGGCAAGGTCAGCCGCAACGACGAGTACTACGCGCTCGCGCACGCGAGCCGTTTCGTCCGGCAAGGCGCGCGGCGCATTACCTCCACCGAAACCGGCAGCGGGATCGACAACGTCGCCTTCCGCAACGAGGACGACGGATCCATCGCATTGATCGTCACCAACTCGGCGCAGAAGCCACAGCGGATCGCGGTGAACGAAGGCGAGCGCCGTTTCAGCTACACGTTGCCGGCGCGCAGCCTGGCCACGTTCGTCTGGCAGTCCGACGACTGAACCACGTCATACGTTCGCCGGAAAATGAAAATCCCCTCCCATGGAGGGGATTTTTTTGCTCGTCGCGGATCGCCGCGACGCAATTACCAGAACAGGGTGTAGAGCGCGATCAGGATCGCGATGACGCCAATGGAGCCGATGTTGAAGATGCTGCCCGTCCGGTAGTCGACATCGTCGGTGCGGATGAAATCCTTGCCCTCCGCGCGCGGGGTCATCAGCGACACGACAACTGCAAGCGCCAGCGCCAGCAGGAACACCAGGCCCACGCGATCGATGAAGGGCAGCGAGGGCCATGCAAGCTTGAGCACGATCGACAGTACGAACGAGCCGATGGCCGCGGACAACGCACCCGCTTCGTTCGCACGTTTCCAGAACAGCCCGAGGACGAAGATCACCACGATGCCCGGCGTGAAGAACCCGGTGTATTCCTGGATGTACTGGAAGCCCTGATCGAAGCTTCCCAGCAGCGGGCGCGCGGTCAGGATGCCGAGGATCACCGCCACCGTGGCGGCGATGCGGCCGACCTTCACCAGCCTGGCTTCACTCGGCGCTTCACCGCGACGCTTGGCGTAGAAGTCGAGCGTGAAGATGGTCGCCACCGAATTGATCTTCGAGGCCAGCGACGCCACGATCGCCGCCACCAGCGCCGCGAACACGAGGCCGAGGATGCCGGTGGGCAGCAAGCGCATCATCGTCGGATACGCCTGGTCCGGCTTGTCGAGGCCGGGCGACAGCACCACCGCCGCGATGCCCGGCAACACCACGATCACCGGCATCAGCAGCTTCAGGAACGCCGCGAACAGCACGCCGCGCTGCGCCTCGCCGATGCTCTTGGCCGCCAGCGCGCGCTGGATGATGTACTGGTTGAAGCCCCAGTAGCTGACATTCATGATCCACATGCCGCCAATCAGCACGCTGATGCCGGGCAGATCCTTGTAGAAGGGATTGTCCTTGCTGAGGATCATCTCGAAATGTTCGGGATGCTGTGCCCAGAGTTTCTGGAATCCGGCGACGACGCCCGCGCCTTCACCGATCTGGTTGAGCGTCAGGCCTGCCACCAGCAATCCACCGAGCACCAGCAGCGACACCTGCACGATGTCGGTGAGCGCAACTGCCTTCAGGCCGCCATACAACTGGTAGATCAGCGCGAACACGCCCAGCAGCGCGAGCGCCAGCATCTGGTCCATGCCGGTCACCTGGTTCACCGCAATCGAACCCAGCCACAGGATCGAGGTCAGGTTGACGAACACGTACAAGCCCAGCCAGAACAACGCCATCAAGGTGCGGATCTTCGTGCCGTAGCGCTGTTCGAGGAACTGCGGCATCGTGTAGATGCCGTTGCGCAGGAACACCGGCAGGAAGAACTTGCCGACGATCAGCAGCGTCAGCGCCGCCATCCATTCGTAGGACGCGATCGCCAGGCCGATCGCATAGCCCGAGCCGGACATGCCGATGATCTGTTCGGCGGAAATGTTCGCCGCGATCAGCGATGCGCCGATGGCCCACCAGGGCAACGACTTGCTGGCGAGGAAGTAGTCCTTCGCGTCTTTCTGGTGGCCCGATTTCTCGCGCGAAACCCATTGCGCAAGGATGAAGATGCCGGCCAGGTAGGCCAGGACGATGCCGATATCGAGGGTGGACAATTCCACTGCGAGGCTCCCGTGCGGTGACGACGTTCCGCAGGATGCGACAGCGCGTTGCGGATGCAGAGTTCGCATGCGCGGAGCGGCGTCGAATCAGCGCGGATGAGTGATGCGTTTCCCCGCCATCGCACAGGACAGCCCGTCCCGCCTTGATGACAGCGCTGTCAGAATACGCATCGGACTTCCAATTGCATCGTGCGTTGCACCATGCTTTCCGGCCGCTCCCGCCAGCCTCCCGACTTCGCAATCGAGGTGGCCATCGCGCACGTAGCGACGATTACCTGTCGAGCTTCGCGCAGGCCAGTACGTGGTTGTAGTCGCTCGTCATGCAGCGATAGAACGCCTGCCGCCCACCGCTCGAGGCTTCGCAATCCTGCACGGTCAGCGTCTCCAGTTGCGCACGCAGCGGCGCAGCGGTCGCTTCGTAATCGGTGCGACTGAGATAGCCGCCCTGCATGTTGCGCTCGCCGACTTCGAGCATGGTGTCTACGCCCCAGCGTGCATTCTCCACCGCTTTCGGGCAGGACAACGCCACATCATCGTGCCGGATCTCCAGCATCTGTGCGGCGATGGCACTGACGTCGGCCTGCACCTGCTCCGGCAACGCGCGCGTGGGTGAATCGCCCGCGGCATTCGCGGATGCGTCCGCCGCATCCTGCGCAGCGGCGTGACCGCTGATGAACAGCACTAACGCCGGCGCCCAGAGACACCGCCACCGATTCCGTTTCTGCATGTCGATCCCCCGAGATCCGGCCATCAGTATAGGCGGCGGGAGCGCGGTTCACGGTGTTGGCGAAAGGCCGCGTCCGCGAAGGCGCAGGTTCCTTTTCAAGGCCGCACGCAATGCGGGATCGGGTGCAGCCGGTGCGGGTCCACCGAGGTACCGATGCAACATCGCTTCGGTGAGATACAGATAGGCTTCGCGCGTGACCGGATTGACCAGCTGATGCTGCCCTTCGGCATCCACGAACAGACTGACATCCTTGTCCAGTGCACGCAGTTGCGCCGCGTAGTGCAGCACGCTGCGAACCGGTATGCGCTCGTCATCCGCGCCGGCCAGCAACAACAGCGGCCGCTGCATGCGCGCGGCGTTCGCGATGGGCGACTGTTCGCGCAAGCGTTGCGCCAGGGCCGGATCCGCCGGATCCAGCGACAGCAGCCGCATCGTGGTGGCCATCGGAATACCGCGCGACATCTGGTCGCGGCCTTGCGCGTACCAGCGCAGCACCCAGCCGAAGTCGGCCGGTGGCACAGCCGCGATGGCTACCTTGAACAGATCCGGCTGGAACGTCACGCCCTGCAATGCGGAGTAGCCGCCGAACGAAGCACCCAGAATGCCTACGCGCTGCGCATCGCCAATGCCTTGCCCCAGCAGATAGCGCGTGCCTTCCACGATGTCCTGTTGCACCCGGCCGTTACCGAAGTCGCCGTTGGCCGCCAGCAGATAGGTGCGGCCATGTCCGGTGGAGCCGCGGAAGTTAGGCTCGAACACGATGTAGCCGCGGTTGGCCAGCATCTGCGTCTGCGCGCTGAACTCGGGGCGCACCAGGTTGAACGGACCGCCATGCACGTTGACGACCAGCGGCGCTCGCGCCGCATCGACGCCCGGCGGCAGCGTCACGAAGCCGTGCAGCTGCATGCCATCGGAAGCGGTGTAGCGCATCGGCAGTTTGCGCGCCATGGCCGCTTCCGGCAGCGCCGCCACCGGTTTGCGGGCCTGCAGGAATCCGGAGCCCGCCAGCACCTCGCGGGTCAGGCCGGTCGCCGGATCGTAGAGATGCAGCTGTTCGCCCTTGAATGTCGCCGCGCGCACGTGCACCAGCCAGCGCGCGTCCGCTCCACGCCCGACTTCAATCCGCAGATCACGCTGTGGAAACCGGGCTTGCAGCCGCGCCAGATGGGGCGTCTCTTCGGGCTGCAAGGCGTGCACGCTTGCGACAGTGCTGCGATAGGCGGCAAACAAGGGAGCACGCGTGAGCGGATCGAGCGTGACCTGATGAAGGTCGGCGCCATGCGGATCCTGATGCAGGGTCGTGCGCCGGCCATCCGCATCGATGCGCACCAGGCGGCCGAAGTCGCCAAAGGCGTCGGTGTTGAGCAGCAGCGTGCGGCCCCCATCCAGCGTACCGATCAGGCTGCAACGTTCGACGCGGACACATTCGAGCACGCGCTCGGTGCGATTGCGCACGACGCGATAGAGCACCTGGCGGTCGTCCTCGGCGCGCAGCAGGTATGCGAGCCGTCCATCCTTGCCGACTTCAAAGTCGATGATGGGACGCGCGTCCTCCCACACGACCGTACGCGTTCCGCGCGTATCGACGCGATGGATGCGCCAGCGCTGCGCTTGCCGGGACACAAGCGGTGGAGTTTCAAGCAGGAGCGCTGCAGCCGACGCGTAGGGATCGATCCCGAAGAACTCGATCGGATTGCGGCCGCCCAGCGCCACGATGGCACGGGTTCCCGCCTGGCCACGCATCGCCATCACGAACAGTTGCCGCGCCGTGGGCACGAAGATCCACTGGCTGTCGCGCGACCATGCCGGATCCGTGGCTTCCGTCTGCGCAAGCAATCGCTGCGGTTTGCCGCCCGCCGTCGGCAAGCGCCACAGTCCACGCTGATTGCCCTCTTCGCGCAGATACACGATGTCGCGTCCATCCGGCGAGAGCCATGCGCCCGCCAGTGCCGGGCGTGCGAGGAACTGCGATCGTTCGAAGCGTGCCGGCAAGGGTCGCGCGCGTTCCTGCGCAGCTACGGTGCGCAGATCGGTTTCCCCGGCATGTGCGAACGCGGCTGCGCAGGTGACGATCAGCAGAAGGCTGCATGCAGTGCCAAACCATCGTCTGCGCGGAGCGCAGCGATCCGGCGCGCAGCGATGGGGCGCGAAGCAAGTCATCCGGCATCTCCTGCGGGCGTTTCCGGCCCGCGATTCGGTTTCAGGCGTGGGCTGCGTGCGTCAGCGGGACGTCTTCGATCCGTTCGCGCTCGGGATGCATCAACCACAGGCTGAGCAGGGCGGGAACGCTCAGCACGCCGCAGGCGATGATCCAGGCCAGTCGTGCGCGCCGCCCCAGATCGACATGGCGTGTGCGCAGGATGGCGCCGCACAGTGACGCGAGCATCAGCGTGATGGCCACGATCCATATCGACCCCGGAACCGCGGGCCGCGCGGTATCGGCGATCGTCCGGTAGTCGGAGAACAGGCGCACGATGGCGCGCTGCGCTTCGTAGATCAGCGGCGACGTGAACCAGTTCTGGAAACGCCACAGCGGCGTGTAGTCGGGCTTCAGTATCCGCCGCGCGACCTCGATTACCCGGCCGTCTTCATGTACCTGCACGATCGTCTGGCAGGGCTCCGCGCCTTCCGCGTTGTAGGAGCTGCGCGCGAACAGGAAGGACACGAGGTGCCCGTCGAGCAGTTCAAGCAGATCCACGCGCTGCAGATCACCGGCACGACCGGGGAACGCCACGCGCTGGCGTGGAGACAGCACCGCGTCGCCATCGGCGAATTCGCGCGCATCGTAGAAATAGAGTGCTCGGTCGCTCAGCAACAGGACGCTGTCGCCGGCGGCGTCGTAGCCGGTGATTCGTTCGCCAGCCGGCGCCCGCAAGCGCGGCAGGATGCGCTGTGCGTCGCTGTCGTACTGATAGACCGCGTCCGCACTCAGCAGCGTGCCTTCCGGGCCCGGCATGGCCGGTTGCGTGAAGGGCGTATTGCCGTCCACGCCCAGCACGCCAAGGCTGCGGCGATCCACCAGGCTGTAGCCGTGAAAGCGCATGTCGTCGTGGCTGAAGACCCAGCGCTCGTGACGTTGTTCGTCGTCGAACTCCATCGGCGCCAGATTGGCGAGCTCATGCCGCTGCGGCATGCGGCGCAGCCAGGGGCCGGTGGCGTGGATGTCCGAGATCCGCGCCTGCTCCCTCCACAGCGCGGCATCGCGCGCCGTGCTCCCTTCCAGGCCCATTACGAGCACATCCGCGCCTTCAGCGTTTTCGGCTTCCTTCTCGCCACCCGCGAGCGGGACCGCGCGGTTGTTCGGATGCGAACCTTGCGCGATCCAGACGAACTCCACGCCGAAGCCCGCCAGCACCAGCGCGAACCACATCGCGAACTGCAACGGTGCGGCGGTCAACGCGCTTGCGGCAAGGCCCTTCGGCGGGGCCGACAGATCCGGTTTGAACGCCACGCGCACCATCGCCAGCAACAGCGCGAGCGTCAGCAACTGGATCGCCACGGCGCCGAAGCCGGTGGCCTGGCTGAAATAGAGCAACGTCAGCACGAGCAGGGCGCTGTAGCCGTAGCGCCGCGGCGCGAGCATGGCGTACGTGCCCGCCAGATAGGCGCACAGGCTGATCAGCCAGGCGGAACAGGCCATGACGATGTGGCGCATGTCGACCACGCGCGCGGTCATCGTGTCCTGCCATACCGCAATCAAACACAGCGGCAACAGCACCGCGATGGCCAGGGCAAGTGCACCCGCCGCAAGCAAGGCCAGTGCGATGCGCCCGTGCGGCAAGGGACGGTGCAGCAGGTTCAACCACGCATTCGGCCGCCGGTATCCGCCGAACTGGTACAGGCCCAGCAGCAGCCCGCTCAATGCGTAAAGCGCACCGAGGACCTGATAGACAGTGAGCGGCTGCTGCGCCAGATCGACCACGCGCGTCATGAAGCCCAGCACGACGATCTGCAGCAGTGCATACGCCATGGCCCAGACGCGGAAGCGATGGAACTCGGATCGGAACAGGTCACGCATCGGAATGCTCCCGCGTGGACGTCGCGCCCGGTGCCGGCGCGGCATGGTTCTTGGTGAGGAAGCCGTTGACCGCGCGATCGAGACTGACCGGCATGCTCTGGATCGAGCGGGCGCCGCTGGCGCGCAGGAAGTCGGCGAAGTCTTCGTCCTGATCGAGCACAAGATAGTGGTGCAGTCCATCCAGCCGCTGCAGTTGCAACAGTCCCGGCACGGTCGCGGGATCCGGCCCCTTGAAGGGAATATCCGCGACCCAGTGCGTGACGCGTGCGCAGAAGTCTTCCGGCGCCGACATGTTCTTCAGTTGGCCGCGCTCGAGAATGATCAGGTTGTCGGCAATGCGCTCGATCTCTTCCATCTGGTGCGAGCAGTAGATCACCGTGCATTGCTCGGCCGCGTTCGAATACATCAGCGATTCCAGGAACGCACGCTTGGCCACCACATCGAGGCCCAGCGTCGGCTCGTCCAGCACCAGCAGTTCCGGTGACTGCGCCAACGCCAACGCCAGGTTCACCCCGGCACGCTCGCCGCGCGAGAGCTGGCCGATCTTCTGTTCCGGCAGTACGTGGTAGTGGCCGATCACCTCGGCGAAGGCCGCTTCGTTCCAGTGCGGATACTGCCGGCGCTGCATCGCCGTGACGTCCGCCACCTTCATCCAGCCGGGCAGCGTGTGTTCTTCGTTGACGAAGCCGATGCGCGCGCGATCTTCCGGACGCAGTTGCTGGCTGTCGCGTCCGAGGATGCGCGCCTGGCCCGCACTGGGCGGCAGGAATCCCAGCAGGATTCGGAACAGCGTGGATTTGCCTGCGCCATTGGCGCCGACAATCGCGTGGATACGGCCATGGGGAATGCGCAGATCGAGATGATCCAGCGCCAGCTTGTTGCCATAGCGCTTGCTCAGCGCGATGGTCTCGATCACGAATCCGGAGTCGGGATGCGACATCACGGCGGTCCTCCGTCAGGCCGTCTTCTTGGGAGCGAGCACACGCAGTTCCTGCTGCAGTCGCTCGAGGGCGCGCTTGGGCGGATAGTCCAGCGCGATGACTTCATGCACGAAGTTCTGCACGGCGTCGTGCATGCGCCGTTCGCGCTCGGAATCGCTCAGGCGCTGGCGCGGCGTGGCCACGAACAGGCCCAGTCCCTGGCGCGACTCCAGCCAGCCATCGCTGGTCAGTTCCGCATAGGCCTTGGCGACCGTGTTCGGATTGATCATCAGCTGCTGCGCAAGGCCGCGCACGCTGGGCAGCTGCGCGCCCGGCTTGAGTTCGGCCGTGGCGATCTTCATGCGTACGCCATCCACGATCTGCTTGCTGATGGATCGCGTATCGCCGGTCGCGATCTGGATCATCACTGCCTGGGTCCGCGCCATGCTGTCCTCGCCTGAACTGTACTAGGACAGACAGTACAGCGGCCGCACAGGCCGGATCAAGGGGCCGAAGGTCATGGCGCGACGAAGCCGGGAAAACGGCGACGAAGCCTCGGCGCGGGGGCGTGAAAAAAACACACGCGTGCGGATGCGCCCCGCTCCAAGCCGCGTTTTGCGCCAACCCGGTCGGCGGCGGTGCGCCGTGCGCTCACCATGTGTCGCAGGACGGCGTACCGTGTCGAATCGAAGACACCGAACGGAGTTTCCATGGCCCATCGCGAATGGCATCGCTCGGATCGTATCGGCTGGCTGCGGGCCGCCGTGCTGGGCGCCAATGACGGCGTGATCTCGACGGCAAGCCTGATGGTCGGCGTAGCGGCGACCGGCTCCACTCCCTCGGCGGTGCTCACGGCCGGCATCGCAGGACTGGTCGCAGGCGCCATGTCGATGGCTGCCGGCGAATACGTTTCCGTGCAATCGCAGGCCGATACGGAACAGGCCGACATCGCCAGGGAAACCCGTGAACTGGAGACCCAGCCGGAATCGGAGCGCGCGGAACTGACGGCCATCTACCGCAGTCGCGGTCTCGACGAGGATCTCGCGCGGCGCGTCGCCGCACAGTTGATGGCGAAGGATGCGCTGGCCGCGCACGTGCGTGACGAACTGGGCATCACTGAAACGCTGCGTGCGCGCCCGGTGCAGGCGGCGCTTGCCTCGGCGGCGTCATTCGCAGGAGGCGCGGCCATTCCGATCGCCGCCACGCTGCTGGCCGACGCACGCGCTGCACTGGTGATTGGCGCGACGACCCTGCTTGCTCTGCTGGGTCTGGGCGCACTGGCCGCCTACGCGGGCGGATCACCGGTGTTGAAAGGCGCGGTGCGCGTGGCGTTCTGGGGCGCGCTGGCGATGGGCATCACCGCGGGCATTGGACGGCTGTTCGGCCACGTCGCGCTCTAGCGCTGAGTGCGGCGCAGCCATCACCGCCTGCGGATTCGATTCCCGCCGAAAGCTCCAGACCCTTACTCGCTTTGCAGTTCCGCCACGAAATCGTAGGCATCGCCACGATAGTAGGAGCGCGTGGACTCGACCACGCGGCCGTCTTCCAGGAACGCGCGGCGCTCCACCAGCAGGCCGGGGCTGCCGACCGGCAGTTCGAGATGCCGCGCGGCCTCTTCATCCAGCGCGACGGCGCGCAAACGCTGCAACGCGCGGCGCGGACGATTGCCGTGCACGTCGAGCGCTTCGTACAGCGAGGTGGTGACGTTTTCCGGATCCGGCAACAGCGAATACGGCACCAGCGTGCGTTCGATCGCGATCGGCGAGCCGTCCACATGGCGCAGCCGGTACATCCGCACCACGCCACTGCCGGGCGAAAGATTGAGCGCCATCGATTCTTCCGGCGTCACTTCGCCGACCGTGCGTTCAAGGAAGCGCACCTGCGGATTGAGCCCGCGTTCGCGCAGATCATCGGTGAAGCTGGTCAGGCGCGAAAACTGCCGCAGGATGCGTTCGGCGACGAAGGTGCCGGCGCCCTGGCGCTGCACCAGCAGACCGGCCTCGATGAGCCCGGCGAGCGCCTTGCGAATCGTCACGCGGGACAAATCCAGCAGGTTGGCAAGATCGCGCTCGCTCGGCAGCGCCTGACCCGGACGCAGGATGCCGGCGTCCATCAGGTTCTGCAGCGCGCGCCGCAGGCGCAGGTAAGCGACCGCGCGGGTGGATTCGCCGGTCTGCAGACGCTGGTATTCATCGAACAGGGCTTGTTGCATGGCGCGCAGAGTACCAGTGCCATACCAATGAATGCAACCATTGCATTCCACTTGGACAAACCACTGACTGATTGGTCAGTTCGGATAAGCCGGTGGTATTGTTTGCCGACCCAACGCGATTCGAGAAAACGACGTGACCGCCAAGACCCTGCCCGTCGACCCCTTCGACCTCGTCATCTTCGGAGGCACCGGCGATCTGGCGCTGCGCAAGCTGCTGCCAGGCCTGCTGCGCCGCTACGCCGATGGCCAGATCCGCGAGGACAGCCGGATCATCGGCGTGGCCCGCGACAAGCAGTCCGACGCCGAATACCGGGCCAAGGTCGGCGAAGCATTGCTGCGCGCCTGCGGCAATGACGAAGCCACCCGCGCCAGGCTGCCCGCGTTCCTGGAAAAGCTGGGCTACCACGCACTCGACGCCACCAAGGACGAAGGCTGGCAGGAGTTCGCGGACCAGCTGAAGGCGCAGGGCGACCGCATCCGCGTGTTCTATCTGTCGACCAGCCCCAGCCTGTTTGTGAACCTGTGCGATCGCCTGCGCGCGCACGGCCTCAACGGCGGGCAGGCGCGCGTGGTGATCGAAAAGCCGATCGGCCATGACCTGGCCAGTGCGGCGGTGATCAACGATGCGGTCGGCAGCGCGTTTGCCGAAAGCCAGATCTTCCGCATCGATCACTACCTCGGCAAGGAAACCGTACAGAACCTGCTGGCGTTGCGTTTCGCCAATATCCTGTTCGAGCCGCTGTGGAATTCCGCACACATCGATCACGTGCAGATCACCGTGGCCGAGACAGTCGGCCTGGAGAAGCGCGCCACCTACTACGACACCTCCGGCGCGCTGCGCGACATGGTGCAGAACCATTTGCTGCAATTGCTGTGCATGGTCGCCATGGAACCGCCCGCGGCGCTGGAAGCCGATGCGGTCCGCGACGAAAAGTTGAAAGTGCTGCGCTCGCTGCGGCCGATCGTCGGCGAGGAAGTCGAGCAGTTCTCCGTGCGCGGCCAGTACCGCGCCGGTGCGGTGAACGGGACCGCGGTGCCGGGTTACCTCGACGAACTGGGCCGCAAGGATTCGCGCACCGAAACCTTCGTCGCGCTGAAGGCCGAAGTCGACAACTGGCGCTGGGCCGGGGTGCCGTTCTATCTGCGTACCGGCAAGCGCCTGCCGGAGCGCGTGTCGGAAATCGTCATCGCCTTCCGGCAGATTCCGCATTCGATTTTCGAAAGCAGTGCCGGTCCGGTGATGGGCAACAAGCTGGTGCTGCGCCTGCAGCCGGACGAAGGCGTGAAGCTGTGGCTGATGATCAAGGACCCCGGTCCCGGTGGCCTGCGCCTGCAGCACGTGCCGCTGGACATGAGTTTCGCCGAAGCCTTCGGCGTGCATCAGCCGGAAGCCTACGAGCGCCTGCTGATGGACGTCGTGCGCGGCAACCCGACCTTGTTCATGCGTCGCGACGAAGTCGAGGCGGCGTGGAAGTGGATCGATCCGATCCTGGCCGGCTGGGAGAACCTGCGCGAGGCGCCCAAGTCCTACACCGCCGGTTCCTGGGGTCCGAGCGCCGCCGTTGCACTGGTCGAGCGCGACGGCCGCACCTGGCATGAAGACACGGTCTGACGCCGCGTCCAAGCCGCCGTTTTTTCCTGTTCCGAACCCAAGGCTTTCCGTGTCGAATTCCCCCCACGCCGTTTTCCATTCCTTCGCCGATGCCGAATCCGTGGCCGGTGCGCTGGCCGCGAGCGTCGCGGCGGATCTGCGCGCGGGCATCGAGGCGCGCGGCGGTGCCGTGCTGGCCCTGTCCGGAGGCACCACGCCCAGGCGCTTCCTGCAGCGTCTGGCCGAACAGACCCTGGATTGGGACAAGGTCACCGTCACGCTGGTGGACGAGCGCTGGGTCGGCCCCGACCACGAGCGCTCGAACGCGCGACTGATCCGCGAATGCCTGCTGGACGGCACGCCTGCCGCCGCCGCGCATTTCCTGCCGTTGTACCGTGACACGCCGGAACCGGAAGAAGCCCTGGCGGAGCTGGAACGCCGGCTGGAAACGCTCGCGCCGGATTTCGACGTGATCGTGCTGGGAATGGGAACGGACGGCCACACGGCGTCGTTCTTCCCCGGCGGTGACTACCTGGCCACTGCGATGGACCCGGCCACCACGGCACGCGTGCTGCCGATGCGCGCGCCCGGCGCGGGAGAGCCGCGCATCACCCTGACGATGCCGGTGCTGCTGGCGGCGCGGCAGCTCTACCTGCACATCGAGGGCCAGGCCAAGCGCGACGTGCTTGACCGCGCACTGGCCGGTGCCGGCCCGGACGGCGATCTGCCGGTCGGTGCGGTCATCGCGCAGGCGTCGCAGCCGGTGGCGGTGTTCTGCACGGCCTGAGGCCGGCTCGCAGGGGATAGCCCGTCCCGCGCCGGCCCTGCTTATAATGGCCGCCTGTCCGCGGCGTCCGCGCCCGGCTTTTGCAGCGGAATGCGCCCACGGGCGATTCCCGACCCTGATATCAGTAGCCATGCACGGCACGGCCGTGCTGCCAAAGGTGGAAAGTGCGTAACTACGACCTCGAATTCCTGAAGCATTTCTCGATGGTGATCGGCTTCCTGGTGCTGGTCACCCTGGGCCTGATCATCGGTGCGCACTTCCTGCACGGTTCGATTCCGCCGGAACAGAATCCGAAGGCCGCCGCCCTGACCGAAGATCGCATCGCACCGTCGGGCGCCGTGTATGCCGGTGAAACCGGCGCCGCCGCGCAGGCCGCTGCCGCGGCCGCTGCGGCTGCCGCCGCTTCCTCGCAGGTCGCCTATGGCGGCACCACCGATGGCAAGGTGATCTTCGACAGCCTGTGCGGCGCATGCCATGCCAGCGGCACCGGTGGCGCACCGACGCTGACCGCCGCCGGCATGGGCGCGCGTGCGGCCAAGGGCACCGAGACGCTGTACAAGCACGCCATCGAAGGCTTCACCGGTCCGGACGGTGGCATCATGCCGCCGAAGGGCGGCAACCCGGCCCTGACCGACGAGCAGATCCACGCCACGGTCGACTGGATGCTCGCCAACGTGAAGTAAGCCGCGTCGCGAACGCACCACGAAATGCCGCCTCCGGGCGGCATTTCCGTTTCCGGCCCCTGCGGAATCGGTCCGGCGCGAAGTCCGGTCATCCGCGCTCGCTATCATTCCCCGCTTCCCACCCCGGCAGGCCGCGCATGTCCTTGCTCCGTTCCCGTTCGCTGATCGCGCTGGCCGTCGCCGCTGCTTCGTCCGCGGCGTATGCCGAATCACCGCTGCCAATCGGGGCCGTGCAGGGTCGCGGCGAACGCAGTCCGATGCTCGAACGCACCGTCGTCGTCCAAGGCGTGGTGACAGCGGATCTGCGCGAAGGCCTGGGTGGCTTTTTCATGCAGGATTCCGGCGATGGCGATGACGCAACCTCCGATGCCATCTTCGTCGTGCAGGCGTCTGATGCGCAGGCAGATTCGCACGCCGCACCGCAGTTCGGCATGCGGTACCGCGTCACCGGTCGCGTGGTCGAAATCGAAGCCGGACGCCAGGGCAGCCGGCTCACCGCGCTGGAGCCCGGCGAGATTACCGTTCTCGACGGCAGGAAGATGGCGATGGCACCGCGCGTCGTCTCCGCTGCGCCGACCGACTGGGAAGCACTGGAAGGCATGCGCGTGCGCATCACCGCGCCGCTGACCGTCAGCGGCACCGATCAGCTTGAACGCTACGGCGAACTGACCGTCGCCTTCGACGGACGGCTCTGGCAACCCGGCGAAATCGCCGCGCCCGGCAGCGAAGCCTTCAACGCGGTGCTCGCCGACAATCGCAAGCGCCGGCTGCTGCTGGACGATGGCAGCACCGCGCGCGATCCGGCCCGCATCGGCTATCTGGGTGCGCAGGCGCATCCGGCGGTGGGAACGGTGTTGCGCGATGTCGAAGGCATCGTCGATGAACGTCACGGCGCGTACCGCCTGCAGGTGACCCGGTCGCTGAAGCTCGCCACGTCCACAACACCTGCGCCGCCGCGCGTGCAGGGCCGGGTGAAGATCGCTGCGTTCAACCTGGAGAACCTGTTCAACGGCGACGGCCACGGCGCGGGTTTCCCGACACCGCGCGGCGCGAAGACACCGCAGCAGTGGCAGGCGCAGATGGCCAAGCTGGTCGCGACGGTGCGCGGACTCGACGCCGACATTGCCGCACTGATGGAGCTGGAAAACGACGGCTACGGCGCCGATTCCAGCCTGGCCCAGTTCGTCGCCGCGCTGAACGCCGCCGATGCCGGCAAGCCCGCGCTCGACTGGCGCTTCGTCGATGCCGGCCGCGGTCCGGGCCCGGACACGATCCGCGTGGGTCTGATCTACCGGGCGTCGCGAGTGACGCCGGTCGGCGAACCGGCCGTGCTGGAAGGCGGTCCGTTCGGCGAACGCAGCCGCGTGCCGCTGGCGCAGGCGTTCCGGCGCGGCGACGGCGCGCCGTTCGTCGTGGTCGCGAACCACTTCAAATCCAAAGGCTGTTCCGAAGCGAGCGGCGCGGACCAGGACCAGGGCGACACGCAGGGTTGCTGGAACGCGTTGCGGCTGGAGTCGGCACGGCGGCTGGATGCTTGGCTGCGCACGGATCCGACCGGCCATGGTGGTGCGCGCCAGGTGATCCTCGGCGACTTCAACGCCTACGCGATGGAAGATCCCGTGCGCTGGCTGCGCGATGCCGGCTGGCGCGACGCATTCGCCGTGGCGGGAATCCGGAAGCCTTACAGCTACGTCTACAACGGTCAGAGCGGCCGCCTCGACCACGCGTTGCTGAGTCCTGCGATGGCGGCTGCGCTGCGCGGCGCGGCCGAGTGGCATCTCAACGCGGACGCCCCGGACAACGCCGGCTATCTGCACGGCGATCCGCGCGTGCCGACCCGCAGTTCCGACCACGACCCGCTGCTGCTCGGTTTCGATCTCTGAGCACGTGTGCGCTGCGACGCCGCGGCGCGCACCACGCCGGCCGGACCCCGGCCTTACAATTGCCCCCTTCGCTTCCGGCCGCTGGCCGGTTCCGCCAGCCGCCGCCTCGGGCCAGCCCATGACCAGCACCGCAGAACTGACCTCGCCTTCGTCCGCCAACACGCCGCAAATCGGCGTGCTGGACAATGACTACACGCTTGAACACAAGTACACCCGCACCGACGGCCGCATCTATCTGAGCGGCGTGCAGGCGTTGGTGCGGCTGCCGTTGATGCAGCGGCTGCGCGATCAGGCGGCTGGCATCGACACCGCGGGCTTCATCAGCGGCTATCGCGGTTCGCCGCTGGGCGGATTCGATCTGGAGTTGTGGCGCGCCCGCAAGCACCTCGAAGCCGCAGCGGTGAAGTTCACGCCGGGCCTCAACGAGGATCTCGGGGCCACGATGGTGTGGGGCACGCAGCAGACGAATCTGTTTCCCGGCGCGAAAGTCGATGGCGTATACGCCATGTGGTACGGCAAGGGACCGGGCGTGGATCGCTGCGGCGACGTCTTCAAGCACGGCAACGCGGCGGGCACTTCGCGCCATGGCGGTGTGCTGGCGCTGGCGGCCGATGATCACGCGTGCCGCAGTTCCACCCTGCCGCATGGTTCGGAAGACGAATTCGTCAGCGCGATGATGCCGGTGCTCAATCCGGCCGGCGTGCAGGACATCCTCGACATGGGACTGATCGGCTGGGCGATGAGCCGCTATACCGGTCGCTGGGTGGGCTTCAAGACAATCGCCGAAACGGTCGAGTCTTCCGCCTCGGTGCAAGTGGATCCGTTCGCGCGCCGCATCGTGCTGCCGGAGGATTTCGACATGCCGGCGGGCGGGCTCAACATCCGCTGGCCGGATCCGCCGCTGGATCAGGAAATGCGCCTGCACCGCTACGCGGTGAAGGCCGCGCAGGCGTTCGCGCGCGCCAACGGCATCGATCGACAGGTCCTCGATTCTCCGCGCGCGCGCCTCGGCATCGTCACCACCGGCAAGAGCTACCTCGACGTGCTGCAGGCGCTGGAATACCTGGGCCTGGACGAACGCGCCTGCGCCGACATCGGCATCCGCGTCTACAAGGTCGGCATGACCTGGCCGCTGGAACCGATCGGCATCGCCGCCTTCGCACGCGGCCTCGAAGACATCGTCGTGGTCGAGGAAAAGCGCGCCTTCATCGAGCGGCAGATGAAGGAATATTTCTACAACTGGCCCGAAGCCTGGGGCCGCCGTCCTTCGATCATCGGCAAGTACGACGAGGCCGGCGACTGGGTGCTGCCGTCCACCGGCGAACTGACACCGGCCACCATCGCCGGCGTGATCGGCCGCCGCATCCAGCGCTTCTTCACCAGCGAGTCCATCGAGCAGCGCCTGCGCTGGATGGAAGAAAAGGAAGCCGAACTGGCGTTGCCGCGCGCGCAGTTCCCGCGCGTGCCGCACTACTGCAGCGGCTGCCCGCACAACACGTCCACGGTGGTGCCGGACGGTTCACGCGCGCTCGGCGGCATCGGCTGCCATTACATGGTGACGTGGATGGATCGCGACACCGAAACCTTCACGCACATGGGCGGCGAAGGCGTCACGTGGTCCGGCCAGGCGCCCTTCACCGACACCGAGCATGTGTTCCAGAACCTCGGCGACGGCACGTTCTTCCATTCGGGTTCGCTGGCGGTGCGGCAATCGGTCGCCACCGGCGTCAACATCACCTACAAGATCCTCTACAACGATGCCGTCGCGATGACCGGCGGCCAGCCGGTCGACGGCACGCTGAGCGTCCCGCAGATCGCGCACATGATGCGCGCCGAGGGCGTGCAGACCATCGTCGTGCTCAGCGATGACATCGGCAAGTGGAACCGGCCGGAGATCTTCCCGTCGGGCGTGGAGTTCTTCGATCGCGGGCAACTGGACGCAGTGCAGAAGCAACTGCGCAAGGTGAAGGGCGTTTCAATCCTCATCTACGACCAGGTCTGCGCGACCGAGAAGCGTCGCCGCCGCAAGCGCGGCAAGTTGCCGGATCCGGCCAAGCGCGTGATGGTCAACACGCTCGTCTGCGAAGGCTGCGGCGATTGCGGCGTCAAGAGCTTCTGCGTCTCGGTGCTGCCGAAGGAAACCGAATTCGGGCGCAAGCGCGAGATCGACCAGTCCAACTGCAACAAGGACTATTCCTGCGTCAACGGCTTCTGCCCCAGCTTCGTCACCGTGCACGGCGGCAAGCCGCGCAAGGGCCGCAAGGCGTCGGCGGCGGAATTGCTCGATGCATTGCCCGCGCCGCGCATCGTGTCGGATCTCTCGCAACCCTGGAACATCCTGATCACCGGCGTCGGCGGCACCGGCGTGGTGACCATCGGCGCGCTGCTCGGCATGGCCGGGCATCTGGAGGGCCGCGGCGCGAGCGTGCTGGATCAGACCGGCCTCGCGCAGAAGGGCGGCGCGGTCACCACCCACATCCGCATCGCGCGCGCGCCGGAAGACATCCACGCCGTGCGCATCGCCGCGGGCGAAGCGGATCTGGTGCTCGGCTGCGACATGGTCGTCGTCAACGATTACTGGGCGCTGTCGAAAATCCGCGGCGAGCGTTCGCACGTCGTGCTCAACAGCTACGAAGCGATGCCGGGCACGTTCACCACGCATCCGGACATGCAGTTCCCGGCCACCGACATCCTCACCGGCGTCAAGGTCGCCCTCGGTGGCCGCGATCCAATGGTGGTCGATGCCACGCAGCTGGCGACCGCGCTGCTGGGCGACGCCATCGCCAGCAATCTCTTCATGCTCGGCTATGCATGGCAACAGGGGCTGGTGCCGATTTCCTTCGAAGCGCTGATGCGCGCGGTCGAACTCAATGGCGCCGCCGTCGAGATGAACCAGCAGGCGTTCGCCTGGGGCCGGCTGGCGGTGGTCAACCCGCAGGCCGTGCAGGAAGCGGCCGGCCTGATCCGCAATACCCAGACCGAATCCGAACGCACGCCGCGCAACCTGCAGGTGTTGCCGCCGGGCGAATGGGAAAGCACCGAGTGGGGCGCCAACGCCGCGCCGCGCAATCCGGCCAACGAAAGCGAGCTGCGCGGCCTGCCCGAAGGCGATGCGCCGGCCGGCGATGTGGCGTTCCTGCCGCTGGACGATCTGCGCCTGTCGCGATCGCTCGATGAACTGATCACGCGACGCGCGCGCTTCCTCGTCGACTACCAGGACGCGGCCTATTCGCGCCGCTACACCGATCTGGTCGCCCGCGTGCGTGCGGCGGAAAACCTGAAAGCGCCGGGCTCGAATGCGCTGACCGAAGCCGTCGCCCGCTACTTCTTCAAGCTGATGGCCTACAAGGACGAGTACGAAGTCGCGCGCCTCTACACCAGCGGCGAGTTCCAGCGCCGCCTGCAGCAGCAGTTCGAAGGCGACTACGAAGTCCGCTTCCATCTTGCGCCGCCGCTGTTCGCCAAGCGCGATGCCGAAGGCCGCTTGCAGAAGAAGGAATACGGCCCCTGGATGTTCAAGGCGTTCGGCCTGCTGGCGAAGCTGCGCTTCCTGCGCGGTGGCATGTTCGATGTATTCGGTCGCACCGAAGAGCGCAAGAGCGAGCGCCAGCTGATCACCGATTACGAGCGCACGCTGACGCAGATGCTGGCTTCGCTCGATGCAGCCCGGCTTGGACTGGCGGTGGAAATCGCCAGCATCCCGGAACACATCCGCGGCTACGGTCACGTCAAGGAAGCGCACCTCCACGACGCGAAGCTGCGCGAGGCCGCGTTGCTCGCCAAATGGAACAACCCGCGCGAAATCCCGCTCGCGCAATCGGCCTGATGTCCGCGCCGATCCGCCACGTGCGGATCGGCGATCAGGTGGGGGCGGCCGGATCGCGCCGCCGGCGCAACGTCGTCAGCGCCGTACGCATCGGCGGCTTCAGCGGCCGCAGGAAGCGGCGGTAGAACCAGGACAGCATGCGGCGGCTGCGCGGCACCCGCCATGCCATTCCCTCCTCGATCGCGTAGGCGCATGGCGCACATGCGCCGCAGGGTTTTCCGTGCAGCGGGCGATGGCAGAACCAGGTCATCTCCATCCATTCGCTCCAGCCCTCGCGCGCGGCTTCGCGCGCCATCGCCGGCTTGTCGAGCTGGAACAGCGGAAAGTCGAAGCGACCGAACAGCGTGAACTCCGGTGTGCCGGCATGGCAGGCATCCATGCGGTAGCTGCGGTAACCGGCCGGTGCCTCGAAGGCACCGACCGACGAGGCGAGCAGTGCCTGCACCTTGTCGTCCACGTGCACGCTGAGTTCGATCCCGGCCAGTTCGTGCTGCCTGCAGAATGCGGCCAGCCATTCGTACTGGTTGCCGATGTAGAGGCGCGAACGCACCTGGCGGAGTGCGTCGATGACCACCGGGTCACGCGCCAGGTCGATCACCCGATGGCGGCGCAATGGCAGCAGCAACTCGCGGGTGTGCGGATGGGCTTCGTTCAAGGCCGCGCGGATGCGTTCCATCGTGTGCAGCTCCGTGGCCGTCGACGCGCGCGATGGATCTTCCAGGTAATACGGCGCAACCGGCACGCGATACTCGAGCAACAGACGCAGCAACTGGAACGTGGAATCCCAGCCGCTGGTCCACAACAGCCTGACGGCACGCTCCGGTTCCGGCTGCCGCGGCGCGGCGGCGGACACCGGATCGGCGGTGATCATGTTCGAACCTCACGACACGAAGGCGTCGCACGATGCGACGGGCAACGGATCGCGATGCTACTGCGGCCGATGCGCCGGCCCGTGCACACGACGCTCACGAAGTGTGCCGACGAACGGATTCAGGATTCCGTCATCGGCGTCAATCGTCGCTGCGCCAAGGCCTGCGCGAGTCGTGCGTGCGCGCTTTCAAGCTTGAAGCGTGACATCGGACAGCCCTTGATCACCGCTCTCGACATTCTGCTCACACCGCCAAACCATCATCGGGCGGACCTCCGTCGCGCTCGCAATGTACGAGTGTGCCTCCCCCGCCTTGCCAGGAAATTCCATGCATCCGCAACCGACGAACCGCGACGCGTTCTGGCGTTCGGCCGACCAGGCCAAGGAAGCAACTGAAGCCCTCGCCGCACAGAAGATGACTGTGCTGGAAGACATGCCGATTGATGCGCTGCGCAGGTTCTGCGTGCAGTACCGCTTCTTCACCATCGATTACATCGGCGACCTCGCCTTGCTGGTGGCGCGCCTGCCGTTCGGCGGGCTGCGCAGCCTGCTGGGCCAGATCCTGAGCGAAGAACTCGGCGAAGGCGATCCGGCGAAGGCGCATCCCACCGTGTACGACCGCTTCCTGCTGAGCATCGGCGTGCGCCCGGAAGAACTGGAACCGCCGCTGCCGACCAACGAACGCATCCTCAAGGGCCTCACGCGCGATCTCTCCACCAATCCGGTCGCCTACGGCGTAGGCCTGCGTGGCATGGGCGGCGAATGCCTGTGCCAGACGTATCTGTCCGTGATGTTCGATCACCTGAAACTCAATCCCTGGATGCGCGAACACGAAGCGTCAATCGACTGGGAGTTCTGGACCATCCATACCGGTGAAGAAGACATCGTGCACGGTGAACTGACGCGCGCGGCGATCGACCACTACCTGCAGGAAGACGCCAGCGTGCTGCCGGAACTTGCCAAGGGCTACGCGCGCAGCATCAGCGCATGGAACCTGTTCTGGCAGAACATCCTCGATGCGACGACGCCGCAACTGGAAGCCGCTTCGTGAGCAGCCGCATCACCCAGTTCCACCTCGCCTTCCCGGTGCGCGACCTGGATGAAGCGCGGCGCTTCTACGGCGGTGTGCTCGGCTGTCCGCAGGGCCGCAGCGATGTTTCCTACCAGGACTTCGATTTCTTCGGACATCACCTGGTCGCGCACATCGCCGATGCGGACCAGCCCCTGCACGGGGGGCGCTTCGATGGCGAGGCAGTGCCGGTGCCGCATTTCGGCATGAACCTGGATCGCGTTTCGTGGGAAAGCCTGGCCAGGCGGCTGAAGGACGCCGACGTCGACTTCCACGAAGAACCGCACCTTCGCCTGAAGGGCAAGCCGGGCCAGCACGTCACCATGTTCCTGTTCGACCCGTCCGGCAACGCGCTGGAATTCAAGTCGTTCGACGATCCGGAACAGACGTTCATTCCGTGACATCGAATCCCGCGGTCACTGCGGCGCGAGAATTTCGCCGAGGTGATCGTGGCTGTGCGGAATCCGCCGCAGGTGCGGATAGCGCAAGCCACCGCTGTACTCCACGCGCACGGTCCGATACTGCTCACCTTGCCGCAGCAGCAGTTCGAGCGGCGCGCGGCTTGATCCGGCCGATGTGATCGCGCGCTTCAGCCGTTCGCTGCTGTATGCCAGCCCATCAACCGCAACCAGCGTCATGTCGCGCGCGATGCCGGCACGGTGGGCCGGCGAATTCCACAGCGACTCGACGATGCCGCCGTCGCCATCGATGCGCAGGCCGAGCGAAAACCGCAGATCATCATAGCCGCCGGCCGATTCCGCATCGGTGATCGCGGCGTTCGGTTCCTCGCTGTAGATCAGCTCCCAACCGCTGCGCTCGAGCCCGTCCAGTTCGACGCGTTTGCCGACGCCATGCAGGCGCGCGTCGATGAATGCGTTCCAGTCGCTGGCCTGCACGCGCGTCAGCGTGTCGATGATGTCGGCCTGCCCGTACAGCGAAATGGCTGCGTCGGCGCTGGCGCCGGCATGGAAGCGGCGGGCGAAGTCGTCCAGTGTGCGACGCCCGCCCGAAAGCTCGCGCATGCGTGCGTCGATGGCCAGCCACAGCAGCGAACCTTCGGCATAGAAATCGTAGCCGCGCTGCCAACTGCCCCACGCCTGCGGAGCGTCGTTGAAATCGATGATGCCCTGGTGCACGGTGTCGCCGAGATCACGCCACTCGCGGCCGGCCTGCACGTCGGCGGTGGCCAGCGTGTTCGCCAGCACGGCGCGCGCCTGTTCCTGCGTCCACAGGCCCGACCGCGCGGCCAGCACCACGGCCCAGTACTGCGTCTGCCCTTCATAGACCCACAGAAGCGAATTGTCGGCCGGCACGTTGTAATGCGGCGCCCACGTGGTCGCCGGACGCCGGAACTTGCCGCTCCACGCATGCACGTATTCGTGTGGCAGCAGATCGTTGTCGATGAAAGCGGCGGTACCGCGCAGGTAATCCGCGTAGGTGCCGTTCTCGCTCGACTGGCGGTGCTCCAGGCCGATGCCGGAGAAGCTGTCGGACAGTGCGAGCAGGAAATCGTAGTGTGCGAACGGACGCGGGCCGAACACGCGATCCGCCTGTTTCACGAGCGCGCGGTGCGCTTCGATCATGGCCGGCGTCGCATCGAGTTGCTCGGCGGTGTCGGCCATCGCATTCAATCTCACCGGCGTCTTGCCGGTATCGAGATCGAATCGGCGGAAGTGCTCGCCCGCGTAGACCGGTGAATCAATCAGCGTCATCAGATCGACTTCGGCATAACGCTGCTCGCCGTCGGCGCTGGCCGGTTCGCCGCGCAATGCGGTGGCGGATTGCCAGCCTGCCGGCAGCCGCAGGCGCGGTGCGACGCGGATGCGGCGTGCATCGTGGCCAGCCGGATACAGCAGCACGCGGTGCCATTGCAGCGACAGCATGCGCGGCGTCATCGCCACGCGCCCCTGTGCGCTGGACGTTGGCGACAGGTACTGGAACTCGATGTCCAGCACCTGCACGCCTGCCGGTACGTCCATGCGGAAGGCGTACATGTCGAGCGGGTCGCGCGTCCACGCAACCGGTTCACCATTGCCGCGAATCACCAGGCCGGCGATCTGGTTGATGGGCCCGGTCGGCGCGTGGTTGCCGGGAATCCATTTCGGGTACCACAAGGTCAGCGGTCCGGACTGCACCGGAATGCGTTGGCGCACGTGCTGCACGCGCCGCGCGATGTCGCTTGCATCCACGTCCAGCAGGATCGTGCCGGGGTAATCGCGATCCGCCACCTCCATCACCCGCGCGTCGGCCTGCGCCGATGCCGGTGCAATGAAGCAGGCGCACAGCAGCGTGCAGGCCAGCAGGATTCGTGCGCTCAAGCAGATGGCCGGCATGCCGACGGTCTCCGTACGGGATTCGAGGGAAGGATGACAGGATCCTGTCTTCCAGTTGACGAACGACGGCGAGGATTCCCCCGCCGCGACGCCGCTCACGCCTTGCGCCAGACCAGGCAGCGGTTGTTGGCCGGCATGGTGGCGTCGTCGATCAACAGCAAGCCCTGTTCGCGCGCGAGCGCATCGACGGCTTCGAAATCGCGGATGCCGGATGCCGGATCACGCGCCCGCAGCCATCCGTCGAACTCGCGGTTGCTGTCGCTGGTGTAGCGCCCGTCGTAGTTGAAGGGCCCGTACACGATGAGCGATCCGCGCGCGCCGATCACGCTCGCCACGCCACGGAAGAAGTTCTGTACGGAAGGCCACGCCATGATGTGCAGCGTGTTGGCGCTGAACGCCGCATCGAAGCGTGCGTCCGGCCATTCACCGTCCACATCGAGCGCCAGCGGCTCGGGGGTGTTGGGGAGTCCGGTCTCGTCCAGCCACTGGCGGATGCCGGGCAGGTGTTCTTCGCGATCGGACGTCTGCCACGTCAACCGCGGCATCTTCATGGCGAAATGGACGGCGTGCTGGCCGGTGCCGCTGCCGATCTCCAGCACGCGCCGCACTTCGGCGAAGTGATGGCGCAGCACCGCGAGGATGGGATCGCGGTTGCGGTCGCAGGATGGCGAATGCGGCTTGTCGTCCTGCATGTTCAATCGCGCCAGCGGACGAAGATGCGGCGGCTGGCGTTGCCGTCGCCGCCACGTTCTTCCATCACGAAATGCTTGGGATGCTGCTGCAGCAGATCACTCAGCTTCTTCTTGCCGTACAGGCGCGGATCGAAATCCGGGCGAATCTTGACGAGGTAGCTGCCGACGGTGCCGAGGAAGGCCCAGCCTTGATCGTCGGAGGCCTCTTCGATGGCCTGCCGGATCAGTTTCAACGGGAAGGCTTCGTTGCGAGCCGGTTCGGCGGGCGCAGCGACAGCCGGTTCGGATTCAACCGGTGCCGTCGTCGCGGTGGGTTCGGCGATCGACGCGGCTTTCTTCGCGGACTTGGCGGCGGCCTTCCTGGCCGCCTTCTTCGCCGGCTGTGGCGCGGGCACGGGCGGAGGCGTCTCGCTGCGCAGCACTTCGGTGTACACGAACTTGTTGCAGGCCTGCACGAACGCGTCCGGCGTCTTGCGCTCGCCGAAGCCGTAGACGGTCATGCCGCCTTCGCGCAGGCGCTGCGCCAGGCGGGTGAAATCGCTGTCGCTCGACACCAGGCAGAAGCCATCCAGACGCTGCGTGTAGAGCAGATCCATGGCATCGATGATCAGCGAACTGTCGGTCGCGTTCTTGCCGCTGGTGTAGGCGAACTGCTGCACCGGCGCGATCGAATGCTTGAGCAGCGCCTGCTTCCATTGCGTCATCCGCGTGCTGGTGAAGTCGCCGTAGATGCGCTTGACGCTCATCTCGCCGTACTTGGCGATTTCCGACAGCAGGCCTTCGATGACCGACGGCTGCGCGTTGTCGGCATCGATCAGGACGGCCAGCCGATCATCATTGTCGGAACGGGCGGAACTCTTGGACTTCATCGCGGTGGCGCCGGTGGGTGTCGGCGCGACTATGCCTGCGGTGCGCCGGTGCCGCAACGTGCATCGCGCCGTGCCAAAAAGAAAGGGCGGAGTGATCCGCCCTTTCCCTCAGCTTGACTGCACGTCACCAGATTTTGACGCGGTCCTTCGGCTCCAGGTACAGCTTCTCGCCGGCCTTGGCCGGGAAAGCTTCGTACCACGCATCGACGTTGCGCACCGTTTGCGCGCGCCAGCGGCCCGGCGCGTGGCCATCGCCGATGACCTGCGCGCGCAGTGCGGCGTCACGCGTCTTGCTGCGCCACGCCTGTGCGTAGGCGATGAAGAAGCGCTGGTCGCCGGTCAGTCCCTCGATCACCGGCGCCGGCTTGCCGCCGAGCGACTTCCTGTAAGCCTGGTACGCGGCCGCGAGACCGGCGACGTCGGCGATGTTCTCGCCCAGCGTCTGCTGGCCGTTGATGTGCAGGCCGGGCAGCGGTTCATAGGCGTCGTACTGCGCGACCAGTCGATCGCCGACGGCCTTGAAGTGCGCGGCGTCTTCCGGCGTCCACCAGTTGCGCAGGCGGCCCTGCTCGTCGAACTCGGCGCCCATGTTGTCGAAACCGTGGCTGACCTCGTGGCCGATCACCGCACCGATTGCGCCGTAGTTGGCGGCCGGATCGGCCTTGGGATCGAAGAACGGCGCTTCGAGGATCGCGGCCGGGAAGTTCATCGCGTTCTGCAGCGGCAGCTGCACCGCGTTCACTTCCTGCGCCAGCATCCACCATTCGCCGCGATCCGGCGCCTGTCCGAGCTTGGCGCGCTGGTGGCGGTATTCGTATTCCTCCGCACGCAGACGGTTGCCCAGCGGATCATCGGCGCGGATTTCGAGGCCGGAATAATCGCGCCACTTCTCCGGATAGCCGACGCTCACGCGCATGGTCTCGGCCTTGGCCTTGGCCTTCTGCCTGGTTTCCGGCGTCATCCATTCCAGCTTGTCGATGCCTTCGCGGAACGCGGCCAGGATGTTCTGCACCATCTCCTCGACCTGCGCCTTCGACGTAGCCGGGAAATATTTCTGCACGTAGATCTGTCCGACCGCGTCACCCAGGCTGGCGTCGACCGAACCCAATGCGCGCTTCCAGCGATCACGCTGCTTGGGCGTGCCCTGCAGCGTCTTGCCGTAGAACTCGAACGACAGATCCGCGTACGCCTTCGGCAGCAGTCCGGCGCTGTGGTTGATCGCATGGAAATGCAGATAGTCCTTCCACGCCTGCAACGGCTCGGAGGCCACCAGTCCCGACAGCTTGCGGATGGCGTCCGGCTGCCAGGCGATCAGCACGCTCTGGTCGGCCAGCCCGGCGGATTCGAGGAAGGCGGGCCATTCGATGCCCGGCGCCTTGCTTGCAAGCGTGGCGGTTTCCCACGGGTTGTTCGCCTTGTGCACGTCCTGGGTGTCGACGATGGTGGCGTGCGCGCGCGCAATCTTCATTTCCAGATCGAAGATCGATTTGGCCCTGGCGGCGGCATCGGCTTCGCTGGCGCCGGCCAGCTTCAGCACGTTCGCGATGTACGCGCGGTACTGATCGCGATAGGCGGCCATCTCCTTGTCGGCGGACACGTAGTACTCGCGATCCGGCAGGCCCAGGCCGCCCTGCATCAGGTAGCCGACATTCTTCGACGGATCTTCCAGTCCCTGCGCGACGAACAGGCCGAACAGGTTCTCGGTCGAATAGTTGGTCGCATTGAGCGGATCGGTATCGGCGCGCAGGGTGCTGCCGAGGTAATGCGAAAGATCGGCCTTGGAGGCAATCGCCGCGACCTGGTCCAGCTTGGGCTGCAACGGCGCCAGGCCACGCTGTTCGATGCCGGCTTCATCCATGAACGCGATGTAGTAGTCGGCGATCTTGCGTTCCTTGCTGCCTGCGGCCGGATTCGATTTGGCCAGGCCCTGCACCAGTTCGGCGTTGCGTTGTTCGGCCTTCTGGAACACTTCCAGGAACACGCCCGTGCTGGAGCGGTCATCGGGAATCTGCGCTGTCTTGCGCCACGTGCCACTCGCGTATTCGTCGAAGTCGTCGCCCGGCGCGATCGATTTGTCGATGCCGGCCAGATCGATGCCGATGGTGGGCGCGGCGGCCGGCGCCGGCGCTTGCGCCTGCGTGGATGGAGCGGGCGTTTCAGGGCTGCGATCGCAGGCGCTGAGGGCGGTGCCCAGGGCCACGGTCAGCAGGAGCAAACGGGGAGTGCGCATGGAAAACCTCGGAGCGGAGCAAAGTCGCCCACGATACGCCCGCAGCAAGGGCCAACGGCATGTGCGGAAGGTCATTGGCGGACATGAACGGCATCCGCCGTCCTGATCCCGTTACGTCCCGCTTCCCCGCCTTCGCCCCGGTCAATCGGCAATCGGCAGGCTCAGCGTTTCCTTCACTTCCTCCATCACGATGTAGCTCTTGGATTCGCGCACATGCGGCAGCGTCAGCAGGGTGCTGCCCAGCAGCTTGCGGTACGAGGCCATCTCGGAAATGCGCGCCTTGATCAGGTAGTCGAAATCGCCGGACACCAGGTGGCACTCCAGCACGTTCGGCAGGCGCAGAGCGGCGCGGCGGAATTCTTCGAAGATGTCGCCCGATTTGTACGACAGGCTGATTTCCACGAACACCAGCAGGTTCGCCTTGAGGTACTGCGGATCCAGGCGGGCGTAATAGCCGGTGATGACGCCGTCGCGCTCCAGCCGGCGCACGCGCTCGGTGCAGGGCGTGGTGGACAGGCCTACCCGTTCGCCCAGTTCGGTGAAGGAAATCCGGCCCTCTTCCTGCAACACGCGCAGGATGTTGCGGTCGATCTTGTCCAGTTCGCGGCGGCGGGCGGTCATGGGAACTCCGGAAGCAGGCGGGTTTTCGGGGAATTTACCCGAGTACCGGCCTTAATACGGAAAATATCGCTGGATAGCCATCTCTATACTCGCCGAACTCAGGCGCCCGGCCGACTGGTCCAGGGAAATGTCTGGAATCCATTTTCGGAGCAATCATGCGCGTACTCGTCCTGGGAAGCGGCGTCATCGGCACGGCCAGTGCCTGGTATCTGGCACGCGCCGGATTCGAAGTCACCGTGGTCGACCGTCAGCCCGGTCCGGCCGATGAAACGAGCTTCGCCAACGCCGGCCAGATTTCTCCCGGCTACGCCTCGCCCTGGGCCGCGCCCGGCGTGCCGTTCAAGGCGCTGAAGTGGCTGTTCTCGAAGCATGCGCCGCTGGCGATCCGGCCCGGCCTGGATCCGCAGCAATACCTGTGGCTGGCGCAGATGCTGCGCAACTGCACCCAGTCGCGCTACGCCATCAACAAGGCGCGCATGGTGCGCCTGTCCGAATACAGCCGCGATTGCCTGGACGAGCTGCGCCGCGAGACCGGCATCGACTACGAAGGTCGCCAGCTCGGCACGACCCAGCTGTTCCGCACGCAGGCGCAGCTGGATGACGCCGCCAAGGACATCGCGGTGCTGGAGCAGTACGGCGTACCGTACGAACTGCTCGACCGTGCCGGCATCGCCCGGGTCGAACCGGCGCTCGCGAGCGTGTCCGACACCCTCGCCGGCGCCCTGCGCCTGCCGAACGATCAGACCGGCGACTGCCATCTGTTCACCCAGCGCCTGGCGGCGATGGCGGCGGCGGCCGGCGTCGAATTCCGTTTCGGCCAGACCCTGCAGGCGCTCGAATCGCAGGGCGGACGCATCAGCGGCGTGATCATCGACGGCCGCCGGGAGACCGCCGACCGCTACGTGCTGGCGCTCGGCAGCTATACGCCGCAGTTGCTGGCTCCACTGGGCATCCGCCTGCCGGTGTATCCGTTGAAGGGATATTCGCTGACCCTGCCGATCGTCGACGCGGCCATGGCGCCGGTCTCGACCATCCTCGACGAGACGTACAAGGTGGCGATCACGCGCTTCAACGATCGCATCCGCGTCGGCGGCATGGCCGAAGTCGCCGGCCACGATCTGTCGCTGTCACCGCGTCGGCGCGCGACGCTGGAGAAAGTCGTGGGCGATCTGTATCCGCGCGGCGGCGATCTGGCCGCGGCCACCTTCTGGACCGGTCTGCGCCCGGCCACGCCGGACGGCACGCCGGTAGTCGGCGCGACGCCGTATTCGAACCTCTATCTGAATACGGGTCATGGCACACTGGGCTGGACCATGGCGTGCGGCTCCGGCCGTTACCTGGCCGACCTGATGGCCTCGCGCATGCCGCAAATCAGCGGCGAAGGCCTGGATATTTCCCGCTACGGCGCGCGCCGCGGTGGCATCGACCCGCTTCCCGAACCATGCGCCCAGCCCGCGCGCTGATCGATCTCGCTTCGCTCCGCCACAACTACCGTCTTGCCCGCCAACTCGCGGGCGGACGTGCGCTTGCGGTCATCAAGGCCGATGCCTACGGGCATGGCGCGGTCCGTTGCGCGCAGGCGCTGGAGGAAGACGCGGCGGACGGTTTCGCGGTGGCCTGCATCGAGGAAGCGCTCGCCCTGCGCGAGGCCGGCATCCGCGCACCGATCCTGTTGCTGGAAGGGTTCTTCGAAGCCGACGAACTGCCGCTGATCGTGCAGCACGATCTCGGCTGCGTGGTGCACTCGCACTGGCAGATCGATGCGCTGGAGCAGGCGCGGCTGGCGCGCCCGCTGCGCATCTGGCTGAAGCTGGACTCGGGCATGCACCGCGTCGGCCTGTCGCCCGCCGACTACCGCGCCGGCTGGCAGCGGCTGGCGGCGCTGCCGCAGGTCGCTTCACTGGTGGCGATGACGCACTTCGCGCGTGCCGATGAACTCGACTGCACGCGCACCGGCGAACAGGCGCAGGCGTTCGCCGAAGCGGTCCGCGACCTGCCCGGCGAACACAGTCTGTTGAATTCTCCGGGCCTGCTCGGCTGGCCGAAGCTGCGCAATGACTGGGGACGCGCCGGCCTGATGCTGTACGGCGCGACGCCGTTCGGTTCCCCGCAGGCACCGGCCGCCACGCTGCGTCCGGTGATGACGCTGGAATCCAAGGTGATCAGCGTGCGTGATCTGCCGGCCGGCGAACCCATCGGCTATGGCGGCGGCTTCGTCACCGACGCGCCGACGCGCGTCGGCGTGGTCGCGATGGGCTACGCGGATGGCTACCCGCACTTCGCACCCACCGGCACGCCGGTCGCCATCGACGGCCGGCCCGGTCGCGTCATCGGCCGCGTCTCGATGGACATGCTGACGGTCGATCTGACCGACCACCCGGATGCGGGACTGGGCAGCCGCGTCGAACTGTGGGGCGCGCAGGTGGCGGTGACCGAGGTCGCGCGGCACCTGCTCCAGGGCAGCGCGTATTCGTTGCTGACCGGCGTGAAGCGGGTGCCGCGCGTCTACTGAGCCGGCGGTCCGTTTCCTGCAAAAGGACAAGGGCGGACACGGCAGCCGCGGCGCAGTCGGCCTAACATGCCGGCTTCCACACAACGGAGCCGACGACATGGACCACGCGCGCATTGCCCTTCCCGTACACGGATTGCTTGCTTCCTGCGTCTTCCTGTTGGCGGCGTGCAGCAGCACGCCGGTCGCCCAGGACCCCGCAACCCCGAATCCGGCGAAACCTGCCGGCCAGTGCAATGCCGATGCCGTGCAGTGGGCCGTAGGACAGGAAGGCAACGAAACCAACGTCAACCGCGTCTGGCGTGAAAGCGGCGCCGGGCTGATGCGCCCGATCGGCCCGAACCAGGCCGTGACCATGGACTACCGCGCCGACCGCGTGAACGTCACGCTCGACAAGGACAACCGCATCACCCGCGTCAGCTGCGGCTGAGCGCGCGGCGGCGCGCGCCGTTGCCGTTCGCGGCGCGGTGCATGCGGTTGAGGAACCGCAGCGCCGCCTGTTCCCACTGGCGCGCGCCGCGCGCACCGGCGGCGTACCGGTGCAGGCTGCCATCGAACCAGCCCTCGAACACGCAGGGATCGATGTAGGCCTTGCGACAGACGGCCGGCGTGTTGCCCAGTACGTCGGCAGCTTCGCGCGCGACCGCCTGCCGCACCTGCGCCAGTGCGCGCTCGCTGCGCCGTTCCGGCAGCGGCGTGGCCGCCAGTTGCTGGAAAGCCGCCAGCGTGCCGCCCCAGGTGCGGAAATCCTTGGCGGTGAAATCCTCGCCCATCGCGGCGCGCAGGTAATCGTTGACCTCGCCGGAACCGACCGGACGCAGTTCGCCTTCGTCATCGCGGTACTGGAACAAGGCCTGCCCCGGCAGCTGCTGGCAGGCGCGGATCAATTTCACCAGCCGCTGATCGTCGACTTCCACATCGTGTTCCTGCCCACCCTTGCCGCGGAAGCGCAGGCGCACGCGTCCGCCGCTGACGAATTCGGCATGGCGGTTGCGCAGCGTGGTCAGCCCGAACGAACGATTGCTGCGGGCATATTCGGCATTGCCGATGCGCACCAGCGTATTCGCCATCAACGCCACGACGATGGCCAGCACCTTCTCCCGGGGAAAGCCCGGCAAGGCGAGGTCCTGTCGAAGACGCCGCCGCAACCGCGGCAGGGCCTGGCCGAAGGCGACGATGCGATTGAACTTGCCGTCGCCGCGCACCGCGTTCCATTGCGGGTGATAGCGGTACTGCTTGCGCCGCCGCGCATCGCGGCCGGTCGCCTGCAGATGGCCGCGTTCGCGCGGGCAGATCCACACCTCCGTGTAGGCCGGCGGAATCGCCAGCGCGCGGATGCGGCCCAGAATCTCGCGATCACGGATCGGCGTGCCGTCCGGGTCGAGGTAGCAGAAACCGCGCCCGGCGCGGCGGCGACGGATGCCGGGATCGGCATCGGTGACATACACCAGCCCGGCTTCGCGCGCCTGCAGAATCGCGGCCTGCGGTGCCGGTCCGGCTTCAACCTCGGGACGTGGGGGCATTTCCGGATTCTGTTCGGTCCGCCGGTTAACGACATGCGAATGTTTGTTTTGTGATTCTTCATCCATTCCTTCTTCCATGGAGTCCGCATGAGTCGCTACGTGATGCTTTCCCTCGGCCTGGTCCTGACGCTGGGCGCCTGTTCGGCACCGCCGCCGGATGAACAGACGGCCGCGACGGAGCAATCGCAGGCGGCCGCTGTCCAGGCGGCGCAACCCGCCCCTGCGGATCCGGCCGGCGCACCGAAGCCCACGGGCGGCTGCGATGACACCCAGGCGCAATGGTTGATCGGCAAGACGGCGACGCCGGAGGACCTCCAGCAGGCCAAGACCGACACCCGTGCGGAGACGCTGCGCGCATTGAAGCCGAGCGATGGCGCGACCATGGATTTCAATCCGAATCGCCTGAATGTCGATCTCGACGAGAAAGGTGTCGCGACCGCCGTACGCTGCGGTTGATCGCACGCGAGCCGGAGAGTTCCGGCCTCTGGATTCTCCATCGGCCCCGGCGCGTTGCCGGGGCTTTTTTACGCCTGCGATTCGCGCATCATCGCGTGTTGCCGACGCCGGAAAAACAGCATCGCCGGCGCTGTGCAGCAGACCAAAAAAAGCCGGCAAAAGTTGCGCCTGCAACCATCGCGAACGACCGTCGGATGCGGCTTGCGGCACCGCAACAACTGTGCTTTAGTCGGGCATCCGGTGACATTTCGAAGTGCCGCTGCGGGGCAGGGCACGGTGTCTCCGTCTGAAAAATCCGAGGCACAGAGCGATGGCCCTTCGCAGCCGCCAAGGCCGCCCTCCAGCGGGACTGTACGACCCGAACGACGAACGCGATGCCTGTGGTTTCGGCATGATCGCGCAGCTCGACGATCAGCCTTCGCGCGCACTCGTCGACACCGCGATTGCCGCGCTCTCGCGCATGACCCATCGCGGCGGCGTCGCCGCCGACGGCCTGACCGGCGACGGCTGCGGCCTGCTCATCCGCAAACCCGAAGCCTTCCTCCGCGCGCTCGCGCAGGAAGCCGGCATCGCACTCGGCGCGCATTTCGCGGCCGGCCTGGTATTCCTGCCACATGATGAAGCCGACGCGGCGCGATGCCGCGACACGCTCGAAACCGAACTCCAGCGCGCGGGCGCCACCGTCAAGGGCTGGCGCGTGCCGCCCACCGACGACAGCGTCTGCGGACAGCTGGCCCGCGACACCTTGCCGCGCATCGAGCAGATCTTCGTCGATGCGGGCCGCGATCACGACGATGATCGCTTCGCCCTTGCGCTGTTCCTCGCCCGCCGACGCGCCGAACAGCAGCTGCGCACCGCGCTTCCCGACTTCTACGTGGTCACCCTGTCGCCGCACGCGATTGGCTACAAGGGCATGGTGCTGCCCGACAAGCTGCCGGTCTTCTACCCGGATCTGCAACGCAACGATCTGGCCAGCAGCGCTATCGTCTTCCACCAGCGCTTTTCCACCAACACGCTGCCACGCTGGCCGCTGGCGCATCCGTTCCGGCTGCTCGCGCACAACGGCGAGATCAACACCATCGAAGGCAACCGCCGCTGGGCGCAGGCGCGCAGCAAGGTGTGGAAGACGCCGCGCTTCGATATCGCCGAATTCGACCCGGTGATCTCCATGCACGGCTCGGATTCGCAGAGCCTGGACAACATGCTGGAACTGCTCGTCGCAGGCGGCATGGATCTGCTGCAGGCGCTGCGCATCCTGGTGCCACCGGCCACGCAGTCGCTCGAATTCAAGGACGCCGATCTCGCTGCGTTCTACGAGTTCTACGGCCTCAACACCGAACCCTGGGACGGCCCGGCCGGCATCGTCGCCTGCGACGGGCGCTATGCCGCATGCATGCTCGATCGCAACGGCCTGCGTCCGGCGCGCTGGCTGCTGACCAGTGATCGCCATTTCCTCGTCGCGTCCGAGGCCGGCGTGTGGGAAGTCCCGGCAGAACGCGTGACCCGCAAGGGCAAGCTCGGTCCCGGCGAAATGATGGCGATCGATCTCAAGCGCGGCGATCTGCTCGACAGCGAAGCCGTGGATCGGATCAACCGCGGGCGCGCGCCGTACAAGCAATGGCTGCACCAGGGCGTCACCTACCTGCAGACCGAGTTGATCGATCCTTCGCTCACCGACGCGCCGTTCGACGAGAAGACGCTGCGCGGCTTCCACAAGCTGTTCCAACTGACCAGTGAGGAAGTCGAACAGGTGTTGCGCCCGCTCGCCGAAACCGAGCAGGAAGCGACCGGTTCGATGGGCGATGACACGCCGATGGCCGTGCTCAGCCGGCAGACGCGGCCGCTCTACGACTACTTCCGCCAGGCGTTCGCGCAGGTCACCAATCCGCCCATCGATCCGTTGCGCGAGGACTGCGTGATGTCGCTGGCGACGCAGCTCGGCAAGGAAACCAACATCTTCCACGCCGGTCCGGAGACGGTCAGCCACGTCATCCTCAATTCGCCGGTGCTCAGCCAGCGCAAGCTGCGCCAGCTGCTGAAGATGGCGCCGTACGACCGGCAGCATCGCTACATCGATCTGTCGTGCGAAGTGGGCGAAGGCGTGAAGGACGCGATCACCCGCATCTGCGCCGAAGTCGAAGCTGCCGCGCGCGAAGGCATCGTCATGGTGGTGTTGAGCGATCGCCGTCCGCAGCAGGGCCGGCCGATGGTGCACGCGCTGATGGCCACCGGCGCGGTGCATCACCATCTGTGCCGCGAAGGCCTGCGCTGCGACGTCAACCTGATCATCGAAACCGGCACCGCGCGCGACGCGCACCACATCGCCTGCCTGATCGGCTACGGCGCCACCGCGGTGTATCCGTACCTGGCGTACCAGACGCTGTTCGATCTCGGCCGGCGCGGCATCCTGCAACTGAAGAAGGGCGGCGAGCAGGCGCAGATCGGTCGCAGCTACCGCAAGGGCATCTACAAGGGCCTGTCGAAGATCATCTCGAAGATGGGCATCTGCACCATCAGCAGCTACCGCGGCGCGCAGCTGTTCGAGATTGTCGGTCTGGATCCGGACGTCGTCGAACTGTGTTTCGCCGACACGCCCGCACGCATCGGTGGCGTGGGCTTCGCACGGCTGGATCAGGAAGCGCGCCAGCTGGAAGCGCGCGCCTGGGACGATCGGCAGGCGCCGGAGATCGGCGGCCTGCTCAAGTACGTCCACGGCGGCGAGTACCACATGTACAACCCCGACGTGGTGACGACGCTGCAGCGCGCCACGCGCACGGGTGACAGCCGCGACTGGCAGGCCTATGCCGACGCGGTGAACTCGCGCCCGCCGTCGGCGCTGCGCGACCTGCTGCGGCTCAAGCCGGCCACCGCGCCGACCCCGATCGACGAAGTCGCCGATGCCGGCGATCTGCTGCGCCGTTTCGACACTGCGGCGATCAGTCTCGGTGCGCTGTCACCGGAAGCGCACGAAGCGCTTGCCATCGCGATGAACCGGCTCGGCGGCCGCAGCAATTCCGGCGAAGGCGGCGAAGATCCGGTGCGCTACGGCACCGAGAAGCGCAGCAAGATCAAGCAGGTCGCATCCGGCCGCTTCGGCGTGACGCCGGAGTACCTGGTCAACGCGGAAGTGCTGCAGATCAAGGTCGCGCAGGGGGCCAAGCCCGGCGAAGGCGGCCAGCTGCCGGGCCACAAGGTCAACGAGCTGATCGCGCGCCTGCGCTATGCGCGTCCGGGCATCGGCCTGATCTCGCCGCCGCCGCACCACGACATCTATTCCATCGAAGATCTCGCGCAGCTGATCTACGACCTCAAGCAGGTCAATCCGCAGGCGCTGGTGTCGGTGAAGCTGGTCAGCCATGCCGGCGTCGGTACGATTGCCGCGGGCGTGGTGAAGGCCGGCGCGGATCTGATCACGATCTCCGGACACGACGGCGGCACCGGCGCGAGCCCGATCAGTTCGATCCGCTATGCCGGCGTGCCGTGGGAACTCGGCGTGGCCGAAGCGCACCAGGCGCTGGTGATCAACCAGTTGCGCGATCGCACCGTGCTGCAGACCGACGGTGGGCTGAAGACCGGCCTGGACGTGGTGAAGGCGGCGCTGCTGGGCGCGGACAGTTTCGGCTTCGGCACCGCGCCGATGATCGTGCTGGGCTGCAAGTACCTGCGCATCTGTCATCTCAACAACTGCGCAACCGGAGTGGCGACGCAGGACGAACGCCTGCGCTCGCAGTACTTCACCGGCCTGCCGGAACGCGTGGAGAACTTCTTCCGACTGCTCAGCGAGGAAGTGCGCCAGTGGCTGTCGTACCTCGGCGCGCGCTCGCTCGACGACATCGTCGGCCGTACCGAACTGCTGGAACAGGTCGATGCATCGCCGCGTGACGGCGTGCGCCTGGATCTCTCGCGCCTGCTGAAGGGCGCGCAGATCGATGCGGGTCATTGCGCCGCGCAGCGCATGTACGAATCGCCGGACAGCCTCGCCACGCAGCTCGATGGCCTGCTCGCCGAGCCGATCCGCAACAAGTCCGGCGGCGAACACCGCTTCCTGATCCACAACACGGATCGCTCGATCGGCGCGCGCCTGTCAGGCGCCATCGCACGCACCCACGGCAATCAGGGCATGGCCGATGCGCCGCTCACGCTGCGCTTCCGCGGCACCGCCGGGCAGAGCTTCGGCGCGTTCAACGCCGGTGGCCTGCACATGGAACTGGAAGGCGAAGCGAACGATTACGTCGGCAAGGGCATGGCCGGCGGCCGGCTGGTGGTGCGTCCGCCGCGCGGCGCGCGCTTCGAAGCACGCAACACGCCCATCCTCGGCAACACCTGCCTGTACGGCGCCACGGGCGGCGAACTGTTCGCCGCCGGCCGGGCGGGCGAGCGGTTCGGCGTACGCAACTCCGGCGCGCTCGCGGTCATCGAAGGTGCGGGCGATCACTGCTGCGAGTACATGACCGACGGCATCGTCATGGTGCTGGGCCGCGTCGGCCTGAACTTCGGCGCGGGCTTCACCGGCGGACTGGCGTACGTGCTCGATCTGGATCGCGACTTCGTGGATCGCTACAACCATGAGCTGATCGACATCCACC
>JAEZYE010000063.1 GCA_023419315.1 Pseudomonadota bacterium
AAGCAGGCCAGCCCGTACCAGAGTGGCCGGGCCGGGCCGTGGCGATCGGCCCAGCGACCGGCCAGGGTCATGCCGATCACGCTGGTGGCCAGGGTGCCGCCGAAGGCGAGCGCATACAGGCGCAGGCCGTCGAGTGCCTCGGCTACGGTCGGCATCGCGGCTGCGACGGCCAATGCCTCGAAGGCATGCAGCGCGACCAGCGCGACCATGCCGAGGGTGGTGGCGCGGTAGCGCGCGGACAGGATCGAAGTATCCGGCGGCAGGCCGGTATTGGCGGGTGAAAGCGTTGGCGTCATAGGGGGTAGATGCGGGCCGCGCTTGTCAACGGGCGGCGAAGACAGCAGCATGACATCTCAACCATAGTTGAGGTCAAGCAATGGCATTCCCGGAGCTCAGCGTAGGCGAAGTCTCCCAGCGCAGTGGCGTGGCCGTGTCCGCGCTGCATTTCTACGAGCGCAAGGGGCTGATCAGCAGCCTGCGTACCTCGGGCAACCAGCGCCGTTACAGCCGCGATGTGCTGCGGCGCCTGGCGGTGATCCGCGTGGCGCAGCGTGTCGGCATGCCACTGGAAGCGGTCGGTCGGGCCTTCGAGAGCCTGCCCGAAGGGCGCGCGCCGACCAAGGCCGACTGGGCCAGGCTGTCCGCGCGCTGGCGCACCGAGCTGGAGGAGCGCATCCACATGCTGCAGCGGCTGCGCGATGAACTGACCGGCTGCATCGGCTGTGGCTGCCTGTCGCTGCAGCGCTGCCGACTGGCCAACCCCGGCGATGTCCTCGGCGAACGCGGCGACGGCCCGATGCGCTGGGAATGAAAAAAGGGGACGGAGGGGATTAAGTCGCAAGTGCACAAACGACTTAATCCCCTCCGTCCCCTTTTTTTCTTACCAGACCGTGAGGGTCTCTCCGCTCTGGATGCCTTCCACCGCGCGCTGGAAGGCCAGCGCCGCGCGCTGCGCGCTGACCGCTTCGAAACCGGGGAAGTAGGGACCGTAGGCCGCCATCGATTCGATCAGCACGTTCGGGCTGACCACGTTGATGCGCAGGCCGCGCGGCAGCAGTTCCAAAGCGGCGGCGCGCACGAAGCCCTCCAGCGCGGCATTCACCGACGTGGCGTTGACGCCGTCGCGGATGGGCTGGGCGCTGACGATGCCGCTGGTCAGCGTGATCGAGCCGCCGGCGTTGAGGTGATGCTGGGCGGCCAGTGCCAGCCGCACCTGGCCCAGCAGCTTGTCCTGCAGGCCGACGTTGAACTGCGCCGGCGTCATTTCCTGCAGCGGTCCGAAATGCAGCGTGCCTGCGGTCGAGATCACCGCATCGACCGCGCCGGTACGCGCGAACAGTTCGGCGACGCTCGCATCATCGGTCAGGTCCACGCGCAGCTCACCACTGTGGCGGCCGGCAGCGAGGATCTGGTGTTGCTGGCCGAGCTGGCGGGCGACCGCCTGGCCGAGGGTGCCGCTGGCACCGACGAGGAGGATCTTCATGGTCGTTCCTTGCGTGAGGGAGTGAGCGCAGTCTGCGCCGTCACAAGGGGGTTAGGTAAGCGGCGTATGATTCGCAGATTCCTAACCGTGGATTAGCAATGGATACCCTTCGCTGCATGCAGGCCTTCGTGGCGGTTGCCGAGCGCGGCAGCTTTGCCGCTGCCGCCGAACAGCTGCAGGTGTCGGCGGTGATGGTCGGCAAGTACATCCAGCAGCTGGAGGCGCACCTGGGCACCGCCTTGCTGCAACGGAACACCCGGCGCCAGCGCCTGACCGAAGCCGGCAGCGCCTACCTGGCCGGATGCCGGCAGGTGCTGGAGCAGGTGCAGCAGGCCGAGGCGGACGTGGCCGGGCTGCAGGTGCAGCCGCGCGGCCTGCTGCGGGTCAGCGCGCCGACCACGTGGGGCAGCTGCGTGCTGGCGCCGGTACTGTCCGGACTGCTGCGTGCGCAGCCGTTGCTGAACGTCGAGCTGGACCTGAGCAACCGCCGCGTGGACCTGATCGAGGACGGCTTCGACGTTGCGATCCGGGTCGGGCCGCTGCCATCGCAGGAGGTGGTGGCGCGTCCACTGCCGCCGTATGCGATGAGCCTGTGCGCAGCGCCGTCCTATCTGCGCCGGCGTGGTACACCGCGTACGCCAGCGGACCTGGCCGGGCATGACTGCCTGAGCCACCTGGCCTGGCGCGGCGGCCATGGCTGGCAGCTGGCCAATGGCGAACAGGTGGATTGGGAGGCGCGGCTGACCTGCAACGACGGCTTCGCGCTGCGCGAAGCCGCGGTGGCTGGGGCGGGTCTGGTGCTGCAGCCGACGGCGTTGCTGGCTGGCGAGATCGTAGCGGGGCGACTGAAGCCGCTGCTGCGCGACTACTTGCCCGAACCGCGGCCGATGCACCTGATCTACCTGCCTGATCGACGCCCGCGCCCGCGTCTGCAGTGCTTCGTCGATTTCGTCATGGCCACGTTGGGGCCGTGATCATCGGGGCAGATCGGGGGGGCAGCTGGGGTCAGATCCCTTTCCCTCGGCAAAGGGATCTGGCCCCAGGGCAATCAATCATTCGCTGCAGACAATTCCTGCCCGCGTACCTGCGCGGCGCGCAGTGCCTTGTCCACCAGCGCTTCGAACCCCCCCGCCTGGAAGCGCTCGATCGCGGCCTGGGTGGTGCCGTTCGGCGAGGTCACGCGGCGACGAAGCTCGGCCGGGCTTTCGCCGGCTTCAGCCAGCATCCGCGAGGCGCCCAACAGGGTCTGCACCACCAGCGTGCGTGCGGCGTCGGCGGGCAAGCCCTGGGCGATACCCGCCGCTTCCATCGCTTCGGCCAGCAGGAACACATAGGCCGGCCCGCTGCCGGACACGGCGGTCACCGAATCCATCAGCGCCTCACGATCGATCCACACGGTGCGGCCGGCACTGGCCAGCACCTGTTCGGCCTGCGCGTGCTGATGCGCATCCACCGACGGCGTGGCGTACAGGCCGGTCACACCGGCGCCGAGCAGGGCCGGCGTATTGGGCATTGCCCGCACCACCGGCAGGTTGCCACCCAGCCACCGCTCCAGCTGCGCACTGGTGATGCCGGCGGCGATCGACACCACCAGCGGCCGGTTCGCCTGGGCCAGCGCCTGCAGCGACTGGCAGACCTCGCGCAGTACCTGCGGCTTCACTGCCAGCAGCCAGGTGCCGCCCTGCGCGGCCGCATCGATTGCGTTGTCGTGCACCTGCACGCCGAAGTCGGCAGCCAGCGACTCGCGCAGGGCGGCCACCGGTTCGGCCACATGGATGTGCGCGGCCGGCACGCCCTGGCGGATCAGGCCGGCGATCAGGCTGCGCGCCATGTTGCCGCCGCCGATGAAGGTGATGGAATCAGCTGCCATGGAACTCTCCTTGCAAGATCAGGCCGGGCGCGGGCGCGCGCCGAACAGGGCGGTGCCGATGCGCACCAGGGTGGCGCCCTCGGCGATGGCGTCGGCGTAGTCGCTGCTCATGCCCATCGACAGCGTGTCGACCTGCGCGTGCTGGGCGGCCAGTGAGTGGAAAAGTGTGCGCATGCGCACGAATGCATCGCGGCGACGCTCGGCCTCGGGCCATGGCGCGGGAATCGCCATCAGGCCACGCAGGCGCAGGCGGGGCTCAGCGGTAATCGCGGCGGCCAATGCCTCGACGTCCTCCGGCGCACAGCCGTGCTTGCTGGATTCGTCGTCGATGTTGACCTGGATCAGCACGTTCAGCGGGCCGCGTGCGGCCGGGCGATGGCGCGCCAGCGCAGTCACCAGCTTGGGCCGGTCCACGCTCTGCACCCAGTCGAAATGGCTGGCCACGGCCTCGGCCTTGTTCGACTGCAGGTGCCCGATCAGGTGCCACTCCAGCGCCAGGTGCTGCAGCGCCTGCATCTTCGCCAGCGCTTCCTGCACATAGTTCTCGCCGAAGGCCTGCTGGCCCTGCGCGGCCAGCGCGGCCACGGCCTCGGCCGGTTGGGTCTTGGAAACCGCCAGCAGGCGCGGATCAGGCCGGCCGGCCGCCTCGGCGGCGGCATGCAGGTTGCTCAGGATCTGGGGCAGGGGAGTGGCCACGTAACGCGTTCCGTTGAATCAGGAGGCTATACTGCCGCCCGGGGAAAGATCCTTCCAGTCGAAGCCGTTATTGGGGAGTAGCCGCTCATGGATATCGCCGAACTGCTGGCGTTTTCCGTAAAGAACAAAGCGTCCGACCTGCACCTGTCCGCAGGCCTGCCGCCGATGATCCGCGTGGACGGCGACGTTCGCCGGATCAACATCCCGGCCCTGGACCACAAGCAGGTCCATGCGCTGGTGTACGACATCATGTCCGACAAGCAGCGCCGCGATTACGAGGAATTCCTCGAAGTGGACTTCTCCTTCGAGATCCCGTCGCTGGCGCGCTTCCGTGTGAACGCGTTCAACCAGAACCGTGGCGCCGGTGCGGTGTTCCGTACCATTCCGTCCGAGGTGCTCACCCTCGAGGACCTGGCCTGCCCGCCGCTGTTCCGCGAGGTGATCCAGCAGCCGCAGGGCCTGATCCTGGTGACCGGCCCGACCGGTTCGGGCAAGTCGACGACGCTCGCGGCGATGGTCGATCACGTCAACAAGAACGAATATGCGCACATCCTCACCGTCGAGGATCCGATCGAATTCGTGCATACCTCGCAGAAGTGCCTCATCAACCAGCGCGAAGTCCACCGCGACACGCATGGCTTCAACGAAGCACTGCGTTCGGCCTTGCGTGAAGATCCGGATTACATCCTGGTCGGCGAATTGCGTGACCTGGAAACCATCCGCCTGGCGTTGACCGCCGCGGAAACCGGCCACCTCGTGTTCGCGACGCTGCACACGAGTTCGGCCGCCAAGACCATCGACCGCATCATCGACGTGTTCCCCGCCGGCGAGAAGCCGATGGTGCGCTCGATGCTGTCCGAATCGCTGCGCGCGGTGATCAGCCAGGCGCTGCTGAAGAAGGTCGGCGGCGGACGCACCGCGGCCTGGGAAATCATGGTCGGCACGCCAGCGATCCGCAACCTCATCCGCGAGGACAAGGTCGCGCAGATGTACTCGGCCATCCAGACCGGCCAGCAGAGCGGCATGATGACGCTCGACCAGCATCTGCAGGATCTGGTCAAGCGCAGCCTGGTCACGCGCCAGCAGGCCAAGGAATACGCGAAGGACAAGCGTCTGTTCGAATAACGAGTGAAAGAGGAAAAGGAAGAGTGAAGGCGCGGCGCAGGTCATGGCCGTGAGCGCAGACGCGGACCCCGCAGGTCTTGCTTCCTTCAGAGCTCTCCTTTTTTGCATGAAACAGAAACTCCTGACGTAACCCGGAGCCCGCCATGAGCAGCATCGATTTCACCTCCTTCCTCAAGCTGATGGCGCACCAGAAAGCGTCGGATCTGTTCATCACCGCGGGCATGCCGCCTTCCATCAAGGTGCACGGCAAGATCTCGCCCATCACGCAGACACCGCTGACGCCGCAGCAATCGCGCGATCTCGTGCTCAACGTGATGACGCCGGCGCAGCGCGAGGAATTCGAGAAAACCCACGAGTGCAACTTCGCCATCGGCGTGGCTGGCGTGGGCCGTTTCCGCGTGAGCTGCTTCTACCAGCGCAACCAGGTGGGCATGGTGCTGCGCCGCATCGAGACGCGCATTCCGACGGTCGAGGAACTCAACCTGCCGCCGATCATCAAGACGCTGGCGATGACCAAGCGCGGCATCATCATCTTCGTGGGCGCGACCGGCACCGGCAAATCGACTTCGCTGGCGTCGATGATCGGCTACCGCAACCAGAATTCGACCGGCCACATCATCACCATCGAGGATCCGATCGAATTCGTGCACAAGCACGAGGGTTGCATCATCACCCAGCGCGAGGTCGGCATCGACACCGACAGCTGGGACGCCGCGCTGAAGAACACGCTGCGCCAGGCGCCGGACGTCATCATGATTGGCGAGGTGCGCACGCGCGAAGGCATGGATCACGCGATTGCCTTCGCCGAAACCGGCCACCTGGTGCTGTGCACGCTGCACGCCAACAACGCCAACCAGGCGATGGACCGCATCATCAACTTCTTCCCCGAAGACCGCCGCACGCAGTTGCTGATGGATCTCTCGCTCAACCTCAAGGGCGTGGTGGCGCAGCAGTTGATTCCGACGCCCGACGGCAAGGGCCGGCGCGTGGCGATGGAAATCCTGCTCGGCACCCCGCTGGTGCAGGACTACATCCGCGACGGCGAGATCCACAAGCTCAAGGAGCTGATGAAGGAATCCACCAACCTCGGCATGAAGACCTTCGACCAGAGCCTGTTCGAGCTGTACCAGGCCGGCGAGATCTCCTACGAGGACGCCCTGCGCTACGCCGACTCGCAAAACGAAGTGCGCCTGCGCATCAAACTCTCGCAGGGCGGCGATGCACGCACGCTGGCGCAGGGTCTGGACGGCGTGGAAGTGGCCGAAGTGCGTTGACCGGATCCGCGTCACGCATTGCACAAGGCGGCTTCGGCCGCCTTTTTGCTGGCCGGTGCATGGGCCGGTCAGCGATGTTGCAGCAGGCGCTGCGCAAGCGCTTCGGCGTCGAACGGTGCGTGCACCTTGGCGTCATTGTCGAAGTAGCAATAGATATCGCGCGGGGCGGACTCCGTGACCGCCGGGCTGACCATGCGCGCGCCGCGTGGATGCGTGCCCTTTGACCATGCATCGATTTTCCTGGCCCACTCGCCCAGCGCGACGTCGGAGTAGCCACTGACATACAACTCCTGGTCGCCGTGCAGGCGGAGGTAGACGAAATCGGCGGTGGCATCTTCCAGTATGGGATGCCGGCCCGCGCTGTCCGCGACCACCAGTCCAATGCGCTGCTCCCGCAACTGTTCGACGAACTCCGGCGTGCAGAAGCTGGCGTGCCGCACTTCCAGCGCATGGCGCAGCGGCCGGTCTTCCCCTTCGGGCAGGGCGGTGCGGCCCTTCATGAGCGAACGTTCGCGGCGCCGCGCCAACGTCAATGCCTGTGCGGTATTGCGAGGCAGCTGCGACAGGAAGGCGTCGAGTTGCGCGGGGACGTACTTCAGTGTTGGCGGCAATTGCCAGAGCAGCGGTCCCAGTTTGTGTCGCAGGCCGAGCACGCCGGAGGCCAGGAAATTGGCCAGTGCGGCCCGGGTATCGCGCAAGCGCAGCGTATGGGTGATGAAGCGCGGCCCCTTGACCGCAAACACGAAATCGTCCGGCACTTCGCGATACCAGCGTTCCCAACTCGAAGGCGATTGCAGGGAATAGAACGAGCCGTTGATTTCGATGCTCGGGAAACGGCTGGCGGCATAGGCCAGTTCCCGTCGCTGCGCCAGTCCGGGTGGATAGAAGACGCTGCGCCACGGCGCATAGCGCCAGCCGGAAATTCCGATGCGGATGGCCATGCGGGACAGTCTCCCGCGCATGCGGCAAGAGCAGGTGAATCCGCGCCGGGTGATCCTATGATGCAACCATGATGTCGAGCGATGACACTTCCACGTGGGCGGCCGAGCGTTTGCGAGACTGGCTGTCGGCATTCGAGCGCGTCTTCGTGCTCACCGGCGCGGGCATCAGCACGGCGTCCGGAATTCCCGACTACCGCGACGCCGATGGCCAGTGGAAGCGCACGCCGCCAGTGACCTACCAGGCCTTCACCGGTGATCCCCTGATCAATGCACGCTACTGGGCGCGCAGCTTCATCGGTTGGCCGCGCATGGCCTTCTCGCAGCCGAACGATGCGCATCGGGCATTGGCGAACTGGCAATCCGGCGGCCGGCTGTCGGCACTGCTCACGCAGAACGTGGATGGACTGCACGAGCGCGCCGGTGCGCGGGACGTCATCGATCTGCATGGGCGCATCGATCGCGTGATCTGCCTGGACTGTGGAAGCAGCTCGGCGCGTGCGGACATGCAGGTGCGCCTGCGCGCGGCCAATCCCGGATGGGAGGGGCTGGAGGCCGCCACCGCGCCGGATGGCGACGCGGATCTGGACGGCGTGGATTTCGCGCAGTTCCGCGTGCTCACGTGTGGAGTCTGCGGTGGAATGCTGAAGCCGGATGTGGTGTTTTTCGGAGAGAACGTGCCGCGTGCCCGCTATGAAAGCGCCCGTGACCGATTGCTGGATTCCGACGCGCTGCTGGTCATCGGATCTTCCCTGATGGTGTATTCCGGGTTCCGTTTCGCGCGAATGGCGTTCGAGCATCGGCGGCCGATTGCCTTGCTCAATCGTGGACGCACGCGCGCGGATGATCTGGCCGCATTGAAGCTGGAAGCCGATTGCGTCGCGGTGCTGCCGGCGGCATTGCGTTGATCAGGCGGCGACTCAGCCGCGCGATGGCGCCTGCATCCACGGCGGACGCTTCTTCGCGGCACGGGAGAACGCAGGGCAATCCTCGCGATGCGCGCCTGGCAGGTAGCCCAGGCTCATCAGGAATTCGCCGGTGATCTCGCCGCCTGTGAAGCGGAACGTCTGCTTGAACAGTTTCACCCAGCCTGGCTTGTCGCGCGGGTGATGCGCCTGCAACCAGGCGTGGAAGCCGCCGTGGGAATCGCGCAGCCGCTGGATGATCTGGGCGTTGTGGATGGCGGCATCGACCTTCAGGCGGTTGCGGATGATGCCGGCATCGGCCAGCAGCCGCGCCCGGTCCGCATCACGGTAGGCCGCCACGGTATCGACATCGAATCCGCCATACGCCTGCCGGAATGCATCCCGCTTGCGCAGAACGGTTTCCCAGCTGAGCCCGGCCTGGTTGATCTCCAGCAGCAGGCGCTCGAACAGGACCGCTTCTTCCTTCTGGGGAAAGCCGTACTCGTGGTCGTGATAGGGGCCGTGGATGGGATGGCCGGGGGCGAAGTCGCAGTATCCGCTCATGCCGTCAGGGTAACCGGGCGGGCTAGAATGACGCCATGTCCCCCGACTCCTTCCTCGCCAACCAGCTGATCATCGCCTCGCCGGCGCTGGATGATCCGAACTTTGCGCGCAGCGTCGCCTTGATCTGCCAGCACGATGGCGAAGGCGCGATGGGCGTGCTGATCAATCGACCGTCCGAGTACACGCTGGGAGAAGTGCTGGAACAGATGCATCTGCACACGCAGGATCCGGTGCTTCGCGATCGCCGCGTGCTGAGCGGTGGCCCGGTGCATCCGGAGCGCGGTTTCGTGCTGCACGACGACGCACGTGACTGGGATTCGACGATGGAAGTGGCGCACGGTCTGTACCTGACGACCTCGCGCGACATTCTCGAGGCGATGGCGGCAGGCACCGGGCCGGAACACGCCATCGTCACCCTCGGCTGCGCAGGCTGGGGCGCCGGCCAGCTGGAGTTCGAACTGGGCGAAAACGCCTGGCTCACCGCACCGGCGGATGCCGAGGTGCTGTTCGACATGCCGTTGGAGCAACGCTGGCAAGCGGCTGGCGGCCTGATCGGCGTGGACATGACGCGATTGACGGACTACAGCGGGCACGCATGAAACGCCGTCCCCCGCATTCCGGCGCAACCCTCCCGTCCGGGTGGCGTCGGCGGCGTTTCGGGAGTGGGCCATGAAACTGGATGGCACGGTGTTGGGATTCGACGTCGGCGCGCGCCGGATTGGCGTGGCGGTCGGCAGCGCGTTCGGCTCGGGCGCACGCGCGCTGGCCGTCGTCGATGTGCATGCACACGGTCCCGATTGGCAGGCGATCGACAGACTGCACGCGGAATGGCGTCCGGATGGCTTCGTCGTGGGTGATCCGATGACGCTGGACGGAGGCGACCAGCCCATCCGCAAGCGCGCGCAGGCATTCGCGAGAGAACTGCACGTACGCTATCGGCTTCCGGTGGTGCTGGTGGACGAGCGCGCCAGCTCGATCGAAGCCGCGCAACGTTTCGCACTGGACCGCGCCGAGGGCCGCAAGCGCAAGCGCGACGCGGCGGCGCTGGACGCCGTGGCGGCTGCGGTCATCATCGAGCGCTGGCTGGCCGCGCCGCACGATGCGACGCAGGTGACGCTTTGAGCTGCGTATCCGTGCTGAAAGCCACTCTGCTCTTTCCGCGTTCCGACTCGAACGCCGGTGAAACGTTCGCATTGAGCCTGCCGCTTCGTCGAGCGAGCCATGTACCGGATGGCGGATTGCGTCCGGCGCCCATGCTTCCGCTTGCTTCCGGCAACGCAAACGTATCGGGCGCACCCGCGCGAAAGATCCCGCCGTGTGCTTCTCCGCAGGCGCCATTCGCCCGCATCTTTCCTCTCCGCAACAGTCCCCGCATCCCATGACCTCGCAAATCGATTCGAACGGACGTCTGCAACACCTGCTCACACTGGAAGACCTGCCCCGCGAAACCCTCTGCCGCCTGCTGGATCGCGCGGGACAGATTCGCGATACCGCACTGGGTCGCACGCAGCGGCGCAATTCGCTGGAAGGCACGACCGTCTGCACGCTGTTCTTCGAGCCGTCGACGCGCACGCGCAGTTCGTTCCAGATTGCGGCGCAGCGGCTGGGCGCCGACATCCTGAATTTCGACGCATCGACCTCGTCGACCCGCAAGGGCGAGACCGCGCGTGACACGCTGAAGAATCTGGAAGCCATGGGCATCCGTGGATTCGTCGTGCGTCATTCGGAAGATGGCGCGGTGGATGCGCTGGCCGAAGTAGCGGGCGAGGGGACGACGCTGGTGAACGCCGGTGATGGACGCAGCGCGCATCCCACCCAGGGGCTGCTCGACGCGTTGACCCTGCGCCAGGCGAAGGGCCCGGACTTCTCGCGTCTGAAGGTCCTCATCGTCGGCGACGTGAAGCATTCGCGCGTGGCGCGATCCGACCTGCACGCGCTGCGGACGCTGGGCACCGGCGAGATCCGCGTGTGCGGCCCGCAATCGCTGTTGCCGCAGGACGACACGCTGGCCGGTTGCACGATTGGCGAAGATTTCGACGCGCTGATCGAAGGGGTTGATGCGGTGATGATGCTGCGCCTGCAACGCGAGCGCATGGAAGAAGGGCTGATCGATTCAATCGAGGACTACCACCGCGACTACGGCCTGGACGCCAAGCGCCTTGCGCGCGCCGCGAAGGATGCGGTCGTGCTGCATCCGGGGCCGATCAATCGTGGCGTGGAAATCACCGACGACGTGGCCGACGGTCCGCAGTCGCTGGTGTTGCGCCAGGTCAGCAATGGCGTCGCCATCCGCATGGCGGTGCTGGAAACGCTGCTGGGTTGAACCGTTTTGCCGTGGCGGTCAGTGGGCCGCCACGACCCGGTTCTTGCCGCTGGATTTGGCCTGGTACATCGCGCGATCCGCACGTTCGAGCAGTGATTCCTGCGTCTCGCCCGGATGCCAGCAGGCGACGCCCGCGCTGAATGTCACGGCGATGCGCGCGTCGTCGTACATGAAAGGACGTTGTGCGAGACGGTGCTGCAGACGGGTGACCGTGGCCTGCGCTTCACTGAAAGGTGTCTCCGGCAGCAGCAGCACGAATTCCTCGCCACCCATGCGCGCGATTGCATCGCTGCCGCGCAGCTTGGCTTTCATCACCGCGACGAAATGGCACAGCGCCGCGTCGCCGCCGAGATGGCCGTGCTGCGCGTTGATGAGGCGGAAATCATCCAGATCGATCAAGGCCAGGCACAGCGGCTGGCCCACGCGCTGCGCACGCTGTGATTCGCGCCTGAACAGTTCGTCGAAGCCGCGCCGGTTGAGCGCTTCGGTAAGTTGATCGACCCGCACCAGGTTCGACACCGTCTGCAGCTCGTGTTCCAGTGAAGCGACCCGCTCTTCGGCGGCGTGCGCTTCCTCGCGCGCCACCAGCAGATCGTCGCGCGCCTTCAACGTCTGCGCCTGCAGCAGGGCGGTGTCGCTGAGGATGTCCTCCATCCGCTTGCCCAGTTCGGCGATGCTGCGGCTGTTGCGGATCGCCACCGAGTGATAGCTGATGCGGTCGTGCAGTTCGCCGGTGCTGTTGGCCATGCCGTCGAGGCGGTCGACGAAGGTCACCATCATCTCGCGCATGGCGGCCTTGGATTCGACCAGGCCCTGCTTGAGCAGGCCCTGCTTGTAGATCACCTCGCGCAGGCCGGTGCGCGTCTGCTCCAGCGCGTTGCGATCCAGCGGGCCGGCAAGCAGGTTGCGCGCCGCGGCGATCTGGTCCTGCAGCCAGCTGCCGTCTTCCAGCAGTTCGCCCACGTTTTCCAGCAGCAGATCGAACAGGCTGCGCAGCAGCGCTTGCGCGTCGTTGGCTTCGTGCGTGCGCAGGCCGATCAGATGGCACAGATCCTTGAGCCGGTCGTCGAGTGTTTCCAGCGGTTGGCCGGGCTGCCACAGGCGCAGGTGATCGGCGATGTGCTGTGAGCGCATCGCCATTGCGTGATCTTCGTGGAGCAGCGCTTCCACGCCGGTCACCAAGGTGAAGTGCAGCAGATCACGCAGGCGCTCGGCATCGCTGAGCGCACGCGGCGCAGTGGGCAGCGGTTCGTCCTGGATGGTGCGGATGTACTTGTCGATCAGGTGGCGCATGGCGCGCCCATAGGCCTGCCAGTCGGTTTCGACATGGGCGGACTTGAGACGCTGCCCCATGCCGCGCAGTTCGCCGCTCAGACCGGCGACGCCATCGGCGAAGGCTTCCAGCAGCGCATGCGGTTCTTCAGCCCGCGAAAACAGGACCTGCAGATCCGCGGCGGTGATCGAACCGATGCCCAGCGCGGCATCCGCGTCGTCCCGTGCCGGGCCGGCGCGCGTATGCGCAGCACTGGCTGCACGCGGCCGGGACCAGAGACGGCGCAGGCCGCTGGTCAAGCCGGAAGGAGCATCGGAGGGTTCAGCCATGGGCGCTGCCACGAACGGGAGGGGCAGCCAGACTATCGGCCCGGGTGCGCGGAAGTTGAGTCTCAGCCCGCTCCAGGCGGGAAATGCTCGCGCGCCGATTCGAGGATCGCCCATTGTTCGAGGGCTTCCGGATGACCGGCTTCGGCTGCCAGCCGGACATCTTCCAGCGAGGGGTGATCCACGATCAGCAGCAGGTTGCCGCAGTCGGGGCAGGCGTAGTCGGTGACCGCGTCGTGCAGTTCCATTGCCATGGCCCGTGAATCGCCTTCCCAGCCGCATGCACAGACATGCGGCCGCTCGCGCCAGCCGGGACTGAAATAGTCGCGAAGCAGTTCGGCCATGATCAGCGGTGCTGCGCGAAGAGCCAGGGCCACAGCTCGGCCGTGGCATAAGCGGGATCCCACGAATTGTGGTTGGCGTCGGGGAACTCGGTGTAGCGGACTTCGCCGCCTGCCGCCTTCAGCGCCGTGTACATTTTCCGCGACTGCGCAGGCGGCACGAGGTCGTCCCGGGCGCCGTGGAAGATCCAGATCGGCATCTCCTTCAGCCGGGTCGCGGCTTCGGTGAAGGGATCCGCCGCGCCCGCCACGCTGTGCGCCTGCATCTGCTGACGTTCGTCGGTCCAATCCACCGTCAGCCCGCCGCAGACCGGCACCAGCGCCGCAAAGCGGCGCGGCTGCTGCAGTGCCAGTTCGTAGCTGCCATAGCCGCCCATCGAAAGCCCGGTCAGGTAGACGCGGGCCGGGTCGCCATTGAATTCCTTCATCGCGGCGTCCAGGGCGGCGAGTGCGATCGGCCCGGCGTCCTGCGTCCACTCGCTGTCCTGCGGCGCCTGCGGCATCACCACCAGCGCGGGAAAATCATCGCGATGCTTCTGCACATGCGCCGGCAGCCCGACGGTGATCTGCGCCTGATTGTCGTTGCCGCGCTCACCGGAACCGTGCAGGAACAGGAGGGTCGGCAGCGGGCCGGCCGTGTCGTCGCGGTGCCGGGGCACGAACACCTGGTAGCGATGGATCTGCCCGCCCACCGTCACCTCGCGGGCGAGGAATTCGCCGTGCGATTGCGCGGCAGGCGAAGCGCAGGCGCTGGTGGCGAACACGGCGGACGTCAGGACGACCATCAGGCGAAGCAGGGACATGGGGGAGAACTCCGGCGGCGCAATGGCCGGTGAGGATACTCCGCACCGGGATCACGGCCGCGTGCAGTGCACCATCAGCGCAGCAGGATGACCGTCGCCAGTCCGAGGAAGCTCAGGAAGCCCATCACGTCGGTCACCGTCGTGAGGATGACACCGCCCGCCAGCGCCGGATCGAAACCCAGCCGCTTGAGCGTCAGCGGCACCAGCACGCCGGCCGTCGCCGCGGTGAGCAGGTTGATCGTCAGCGCGCTGCCGATCACCAGCGACAGCCCGGGCTGGCCGAACCAGAGATAGACGATCACGCCGAGTCCGACGCCGAGGCACGCGCCATTGATCAACGCGACGTACAGTTCCTTCTTCAGCAGCGTCATGACGTTGGAAGCGCCGATCTGCCCGAGCGCCAGGCCGCGGACCATCAGTGCCAGTACCTGCGTTCCGGCGTTGCCGCCCATCCCGGCCACGATCGGCATCAACGCCGCCAGCGCCACCAGCTTGGCGATGCTGCCTTCGAACTGGCCGACCACGCTGGCCGCGATGAACGCCGTGCACAGATTGATGCCGAGCCAGATCAGGCGGCGCCGGAATGCGCGCCGCACCGGCGAGAACAGATCTTCGTCCTCGTCCAGGCCGGCCGCGCTCATGGCCTGGTGCTCGGCCTGTTCGCGAATGATGTCGACCACGTCGTCGATGGTGATGCGACCGAGCAGGATGTTGTTGTCATCCACCACGGGCGCGGAAATCCAGTCGTGATCGGAAAACTGGCGGGCGACTTCCTCGGCGCGCTCGCCGACATCGATCGCCGGCTGCTCGTCATCGATCAACCGGTTGATCGGCGTGCTGTCGTCGTGCGTCACCAGTGCGGCCAGTGATACGCGGCCCAGATACTGATGGCGGCGGCTGACCACGAACAGGTGGTCGGTGTGATCCGGCAGTTCGCCGCGCAGGCGCAGATAGCGCAGCACCACATCGACGTTGACGTCGGCGCGCACCGTCACCACGTCCGGGTTCATCAGGCGGCCAGCGCTGTCCTCGGGATAGGAGAGCACCTGTTCGAGCCGCTCGCGGTTCTCGCGATCCATCGACTTGAGGACTTCGTCGATGACGGTATCGGGCAGGTCTTCGACCAGATCCGCCAGATCGTCGATGTCGAGATCCTCGACCGCGGCGACGATTTCATCGGTGTCCATCTCGGCGAGCAGGCTTTCGCGCACTTCGTCGCCGACATGGACAAGCACCTCGCCATCGTCCTCGGCATCGACCAGCCCCCACACGACTTCGCGCTTGCCGGGGGGCAGGGATTCGAGCAGGTTGCCGATTTCGGCGGGCGCCAGCGTATTGACCAACCGGCGCACAGGCCCAAGCCGGCCGCTGTCGAGGGCATCGGACAGCAGGCGCAGTTGACGCGCGGTCTTGTCGTGGCGGACGGCTTCGGCCATGCGGTGCTCCGAAACGTGGCCGATCCGCAGGACGGATGCGACCGTGGCATCAGGTGTTCATGCGCGCATTATCGCCCGCCGACGAATTTATGGACACCCTTTGTTTGCGGAAACCGCAGGACCCCAGTGAGCGCACGCGAAAACCAACGCGTCGGGCTCAGCCCCGGGCTTTCTTGATCCAGCGATCGATGCCGGCACGGTCACGTGCCTGCAACAGGCGCGTGCCCTGATCCTGCAAATCCGCCCAATGGCTTTCGCGAATGGCGCGGCGCAATTCCAGCAGCGTGTTGGGATGCAGGCTGAATTCGCGCAGCCCAAGGCCGAGCAGCAGGGGAGCCAGATACGGATCGGCGGCCATCTCGCCGCAGACTGCCACCGGTTTGCCGTGCTCGGCGCCAATGGTGATCACGTGGCGCAACAGCCGCAGCACGCCCGGATGCAGCGGCGAGTACAGCTCGCTGAGTGCTTCATGGTTGCGATCGGCCGCCAGCAGGTACTGCACCAGATCGTTGGTGCCGATCGACACGAAGTCCACGTCATCGATGAAGCCCTGCATCGCGATGGCGGCGGCGGGCACTTCGATCATGGCGCCCAGTGCGATGTGTTCGGCCAACTCATGGCCTTCCTTGCGCAACTGCGTGGCGACCTTGTTGATGCGTTTGCGGACGGTGAGGATTTCCTCGCGGCTGCTCACCATCGGTACGAGGATGCGCACCGGTCCGTACGCGGATGCGCGCAGGATGGCGCGAAGCTGGGTATCGAACACCGGCATGCGCGCCAGCGACAGGCGTACGCCGCGCACGCCGAGCGCCGGATTGTCTTCGTCCTCCATCACCAGCCCGGTGCGATCGGCCTTGTCAGCGCCCAGATCCAGCGTGCGGATGGTCACCGGACGGCCGCTCATGCCGAGCACCACTTCGCGATAGGTGCGGAACTGCTCCTCCTCGTCCGGCAGTTCATTGCGCTGCAGGAACAGGAACTCGGTGCGGTACAGGCCGAGCCCCGCGGCGCCGAGGGCGTGTGCGCGCGCGACATCGTCGAGCGATTCGGCGTTGGCGTACAGGGCGATGTCCACGCCGTCGCGGGTGCGGCTGGGCTTGGAACGCAGTCGCCCCAGCTCGCGCTCTTCGCGCGCGGCTTCGCGCAGGCGGGAGCGGTAATCGCGCAGATCTTCCGCATGCGGTTCTACCACCACGGCGCCGGTGCCGCCATCGACGATCAGCGCATCGCCATCGTTGATGCGCAACAGCGCCTGTTGTGCGCCGACCACGAGTGGCAGATGCAGGCTGCGCGCGAGGATGGCGCTGTGCGACAGCGTGCTGCCCGCGGCGGTGACGATAGCCACCACGCCTTGCGATTGCAGTTGCGCCAGCTCCGATGGCGCGACGTTGTCGCAGACCAGGATTTCGCCGGCGACGCCTTCGGTCGGGCCCGCGCGCTGTTGCAGGTGCGCATGGATGCGGCCGATCACGTGATCCAGATCGTCGAGGCGACTCTTGAGGTAGTCGTCGTCCATGGTCTCGAAGACCGCGGCCAGGCGATCACGCTGCAGGCGCAGTGCATAGTCGGCGCTGTAGCGGCCGACGCGGATCAGTTCGTCCAGGCCCTGCAGCAGTTCCGGGTCGTCCAGCAGCAGTGCATGCAGATCGAGGAACTCGCCGACTTCCTTCGCCAGTGCCCCATGCAACTTTGCGCGCAGTTCGCGCATTTCGCCGCGGGTGGCGGCGATGGCCTGGTGCAGGCGGTCCACTTCGGCGGCGGTTTCATTGGCGCCGATGCGCTGTTCCGCCACCTCAAGGACATGCGGCAGCCGGACCCGGGCGCGCCCCAGCGCGCTTCCGCGCGATGCGCCATGGCCCGACAGCAGCTTCCGCATCAGGCGTCCTCGTCGAATCGTCGCTCGAACAGCGAAGCAACCGCTTCCAGTGCAATGGCCTCATCCTCGCCATCGACGCGGACGATGACCGGTGTGCCCTGGCCGGCGGCCAGCAGCATGACGCCCATGATGCTCTTCGCATTCACCTCGCGGCCTTTCGCGCACAGGGTGACGTTGCAGCGAAATCCGGCCAGCGCCTGGACCAGTTTGGCGGTGGCGCGGGCGTGCAGGCCCAGGCGGTTGGAAACGGTGAGTTCGCGTTCAAGCATCGTCGTGAATGACTCCATTGCGTGCACCGGCGGAGGCGGTCGCCGGCAAGTGGTCCAGTCCCTGTTCCGGATAGTTCATCACCCGCAACAACATCGGCAGGCTCAAACCGGAAACGCGGCGCACCGGCGTTCCCAATCGCGACAGCCGGTTGGCGAGGTTGGCCGGACTGGCTCCATACAAGTCCGTCAGCACCACGACACCGTCACCGTCATCCACCCGGCGCAACGCGGCCGATGCCTGCGGCAGCAGTGCATCGAGATCCGCATCGAACGGGACTTCGAACGCTTCCGCCTTCAGCGGCAGTTGCCGCAACAGCGCGCGGGCCACCGCCAGGAGGGAGGCGCCGATGCCGGGATGGGTGATGAGGAGGATGCCACAAGCCATGCCGAAACGTTAACAGACACGGATGACGGCCCGATAGCGTTTCCGTCGGGATGCCCTGTTGCGCTCGTCGTGCGTTTCCCGAGCCGTGACGGCGGTTTCAGTCCAGCTCGCGATGGAACGTCGCGACCTCGTCCCAGCCTTGGTTGCGCGCGTGCTGGGCCAGTGTTTCGGCCAGATAGACCGAACGATGCTTGCCCCCCGAACAGCCGAAGGCAATGGTCACGTAACTGCGGGTTTCGCCACGCAGACGAGGCAACCAGGTATCCAGGAACTGGCTGACCTGGCCGACATATTCGTTGACTTCCGGTTGGGCGCGCAGGAATTCGCGGACCTTCGTATCGCGGCCGGAGAAGGGGCGCAATTCGGGATTCCAGTGCGGGTTGGGCAGCACCCGCGCATCGAACACGAAGTCCGCATCGGCGGGAACACCGCGCTTGTAGGCGAAGGATTCGAACAGCAGCGACAGCGCCGCGCCATTGTTGAGCGCGAACTCCGCGATGATGCGGCGGCGCAACTGGTGCACGTTGAGCTGGCTGGTGTCGATGACCACGTCAGCGGCTTCGCGCAGTGGCGCCACGATTTCGCGTTCGCGGCGGATGGCTTCCTGCAAGGTCAATCCGGCATGGCCCAGCGGATGCCGGCGGCGCGTGTCCGAATACCGCCGCAGCAAGACGTCGTCGTTCGCATCGAAGAAGAGCAGCGTGCCTTCCAGGCCCAGTTGGGCGAGGGCGGCGCGCCACTGCGCCAGCTTGGCCAGTTCGTTGTTGCGGCTGCGCACGTCGATGCCCACGGCGATCTTCTGCGGCAGGGTGTCGTCGCGCATCAGGCTGCGGACGAACGGCGGCAGCAGATCCACCGGCAGGTTGTCGATGCAGTAGTAGTCGAGATCCTCGAACGTCTTCAGCGCCACCGACTTGCCGGAACCGGACAGCCCGCTGACGATCACGACCGTCGGCGGTGCGGCGCGGACAGCCGCCGGGATCTCGTCCTCGGGGAGGGAAGGGCTCATGGCGTACTGCGCTCCAGCAGGTTGCTGTGGCGCGCGATGAACATCGCGGCCGGGTCGATGCCTTTCGTGCGCAGAATGTGCAGGCGCGTGGCCGCCTCGGTCAGTACGGCCAGGTTGCGGCCGGGCATCACGGGCAGGGTGATCAGCGGGACGTCGAGATCGAGCACATGGCGCGTCCCTGAATCGCCGGTCAGCCGTTCGTAGCCGTGCGGATTCGGCTCGGTCATCGGGCGGGTCAGGTGGACGATCAGGCGCAGGTACTTGTTCTTCTTCACCGCGGTGTCGCCGAACATCTCGCGCACGTTGAGCACGCCCAGCCCGCGCACTTCGAGCAGATCCTGCAGCAGTTCCGGGCAGGTGCCGTCCAGCACGTCCGGCGCGATCTGGGTGAACTCCGGCGCGTCGTCGGCGACCAGCCGGTGGCCGCGGCTCAGCAGTTCAAGCGCCAGTTCACTCTTGCCGGAGCCGGCTTCCCCGGTAATCAGGACGCCGATGGAATAGATCTCCATGAAGACGCCGTGGAGCGTCACGCGCGGGGCGAGCGTGCGGGCCAGGTGGTACGAAAGATGATTGAGCAGTTCGTGTCCGCGCTTGGGCGAAATCCATAGCGGGGTGTCGGATTCGTTCGCGGCCTCGCGCAGATCTTCCGGACACTGCTGGTTCTTGCTGATCACCAGCGCCAGCGGACGGAACTGGATGATCTTCTCGATGGTTTCCCAGCGCTGCCGGGAAT